>CALCKU010000023.1 GCA_937965735.1 uncultured Caulobacterales bacterium
CAGAGTGACGCGGCGTTCTCTCCAGGCGTGACTTCAAGTTCTCTTCAAAATGACAATATCTCACTTGTCAGATTAGGCAAGAAAAGCAGACATTAGACTACTGACAGATAACGCAACCACGAGCCCCGAAGGGGACGTTAGCACTGTCCATCATTGGAAATGGGAATTTCTAGATATTTGTGTATACATGATATATAAAACCTTAAATGGTTAGTTCTAGGAGGAGTTAAAAATTATGTTAGGCACCGCACTTTACTTTCCACACATTGACATTGATGATCCCGCTTGGCTGCGTTCGGCAATTTTATTTTGGGATGAAATTCAAACAATTGCACCTAGTGCAATCAAATCCCCCTACCAAAATGAAGACACACAAATTTGCTATGCCGAAGGATATTTACGACCCCTGCGTTGTGATCTGCACCCGCACGTAATCGAAGACTTAGGCCGAAAAATACTGCGTTTAGGAAATAACGAAATCGACAATTTGTGGCGCACCAATACAACGAACAACCCCGTCTTTGAATCAGTCCTGCAGCCTGATGAAATCAAATGGGAACTTCAAGAGGCATTAGACGAAGTTGGGATGATGCATCCGAGTAAAATGTCGCCTGAATTGAGAGAATTGGCGTTTCAATTTGGATTGAGCCGAATGCACGGTGGGAAAATGCCATCGAGTGTCCGCCGCATGTTTCGTGACCTTGGGATGGCCCAAATACATCCAGAAAAGATGCCTCGGATAATGCGAGATATGTTTGAAAGTCGCCAGCACAGTGCTTCACGCGACGGAGAATGGTTGCTAGTCGATAGTAGGTTTGCGGGTGCTTATATGTCGGCACTAGCTGCTCAGCTTTCCAAACAACTATCAATAGCACCACTCACGTCCTATCAGCGGGCTCAAGGCATGTCGTTTCGGTTTATGTTCGATGATGTAGTGGATTCATCACCGGAAAATGCTGCGGGCGCAATGATCGGGGTGGTCATGAGAGGATTGAGAGTTGATGCATCGGTGCCAGTTTCCAAATTGCTGAAGTTCAGAGAAAAGAGGAAAGACCAATATTTAGACTTTACTGGTAAGATCTCCGACCTATCTGAAAAACTTGCAGGGGCTGGAGAGCTCGAAGGTGAAGAGTTATTCGTTAGAGCGCAAGAAGCGTATAATAAAAATATTGAACCCAGCCTACGCGCTTTAAAGCGCGAATTAAAAAATGAGTCAATTTCAACTGCATGGACAGGTGCTTATCGGGCAATTACGATTTCTGTGCCGTCAGCAGGTGCACTCGCTTATTTTACAGGTCTCGCAGGACCAGCACTTTTGGGCGCCGGCGCGGCCCTAGCAGCAGCAGATGTTGGCGTTAGGGGTTATTTAGCTAATCAAAAAGTCCGAATAAGCAATCCCTTTTCATATCTTCATGACATCAACGCTAATTTCGGGTTGCCAGAATTTGTTGACACCTAGGACCGTCGGCTAGTTTGAATAACTTTGTAACGTCCGCAATGCCCCCTCTGTTTGCATCCAGTTCGAGAGCCCTGATGTTTCCTTTTAGGAATCTCCGGGAGTCAGAGGCAAATGGAATGAAGTGTCACGCTTGACGGGAACACTGTGTCACTTTGAATGGGATCGGCAGGCAAGAAAAGCCCCACCTTAAAATAAAAAAGGGCGGTATAGTGCAGTACCGCCCTTTTAGTCTTACGAATTTTTCTAGACAGGAGGACGTCTAGGCAGCAATTCGCGGAGCTGCGGGTGAGCGGTGAGACCGTGGTGTTTCCACGGGCAGATTACGGCGCGTTGGGAGTATTAAGATATCGCCATCTGGCAAATCGACAAAATTGTCTGGCCCTGTAAGTTGCGCTAAAATATCTTTTGAATTCACTGACGGGCCAAGCTGTTCCATCAAACGCCACTGCGCTTCTACATTCGGGAACATTGCAAAAGCCGCCGCTTGCTCCAAGCTTAAGTGACCATCGTCAAAACAAGCTTTAATTTTTGGGTGTAAAAACTTCAGGGATACAATCTTGTCAAAAACATCTGCATGACATTCGAACTGCACCATTAGCGCCTCTTTTGAAGCACCCGAACGTAGCCCGCTCATAATTTCATGGCTCAGCTCAGCTTCTGACAGCATGATCGGCGTTGAGCCCATCAAAGTCATAGGCTTCACTTTGTCTTGTACTGTCTCTTCAAGGGCCTCAACAGAAATACAGGGAATAGATTTTAACGTCCGCGGTAAACGCCCCGTTCTTTTTAAATGTAGGATAGCCCTCAAACGCTTAAATCCATCCACGACTTCATAAATTGGTTTAGTTTCGAACTTAGACCCTGACATAGTCTCTAATATAGAACGGTTTGTTTTAGAGGTTTCCGATTTAGAATGTGTACTCGGCCGCACACAGCGTACGACAATTGGGTTTAACAATCCCGTTTCCAGAATATGCATGGCAATTGATTTAATCTTTGGACTCACACTCAAAAGATTGGTCCGCTCTAAAAATTTAGACGATAAGACCGGATTCGAAATGGCTGAATGTGGTAATAAAAATACACTCATATACAAGACTCCTTAAAAAAAGTGTCGTGGGTTTAAGTCAAAGCCCGCAGGGTGCGGGGTCATAGCTATGAAGCTAAGTGAAAACAGGGGAAATAACAGCGTTGATAACGCATAAGATTAGGTGCGCTGTAAGCGCTATATATATGTGTTATAAGTCACACAATCCTAATGTCGTGGTGTTCAGAAAGCGAGCTTCGCGTTTCATTTTAAAGGGAGAACACCGACTTATGTCATGTCTGGGTATAGATTAGCGCATTCCGGGTGCGTTGGGCCATAATCAGAGATTCAAGTCATCCCATGAATAGATATTAATATTATTTAAGTTAAAAAATCGTAAATATCCACAATATTGGAAAAAATATACCGAAAACGCCCCCATATCGTGAGTTTTACAAGAAATTTGTAGCGTCCTTATTAAGTTTTGCGTAAAGAAATATTTAAACAAATTTACCTCTCCACCATATTGGTAACGTGAATATATAGATTTTTGGCAATCTCCTGTTTTCAAAATAAACAAGACGGCCAAGGGAGAAAAAATGGCAGGTCATAAAGCACCAGATTTTCTGGTCGGTCTCGGTGCATCCGCAGGTGGTCTCGAAGCCTTAGAACACTTTTTTGACGGGGTCCCCGATAAGACTGGCGGCGCCTATGTCGTCGTCATGCATCTTTCGCGTGACTTTAAGAGCATGCTCGACGAACTTTTGGCCCGTCACACAAAAATGGAAGTCAAACCCGCTGTCGACGGCGAAAATGTACGCCCCGATACCGTTTATGTCATCCAACCTGGCAAGACTTTGGAAATGATCGGAAATCGGTTTAAAGTCCTATCGCGCCCGAGCATTGAAGAGACAGGCGTTGTCTCAACGATTGATAAATTTTTCCGCTCTGTTGCTACAGAATGGGCGGAAAGAGGGTGTGGGGTCATTCTCTCTGGCTCTGGATCTGATGGCGCTGATGGCATTATTGCAATCAACAAAGCAGGCGGCTTTACGTGCGCTCAATCACCCGAAACGGCCAAATTTGACTCCATGCCTGTGGCCGCAATCTCAACAAAAGCTATTCGCGCTGTTGATGCACCCGAGCAACTTTTGGCAATCATAATCGATGCTGTTTTACTCAAAACTTTTGCGCCACAAGACTTTGTTGTTTCTGAAACAGATGCGGCGCTTTCAAAAATTTCTAAAGCCGTTGTCGGACTCTCGACAATTGATGCTGCGCAATACAAACACTCCATGCTTGAGCGCCGTGTCCGAAAACGTATGATGCATCTGCAAATGCGGTCTTTGGCCGACTATGCTGAACTCATAAGCTCTGATCCAGAAGAAGCCAAAATTTTGGGACAAACGCTTTTGATCGGTGTGACGGATTTCTTTCGGGATACAGCCGCATTTAAAGTGATTGAACAACAGGTTATCCCTGAAATTATTCAAAACGCGCAAGCCTCTAAAAGACCCATTCGCATCTGGACGCCTGGCTGTGCCACAGGTCAAGAGGCCTACTCATTTGCCCTTCTCTTTGCCGCCGCTTTTGAAGATTTACCCTATAAAATTGAAGTTCAAATTTTTGCGACAGATATTAAACGTGACTTCCTAGGTTCGGCGGCACGCGGTACATTTACACATGAAGAATTAAAGTCAGTTCCTCAGGCCCTAAAAGATAAATATTTTGACCCTGTCAACGGATCGGAATCTTTAGTCATTAGTCCAGACATTCGCAAAATGATTATTTTTGCACCCCATGATATTTTATCCGATCCCCCTTTTACAAAACTGGATATGATTTCTTGCCGCAATCTATTGATTTATTTCTCAATTGATGCCCAGCATAAAATATTGAGCGGGTTTGCCTTTGGTCTTTTAAAACAAGGGATTCTATTCCTCGGCTCCAGTGAAACGGTTGGTGCTCATAGAGACAGTTTTGAATTTATTGATGCGCGCAACCGCGTTTTCCGGCGGACTAATACCAAACAAACCAAGCTCTCTTTTCAAGCGCCGCTTGATAAGGCCTTGCGAAATAGCAACATCCTAAATCGGTCGCGAAGCACGGTACGCGCCAAAGAAACAGCCCTCTTGCCTGCCTATTCGGCAATGCTGAATGAATATGCGCCCGATTGCCTATTATTATCCTCTGAAAGAGAGCTTTTATATTCCTTTGGTAAGGCACGGCGGTTTTTAAGACCGCCTGAAGGGCTGGCGCATTTAGACGCTGCCGAGATGGTCGATAAAGCGTTGAGAACACCGCTCATTGCGGGGCTTGAGCGCACATTAAGAGATCAAACCTCAATCAACTTCTCGCGTATTGTTTTGGAAGAATATCCCAAAAAGGGCATGATGGTCGATATTGAAGTCCGACCTTTGACTATGGATTCGGATTCTGAACAATCGCACGCCCTCGTGATTATTGATGAAGGCGGATATAAAGATCGTGTAAGACCCACAGCAGATACGACAGTAATTTCCAGTGACAAGCTCGATCAAGAACGGATTGAAAAGTTAGAGATAGAGCTCAATCGCACACGCGAAGCCCTGCAATCAACCATTGAAGAAATTGAAACAACGAATGAGGAACTCCAATCCTCAAACGAAGAACTTATGTCTTCGAACGAGGAACTTCAGTCCACCAATGAAGAATTAAGCTCTGTCAATGAAGAGCTATATTCAGTAAACGCTGAATATCATCGCCAAAATGATGAACTGACTCAACTGAATACAGATTTTGATCTTTTATTACAATCAACACAAATTGGCGTAATTTTCCTCGATAACGCATCGCGGATCACGAAATTCACAGCCTTAGCCCGCGAGCTTTTCAAACTAACCGAAGCAGACCTTGGACGGCCCATTGCCACATTCCGTTCACCGTTTGAAAGTATCAATCCAGAATCGATGATCGACCAAGCCCTTGGCTCAAAAGAAATTATCGAAGAAGAAGCTTTGGATGTAAACGGTGTGGCATGGCTTATTCGAGCGGTCGCCCATGAAAATAATTTCGGAAGTGTTCTGACTATCATTAATATTGGACGCCTAAGAGACGCTGAAATTGATGTGCAATTAAAGAACGAAATGCTGGGCGTCATGCAAGATATGATGAAAGCGTTTTATCTTGAATTATCACATGACCTTTCGGATATTCTTTCGCAAATTGGGCTCAAGACCTTTTTGGGACGCAAACCTGAGGAAGGTGAAAACAAAATTGATTTCACCACAATTCATCCAGACGATCATGCAATTTTACAAAAACAAATTAAAAAGGCCCGACGCTCTAAGAAAGTCCAATTCATCTGTCGCATGTATTACGGCCCGGATAAAGATTACCGCTATGTCCAATTTTACGGCGCTAAAACCAAATCTGGAAAATGGAATGTATCAGGGTTTGATGTTCATAACTACATAACAGCCCAAAATGAACTCGCGAAACGCCAAGCCATTTTAGACGGCGTTTTGAAAGCCTCGCCGTCTCTTGTCAGCTATATTGATGAAAATCGTAAATATGTTTATGTGAACCAAGAATATCTAGATGTATGGGACACAACATACGATAATATTATTGGGAAAACGGTCGATAAATTCTTACCCCCCCATCTTTATGCTGAGGCAAAACCTCATATTGATGCGGTTTTAGAAGATGGAAAAAGACAATCCTTTGTCTTAGAAAATGTAAAACCAGATGGTGATACGCAAAGATTATCTGTTGTCTATCAACCTGTACATGGCAAGAATAATGAAACCATTGGTTTCGTAACAGATGTTCTCGATGTAACAAAGTTTTATGACCATGCCGAACAAGTTGAAAACTTAGATCGCCTGCTCTCAATCGTCGCTCGTAAATCAAGCTACGCTTTGTTTGTTGTTGATGTTGAAACCCTCAACCTTGAATACGCTAACCCCAATGCACTTTCCCGCCTTGGCCTCCCGCGTACATCGATCTTACCCAAGGGGCTTAAGATCACGCGCTTAACCCCAACATGGGGCGAGAAAACTTGGACAGATTGGCTTAAGTCAAAAATGCCTGGGATTGATCTGAGCCGCTATGACGTGATTGTCTTTGGCAGTGACGGTGAAAGCTCTCAAGCCGATATTTATGCTGGTGTAGCAGTGGATGGGGGTCGCCTAAAAGCCATTATTCGCGTCTTTGATAATAAAGAGCGCATTAATATGTTTAATGATCTACAAGCCCGCTCCCGCGAACTCGCCATGTCAAATCGTGACTTGGAACAATTTGCGTCTGTGGTCGCGCATGACCTAAGCGCGCCTTTACGCCATATCACGCAATTTAGTGAAATGGTGGAAGAAGAAATTGGCGATACGAAATCTGAGGCCACAGAAGAATATCTATCGATTATCAAATCTAGCGTTGATAAAATGTCTGACATGGTCGGCGGACTCTTAAAATATTCTCGCCTCGGTTTATCGACACCAGCCTTTGAAAAGGTGAAGCTCGAAGATGTTATTAATATTTCAAAGAAATTACTTTCAACCGATATAAAGAAATATAAAGCCCAAATTAATGTAACTGGCGCACCGAAAGTCTTTGGAGATTCCGACCTTCTCTCAAGACTATTCCAAAACCTATTACAAAACTCAATTAAATATAGCAAAGAGGGTGTGGCACCGATTATTACAGTGAACGCCGAAGAGGACGGGAAGCTAACCCGCATTTCACTCACAGATAACGGCATTGGAATCAGAAAAGAACACAGTTCTGCTATTTTCAAACTCTTCCAAAGATTGCATAAAGATGATAAGTATGAGGGACTGGGCGTTGGTCTCGCGACATGTCAACGCATTACTGAGTTACACGGCGGAACAATTTCACTTGATGAAAACTGGACAGATGGAACCCGCTTTATCATTGAGTTGCCAAATAAGGGGTAAATTAAGCGTGATATTTTTAATGCCGTTACAGGCACAATGATGCCCGTTAAAATCATGGTTATTGACGATAGCTTTGTGGATTTAACCTTGATTAAAAGGGCCTTTGAAGCGGTTGCTCCGAATGTCTCTGTCACCTATTGTGATGATGGTGTTGATGCATTAAAACGCATTAAAGACAACGTAAGACAGTCTAAATCGAATACGCCGAATATCTGTTTATTGGATTTGAAAATGCCTCGTATTTCTGGGCTCGATATTCTTAAAGAATTAAAATCACATACAGACACCCAATTTATATCAATCTACATGCTCTCAAGCTCAGATAATCCTGAAGACATAAAGAATAGTTTTGATATGGGATGTAATGGATATTTTCAAAAACCCAGACGACGACAAGATCTTGAACTTATGATTCAATCCTTGTTTAATCTCTGGGAAGGTCCAGCGCGTTTTGTCTAAAAATTAAAACGTCTAAACGTTTAGAAGCTTAAGCCGCGACGATTTCTTTTTGTATAATGGCCTCTTTACTTAAAAATTCGAGTGACCGGGTTTTGTGTGCCTCTAGGATTTGATCCACAAATGCACTATAGTCAGAAATGCGCATAGGCTTTACGATCACATCTTTAATTTCAATCGGCATTGCGTAATGTGATGACTTCGCCTGGACAAATCCTGACATCATTACAAATGTGATATTGTGGTTTTTAAGTACAGTCTTCAAACGTTTCGCAAGTGTAAATCCGCATGATCCGATTAGATTTACATCCATCACAACGATTTCAGGTAATGTTTTCGTAATCAGTTCAAAAGCGCTATGCTCATCCCCAGCTTGAGTAATGTCCCAATCGGACGACACAGATTTCAACGCACGCTCAATAATAAAGCGGTCTGTTTTATCATCGTCGACAATGCAAATTGAAGTCATTCATTCGTTCCGCTAGAGCTATGTTGTGATTTTATAAATTGCCAATTTTTTCTTACAAAAACATTAAAGTTAACTTTCAATAACGAAATATATTCAAATTTTTCGTTTTATGATTAATATTCGCTTACCAATAATATTTGAAATATTCGTATCAATAGGGGACTGTAGCCAAACTTATATATCGCTAGCCATTTCACCTAATAAAGTGTTAAGACTGACTACGCGTTTTCCGAATGTGCTACACAGATCGCATTCCAAGATGTTTCCTGATTGTGTTTTGCAAACATATATCAGCCTTTCATCAAGGGGATTATAAAATACATTTTAAATAAAAACTGATCTTTGACTTAACGCACATATTTAAGGACAAAATGAAGAATAATAATGACGACTTAAATTCTAAGCTTAAGGCCCTCGAACAAGAGAATAAATCCCTACGCGCCCGCCTTAAAGCTATTCAGGATTTTTCGCCGTCCAAAATAACATTCAAAAAAGATGTGTCGGGCAAAAAAGATGTGTCGGGCAAAGAAGGTGTGTCGGGCACCGCGAAAAAACGGCCTAAAAAAACAATCAAACAAATCAAACCTAAGAAAGGGTGGGCGCGCTGGGTTCAAATAGAAAAAATACCTTTTACCGATCCCGCAAGCGGCGAGACCTACAGTCTAACGATAGAAACGGATATATCTGAAATCAAACAACGGGACGCTTTGTTAAAAAACATCACCCATAATTTAGATGATTTTGCGTCTCTCACCGCCCATGACTTACAAGCCCCGCTCCGTCATATTGGTATATTTTCTGAAATGCTAGAAGCAGAACACGCTGGAGACCTTGAAACGGGTAGCCTGAACTATCTTCACGAAATTCGCGCGGGCGTTGAAAATATGCGCATGCAAATTCAGGGGTTTTTACGCTTTATAAGAAGCGCCCCTTCGGGCATCGTCTTTGACCGCGTAGATTTACGCAAAGTTTTCAAAAAAACGCATTCGGAAATTTCGCATACTTTAAATGACATTGGCGGTACGTTTCATTTCCCCAAAGAGCCGGTTTGGGTGCAAGGCGACGCGATTATGCTAAATCAAGCCATTCGTATCTTGATTGATAATTGTATAAAGTACCGAAGCGCGGATAGACCCCTTATGATCCATGTCACCTACACAGTCCATCCCGAGCTTACAGAGATATGCGTGCGTGATAATGGCTTGGGAATCGTCCCCAACCAAGAAAAAGACATCTTCAACCTGTTCCGACATGCCAAACCGACGACAGGCGCTGAACCGTTTGGTATTGGGCTCCCGCTGTGTAAACGTATAATGACATTTCACGGAGGCGAAGTGTCCCTAAAACCCCAAGAGATCGGAACCTGTATGCGTTTAAGCTTAAAAAACGCACCGAAAAAATAAAGTCATTTATAGAGAAGCTATTACAAAGAAATACGGCACTTCACCAACGTCATTATTACCCAAGTTTAAGCACAATCTTTCCAACATAGGTCTTATCCGCAAAAATCCGCTGTGCGGCTTTAATCTCTTTAAGTGGGAAACACTTTGCAATGAGCGGTTTAATATCCTTGTTTTCTATTCGCTGAATTAGCGCACCGAAAACATTTGGATCTAATACCGTACATCCCAATAGGCTCAAATCTTTCAAATAAAGCGTGCGAATATCCAGCTCGGCTAAAGGCCTCGCAATAGCGCCAGCCACAGCATATCGACCGCCAGGGCGCAAGACATCCAATAATGATGCCCATTGCTCCCCTGCAACAAGATCAATAACAACGTCCACTGCGTTACGCCCCAAAGCGGTAACATAATTATCATTCCGGTTTAATGTCTTGGTCGCCCCAAGTGCCGTCAATGCTTTTGCCTTCTCAAGACTGGTAACAGCCACGACCTTGGCCCCGCGTGCGCACGCTAATTGCACAGTCGCAGAACCGACACCGCCAGAAGCGCCTGTTATCAAGACAGTCTCTCTGTCTCTAACACCCGCCCGTGTTAACATATTTTCAGCCGTTGAATAGGCACATGGAAATGATGCTAATTCCACATCTGTCAAATCACTATGAACGGCGTGAGCATGACAAGACGCAATGCGTGTAAATTGAGCAAAGCCACCATCACATTCGGATCCAAAATACCAAGGCGTTGGAAGGATTATGTCATTCGCTTTACGGATGCACGGCTCTACAATAACACGCTCTCCAATACGAGAACGCTCAACCTCTGCCCCAACAGCAACAATCCGCCCACATACATCCGCACCTTGCACGCGCGGAAAAGAAATCGGAATTCCAGACCAACTCGCATCATCCGTCGCCGCTTCGCCTTTGGAATACCAAGCCGTTCGGGTGTAAATATCCGTATTGTTTACAGCCGCTGCCGCCACTTGAATCAGCACATCCTGCTTTGCCAAAATCGGGAGCGGAAGATCATCGCGCCACTCAAGGGCCTCTTGACCGCCATGCCCCGTCAGCACAACCCCATACATTTTTTCGGGTAATGACATGATGCCTGTCTTTCTTATTCAGTTTAGAACAAGTTCACGCATTATATATCTTGAAAAAACACATCTGAAACGCACGGGATTGTGTTAAATATTGGGATTATTACGGCCTAAAACGCGCGTTCTCGTCGTGCACATTAGTTTTTTACGGGCTGCGCCATGATTTCAAAGACCACACGCACTGGAAATTTGACCCAAGATTCGTCTGCAAAGTCAGAACCCTCGCCAAGTTTGAAATCATAACGCTGTAATGTCACACCGCCTTTTGCAATAATGCTGTTATCACTCGGCATAAGCTCAAATAACAAAGTTATTGGCTTAGAAATGCCCTTAATTGTCAATATTCCGTCTGATTTGAATTGATTACCGTTTAACTTCACAACGGATTTTGACACGAAATCAGCTGTAGGAAAGGTCTTTAAGTCAAACCAGTTTTGACTTGGCAGGTTTGCGTTCCGGTCCGCATCACCCGCATCCAAACTTGCAATAGACATAACCGCATATATTTCAGCGTCTGTGGGGTCTTCAGGGTTTAGCTTTATTGCAGTTTTAAACTGCCCCACCCGCCCCGTAAAAACATCGCCGTTATGCGTGGCTTCAAAAGACAAATGGCTTTCTTTGGCATTCATATCCCAAACATGCGCCCCGCTTAAAACAGGCAGTTCAGGCAAGGTCACAGAGGGTTTCACGAGAGACATATCTGACGTTGTTTGGCTATCAGCTTCATTTGAAGTTGCATTGGATGTATCGCCACATGCAGATAAGATTAGGCCACAACTGATAAGGCTGATAGATCTCAAAATATTCAAAAACAGCTTCATTATGTTAGTATTCCCTTAAGTTTCATCGGCAGAGTTACGCTTGGCCGGTAAAGGCTTAAGGCGCGGAATCATACGCGTCAGCACATCATCGCGGTTTACAAAGTGATGTTTCAAAGCCGCGCCAATATGTAAAACTATAAGAATGGTCATTATAATCGCGAGCATGCCGTGGGCCTTCTCTGTTAGACCTTCCATATATTCCGTACGGGTAACACCCGGGAAATCGGGAACAGTTATCACTTTAAACAGCTTCGTGCTAATCTGTGTTGTCGCGCTCGAAACCATAATCCATCCAGAAAGAGGAAGGCCAATCATTAAAGCGTAAAATGCGTAATGGGTTGCATGGGCTGCAAATCTTTCAAACAGGCTCATACCGTCTGGTAATGCCGGTGCCTTATGTGTAAGCCGCCACGCAAGCCGTAAAATAGACACGGCCAAAATCACAAAGCCAAAAGATTTATGGAGTTGAAATATCTCGTATTTCAGCGGAGCGGGATTCATCGCCATCATAACTTTCCCGCCAATAATCTGCCCAATGATTAAAAGCGCGATTATCCAGTGCAATGTAATGGCTGTTTTTGTGTAAGTGTTCGCGTTGGACATAGGGCTTTATGTCTGATTATTCACAGCATTGGCAAGTATAAATTGCGCTACTCGTCTGCCGTGGGTGCGTCCGCTTGATTTTCTGGTAAGGCATTTTCAAACGCGGATAAAGCTTGGCACCGCGCTTCGACCGCTAACAGTTTCGGAAATGGTGTCATGTCCACGCCAAACCTGCGCGCATTGTAAATTTGCGGGATAAGACAACATTCAAAAAACATCGGCGTGTCGGTTAAGAAAAACTCTTTAGACGCATTCCCCATGGCCTCAAGGCTTTCAAAGCCGCGCGTAATCCAGTGTTGCACCCATTCTTTGACCGCCGCATCGCCTTGCCCGTATTCCGCGCGAATATATTTCAAAACAGACAAATTTTGTATGGGATGAATATCAGACGCAATCACCAATGACGCTGCTAAAATTTTAGAGCGTAAAATCGCATCACGCGGCATCAATGCGGGCTCTGGGTAAGTCGCGTCGAGATAGTCCAGAACCGCAAGGGATTGGGTCAAGCAGGTTCCGTCTTCTAATTCCAATATGGGGACATAGCCTTGCGGATTTAAATCCAAATGCGCGGACTGTTTTTGATCGCCCGCGCGTAGATTGACAGAGCGATGCGTGACGGCAACGCCCTTCATATTCAATGCGATCCGCACGCGGTAGCTTGCACTTGATCGCCAATACCCATGCAATATGATTTTAGGCAAGGCCATTCTAGCCGCCTAGGCGCTGGGTGTCGGCGCAACCGGCACATGCACTTTAGGATCATATTTTTCAACAAGGTTTTCAATCGAACCAAAAATTGACTGACCCTTTTTGTCGAGCATTTCGATTTTGACCGTATCGCCAAAGCTCATAAACGGCGTCACAAATTCGCCCGTTTGAATTTTCTCAATCATACGCACTTCGGCAATACAGCTATAGCCAACGCCGCCGTCTTCAATCTTTTTGCCTTCACCGCCTTCAAATTTATTCGACACAGTGCCAGAACCAATGATGGTACCCGCGCAGAGATGACGCGTTTTTGCGGCATGGGCGACAAGCTCGGACATATTAAACGTCATATCGGTTTTGACATTGGCTTTACCAAAAGGCGCGCCGTTATATTCAACGTGTAA
>CALCKU010000024.1 GCA_937965735.1 uncultured Caulobacterales bacterium
CGTATATTCCAGCGCGAGGGTAATCCCCTTTATCGCGCGGTCGATAATCTCGTTTTTATCCATCTTCAACTTGAACTCGCGGTGGAGCGGGCTGGTCGCGATGAACGTATGAATACGTTGATGTTTGGCAGGCGCAATCGCTTTTCCAGAGGCATGAATATCCCCGTCATTACAACGCGAAAGCGAACAGATAACCGCGGAGTCGATATGTTCGGCAATGCCTTTAATCGCGTCAAAATCACCGGGCGAGGCGGCGGCAAAGCCCGCTTCGATAATGTCCGCGCCCATCAGCGCAATTTTTTCAGCCATACGCAGTTTTTGCCCCGCGGTCATAGAGAATCCCGGCGCTTGTTCACCGTCGCGCAAAGTCGTGTCGAATATACGAACGTAATCTTTTTGAATGTCTACTGGCATTTTAAAGTCCTTACCCAAAGGCGTGCAAAGCGCGTCTTGATGGATTGTTTGTTTTTGTCACCTTGGATCGAGACCAAGATAACAGAAGGTATGAGTTAAGCGTGTTCTGCGCGGTGGCGGCGGCCGACACGTTCGGCCGACACAACATTATACAGGCGCTCTAATTGCTTACACAGGATATCTAGATCGCTCGGCCCGCCTGTATCTTCGACATGGACAAGCAAATCGAAATCGCCGTCCACACGTTGTGTGCAGTGGACATCACGGTAATCATAGCCGCGGCGTTCAATTGTTCCCAGCGCACGGATGAGCGTGCCCGACACATCGTGCAGGACGATTTTTAATTTTCCAGATACACCAGAAGGTTCGAAAGTTTTATCACGTTGAAGTTCAGTCATGTTTTGGGTCCTTTGAAACCGATGACATAGAGGCAGTAGGTAAACGTAAGAGAGGAGAGGATAATTGCGCCGCAGAGTGCGTAATGTTTCACCCATTGTGAGGGCCTGTATTGCGATTGTGATCCCATTAAGCCACTTGAATATTCGGCCCCGTATTGAAGGCGTATAACTGTCGCAATCCCGCCCAAAATAGTCATCAGGCCAAGTACGGAACAGATGATTTTCGCTGTAAGCTGTAAGCCTGCTGAGTCTGACCCTCTAAATTGCCACGCAAGCCAGACCGCGCCCAAGGCAAAAACCAGGGCGAGTATAATCAACAAGACGGTATAACTAAATGTCACAGGTGCATTCATAATCTAAACCTTTCTTGAGGCAAAGAGGCAGAGGAAACCAATGGCAATGGATTGCAGTACCATTTGTAAACTCGAAAATAGGCTGAGAACAAGGTAGGAAATGGAACCCCGCCCCCCCGAGGATTGAATGCCCGATTGAAAGTTAAGATCAGCATTAAAGAAAAAGGAGAACCCTGAAATAATAAGTAAAATTACGCCGACAATTTCCAAAGACTTACCGAGTTTAGAATGTTCTGTTGTCATGGTCGTTCTCCTTATTGTTTAAATATTCACTACAAAAGTGAAGTCTGGATCCTAGCTTTCGCTGGGATGAGCGGATTTTAAAGTTTTAACTCTTGTTTTACTAATTCCCTGATTCCGCTCATCCCAAACTTGATTTGGGATCCAGTCCAATAGTGAAATCTGGCCCCTAACTCGGCGACAGGAATGACAGACTTTAGAGGCCAAGAATATGTCACGTTTCTACCGCTCCATCATGTCGGCATTGCTCCGACCCGGCGGGACGAGCGGCCAGACATTTTCATTCGGGTCGATTTTAACATGCATCAAGATTGGGCCGTCAAAGTTTAGCAGCTTATCAATGCCCGCATCGACCTCTTCGCGGGTTTCAACCGTGAAGGCTTCGATCTGAAAGGCGCGTGCGAGTTTAGCGAAATCTGGATTATCGGAGAGGTTTGTTTCGGAATAGTTTTTGTCAAAGAAGACTTCTTGCCATTGACGCACCATGCCAAGCGCTGAATTATCCAATAGGACAATTTTTAGCGGAATGTCATAACGGAATAAGGTCGCAAGTTCTTGGATGTTCATCATAATTGACCCGTCACCTGATACGGTTATCACCGTTCTGTCTGGGGCGCCGAGTTTCGCGCCGAGGCCTGCGGGCAGACCAAATCCCATAGTCCCAAGGCCGCCCGAAGTGATGTGATCTTTCGGTTCGTCAAAATAACAATGTTGAGCCACCCACATTTGGTGTTGACCTACATCGCAGGTAAAAATCGCGCTATCGGGGGCACGCCGTGAAAGGTCATGCAAAAGCTTCGGCGC
The DNA here is from genome assembly GCA_937965735.1 of uncultured Caulobacterales bacterium. GTDB lineage: Bacteria > Pseudomonadota > Alphaproteobacteria > Caulobacterales > Maricaulaceae > CALCKU01. The sequence goes on from CALCKU010000024.1 coordinate 2,210, forward strand.
ATAGACGAAGTCACCCGGCGCATTGTAATCCCATTCATATTCTGTGCGGCGATTATAGCAAAGCGTCCGCCAGTCATCACATTCGGATTTTCCGGGCTTTAAGGCGGTGAGATTTTTCTTGAGCGAACCGTCCAAATAGACATCGACTTTGCGAAGCTTGTTCACTTCGGCAATATCAATATCCATATGAATGACTTTGGCGTGCGGGGCGAACGTGTCGAGCTTGCCAGTCGCGCGGTCATCAAAGCGCGCGCCGGCCACGATTAAAAGATCACATTCTTGCACTGCGTAATTCGCAGCCTTTAGTCCGTGCATACCCAGCATGCCGAGATAGTTGGGGTGATCGGATGGAAGCGCGCCTAACCCTTTAAGGGTCGAGACCGCCGGGATTTGTGTGCGCTCAACAAGGTCACGTAGTTCCGCCACGCCGTCCCCTTGGGCAATGCCGCCGCCAATATAAAAGAGCGGTTTTTTCGCGGCGCGAATTAACGCTTCAGCTTTGGAAATATATTCGCTTTTCCCCATTTCAGGTTTAACTTTGGGGTAGGGCCGCCAACGGTGGCGTTCTGTTGTGAGCGCATTGGCGACATCTTTGGGAAGATCAATCAAGACGGGGCCAGGGCGGCCTTCACTGGCAATGAAATAAGCCTCAGCCACCATGCCCGGAATATCGGCAGGGTCGCGAACAATATAGCTGTGCTTGACCACAGGCAAAGTCATGCCAAAAATATCAACTTCTTGAAAGGCATCCGTGCCCATCAAGTCAGAGGGGACTTGACCCGTTATGAAAACAACA
>CALCKU010000025.1 GCA_937965735.1 uncultured Caulobacterales bacterium
ATAGCGAGATGATAAATCTTCTTCGCGTACGGCGCGCGCCGATCCGCCGAGGCATTCTGTGACGTTCTGTCCCGTCATTTCGAAGTGTACGCCGCCAGGCCAGCAACCTTCGGAGTGTAAGACTTGCATAAAGCTACGGACTTCCGAGAGGATAAAATCAACGGGACGGGTTTTATAACCACTATCTGTTTTGATTGTATTTCCGTGCATCGGGTCACATGACCAGACAACATGACGTCCCGCACTTTTAATCTGTCGAGCGAGTGTTGGCAGACCTTTACCGACCTCTTTATGACCATACCGTGCAATCAAGGTGATACGGCCCGCCTCGTTTTCTGGATTTAAAACATCCAATAAGCGTAAAAGTTCATCAGATTCGAGGCCTGAACCTATTTTCATGGCGATTGGGTTTTCAATGCCGCGCATAAATTCAATATGGGCGTGATCGAGCTGTCGAGTACGATTTCCAATCCACAACATATGGGCGGATGTGTCATACCATCGCCCTGTCGTGCTATCGATACGGGTCATCGCTTCCTCGTAACCCAATAACAGTCCTTCATGTGAGGTGTAGTAGTCGGTTCGCGCGAGTTGAGGCGTGCTTTCAGGCGTGATGCCGCAGGCTGCCATAAAGTCCATAGCATCCGAGATTTTATCGCAAATCTCTTGATATTTCTTGGTTTGCTTTGAGCCGCCGACAAATCCTAATGTCCACTTATGAATGTTTTGCAAATTCGCGTATCCGCCCGAAGAGAATGCGCGTAAAAGATTTAAGGTTGAGGCAGATTGTCCGTAAGCTTTTAATAAACGCTCAGGATCTGGTGTACGGGATTCGGGTGTGAAATCCATGCCGTTAATATTATCGCCGCGATAGCTCGGTAGTGTCACGCCGTCGCGCACTTCAACTGGCGAAGATCGAGGCTTCCCAAATTGTCCAGCAATCCGCCCGACTTTGACAACCGGTTGTCCTGCGCCATAGGTCAAAACCACAGCCATTTGCATCATTACACGAAACATGTCGCGAAGATTGTTGGGATGGAATTCCTTGAAGCTCTCGGCGCAATCCCCGCCTTGCAAAAGGAAAGCTTTCCCCATGGCGACTTGTGCAAGTCGGTCTTTCAAGCGCCGTGCTTCGCCCGCAAAGACAAGCGGCGGATAACCGCTTAAAGTACTTTCAACGTGTGAAAGGTGGTCTGTATCGGGATAGTCTTCTGGAATGTGTTTTGCGGGTTTCTCGCGCCAACTTGAGGGAGTCCATTTGGTCATATCGGTATTCAGTCTTTACTGGCCTAAAAGGGGATGTGATTGGGGCATTATTTGCATCTATTCGGTCTCTTTAACATAATATGAAGGTCAATGGCTAGAAACAGTTTTCAAAATTCATTTTATTTTCATCTGTCAAGAATTTTACAAAGCGAGCGGCTTGCTGGCAGTGGCTCTCTCTCTCTCTCTCTTTTGAGTTTGTTTTTAACCGATATCTTTTAAATGCCGCATCTCTACCTTTTGACAACGGTTAAACCGATTGACGAGGATGGACTATATTCACGTCCAATCGCAGATATTACGCGGTCTGCTAAAGCTGCGAAATAGGTGCGGGACGGTTCGTCTGATTGAAAACGAGAATGCAAAGAAGCGAGTGCTAAGCGCGCCACAAATAAGGGTCTGTTTAAAATTGATGTGGAATGTTTCTAATGTCAGCGGGTGAATTTGAGCGTTTGATAATAGTCGTGCAATAGGATTATTGAGTTCACACTTGTAATTTTGTGCGTGCCGTCGCATATCGCGGGTTGATTTCAAATTCAGTTCCGGAGCGCCCTATGGCCCGTCAATTCTGCTACCATATGCAAGGCCTGACTAAAAAGTTCGGCAATAAAACTATTCTCGATAATATTCATCTCTCTTTTTATCCCGATGCCAAAATCGGCCTAATCGGTGTGAACGGCGCGGGTAAATCGACTTTGATGAAAGTTATGGCGGGCGTGGATACCGAAGTGACCGGTGAACATTGGGCGGCTGAGGGTGTAAAAGTTGGCTATCTCCCGCAAGAACCCAAACTGGATACAGAGACAGATGTTTGGGGTAATGTAATTAAAGGGTGCGAAGACAAGCAAATCTTTGACGCATATAATGTCGTTGCCATGAAAATGGCCGAAGATTATACAGACGAACTCATGGAAGAAATGACCGTCTTACAAGAACAAGTCGATGCGCGTGATGCGTGGGATATTGACAGTAAAATTGAAATGGCAATGCAGGCGCTCCGTTGTCCGCCTGCCGAAAGCCCTGTTGATAATCTGTCGGGCGGTGAAACGCGCCGTGTGGCGCTCTGTCAACTGCTTCTGTCTAAACCAGATCTTCTTTTACTCGATGAGCCTACCAACCATTTGGATGCCGAAACCGTCAATTGGCTTGAGAATTACCTTGTGCAATATAAAGGCGCGATAATCCTCATTACCCATGACCGTTATTTCTTGGATAATATCACCAATTGGACGCTTGAGATTGACCGCGGAAAAAGTCACCCGCATGAAGGGAATTATTCCTCTTGGCTCGCAGCAAAAAGCAAACGTATGGACCAAGAAGGTCGTGAATCCGATTCCAAAACGAAAGCCCTTAAACGCGAGCTAGAGTGGATTCGCTCCAATCCTAAAGCGCGTCAGAGCAAATCTAAGGCTCGTATTTCAGCCTATGAGAATTTACGGGATGCGGCAGAGAACGAAGTCGTCTCTCACGCTGAAATCCGTATTCCAATGGGCGAACGTCTTGGGAATATTGTGGTGGAATGTAATAATGTCAGTAAAGGCTTTGGCGATAAGCTGTTAATTAAAGACCTCTCATTTAAGCTACCGCGTGGGGGTATTGTCGGTGTGATCGGCCCGAACGGGGCGGGTAAAACCACATTGTTTAAAATGATTACAGGTCAAGAACAGCCCGATACGGGTACATTCAAAGTCGGGGAGACCGTTGAGCTTGGCTATGTTGACCAAACTCGGGCAGAACTTGACCCTTCGAAAAATGTCTGGGAAGCCATTTCAGATGGATTAGACATTTTGGTTATGGGTAAACGCGAAGTCCCGTCACGGGCTTATGTTGGTGCGTTTAATTTTAAAGGCACAGACCAGCAAAAAAATGTTGGTCAGCTTTCCGGCGGTGAGCGTAACCGCGTCAACCTTGCCAAAATGTTGACCAAGCCCGCCAACTTACTCCTACTTGATGAACCGACAAACGACCTTGACCGCGAAACACTCGCCTCACTTGAAGTCGCGCTCGAGAGTTTCCCGGGCTGCGCCGTGGTCATCTCGCATGACCGTTTTTTCCTTGACCGTGTGGCCACCCATATCTTGGCTTACGAAGGCGACAGCCATGTTGAGTGGTTTGAAGGGAACTTCGCCGATTATATTGAAGACAAAAAGCGTCGCCTCGGTCCTGACGCCGATATGCCGAAAAAGTTGAAATTCGTGAAGTTTGAGCGGTAGGGGCTCTCTGTTATAAACCTAAAAACCTACGGGTGTTTTTATTGCAAGAGGTATGACAGTCGCTTCAGAGAATGTTCATACTCAAATTGCTAATAATTTAACTTATAAAATTACGAGTCGTTTTGAATAGTAAGGATAAAATTATGGATATAATGAATTTAGCAAAAGGCATGTTGGCCGATAAACTTGGCGCGAATGGCGATGCGGTTGGTGATGCAATCGGCGGATTGCTGGGTGAGGGCCAAGAGATGGATATTGGTAGCCTCATGGCGGGTTTTCAAGAAAAAGGTCTCGGCGGTATTGCTTCGTCTTGGCTCGGTGACGGCGCGAATGAAGAGGTTTCTGTTGACCAACTTAAAGACGTTTTAGGCGAGGATGAAGTCGCGGCTGCGGCCGCTAAGCTTGGCACAGATGAAGGGTCTTTACTTGATAGTTTGCGGGATGCTCTGCCACAAATTATTGATAAATCAAGCTCAGGCGGTTCGCTTTTGGATTCCGTTGGTGGTCTTGGTGGTCTCGGTAATATGGCTAAGAAATTTCTTTAAGCCCTCAAGGCCTGTTCTTAGAGTCAGGATTTAATTTTAAAACGCGCCAAAATAGGCGCGTTTTTTATATGCAATTCAGAAAGAACCATGAGGCTTTTTTCACCTATTTTCTGATGCACCTTTCGTCACGATTGAAACTGAACGCTCTAATAAAGTGTTGTTAAGACGGACTTTGTCAAAGTTTTGATTGGGGTCATAGCGCTCTAATGGCAGTTGTAGGGCTTGCGCATCAAACACACCCATAATATTCAAAAGTTGATAGGTCGCAACATGGGCGTCTCTACGCGCTTGTATAACGGCTAATTTGGCCGTTAATAGCTCTTGTTCAGCGTCAAGGACATCTAAGGTCGTCCGTGTTCCAACCTCTTGTTCGAGGACAACGCCTTCAAATGCAATTTTGGCAGATTCCACTTGCGTTTGACTCGCGCGGCGTACCCGATTGGCAGCATTGAGTTGTGCCCAAATTTGCGCGACGTTTTGACGAATGAGACGCTTTGTATCCCGAGTTTCGTATACGGCGCGACTTTTGGCCTCGCTCGCGACCCGTTTATTTGAACGATTAAGCCCCCCTGAGAAAATAGGAATTGAGATTTGCGCGACGATAGAAGCGGAATTTGAACGATTGACGCCAAAGGTCGGATCTTTGGCCCCTTGCGCAGTTCCGACAAGCCCAATTGTTGGGCGGGAGGCCGCCTTTGCAACGTTTAATGCGGCTTTGGCTGCGTCTTGATTCAAAAGATTTGCCAGTAGGGCGGGATTGTTTTCGAGCGCTATATCTTGCGCGGCTTCTAATGATTTTGGCGTGCCTATGGCTGGAACGGGCACTAACCCCACGGGACTATGCCCTATGATTTGGGTATAGGTTGCCCGACTAGAGGCGAGCTGTGCCTCGGCCTGAGCGAGACCAATTTCGGCACTGGCTAATCGGCTTTGTGTTTGCGCAATATCAGTGCGGGTTCCGACACCGACATCAAAACGTAGTTTTGCCGCCTCTTCTTGCTGGCTAAGGACAGAGATATTTTTTCTACGAATACGGGCTTGTTCTTCATCTCTGAGGACATCTACATAAGCGATTGCGGCAGATTGAAAAATATTTTGTTCAGATTGACGTAATGACTCGCGCGCGGCGAGTATACTCGCCTTGGCTTGGGACTTTAGAGCCTTTATCCGCCCGCCTTGGTAAAGAGGTTGAATGAATTCAAGACTAAGGTTTCTGGGATAGCTTGTGTCTTTTAAACTAATTTCTGTACCGGTTGCGAAGTTTAAAGACTTTGAATCCGTGCCAACTATACCCGTACTGAGATTAAGCGCGCCTGTGAGCCGACCCCCCGATTGCGCTTGCACATAGGTCTCGTCAATTTCACGCAGTCGTGTACGTTCGGCTTGAAGGCGAGGGTGATTATAAGAAGCGATAAGGGCTTCTTGAAAGGTTTCAGCATAAGCGAGGTTCGGGTGTGTTTGGCCCAAATTCGGATAAATTACACTCAAAGCAGACATGAGTGTAAGACTTAAAAACCGTAATTTCATTTTTAAAGTCCTAGTAAACTCTCAGAATTGGGATCGCGAATAAGCATTTAAGATTGGCAGAGGACGGGAAAGGTAGATGTTAAAATAGGCAAGCAATAAAATAGAAGAAATAGCATTATTAGGGGATAGCGCTGTGGGTTTATATTGCGGTTTATAGACAAGGTTAAAATACAAATTCTGATTTGGCTTCGAATCCTGCAAGGTTTGGAATGCTGGAGTCAAACACGATTCGGCGTCCAATAGCGTCACCTGAACGGGTAAAGACAATGCCGTGGCCGACACGACCCTTCTGTACGACACAGACAAGGCGTCCATGATTGGCAAGCTGATCAAGCCATGGTTTAGAGGCTTCTGTTACTGAGCCATTGATAAAAATTGCATTGTAAGGGCCATGTTCTGATGCGCCTGCTTTTAAGTCACCTTTGACAATCGCTGCATTGTCAATATTGGTCGCTTCAAGCGTTTTCGTTGCTAATTGCACGCGGTCTTCACTATCTTCCAAACCCACAACGGTTTCAGCAAGATGTGCAAGGATTGCTGTTGAATATCCGCGTCCACAAGCAATATCGAGGACAACATCTGTTGGGTTGATTTCGGCAGCCTGTATCAATTTTGCCAAATCACGCGGGCGCATGACCCACCGATTATCGCCAATAGGAATATGGGCGTCACTATATGAAAGCGCCATTTGTGTTTTCGGAATGAATTTTTCACGCGGAACCGTACGGAAGGCTTTCAGGAGCGGTAAATTCGTAACGTCATTCGTTCGAATTTGGCTCTCGACCATGTGATGACGGGATTGGGCATAATCAAACATTTTAAGTCCTAACGGCGTTCAAAATTCATTTTATAAAAGCCATTTGCGTTTCAGCAAATTCAGGGCTTTATTCAATATCAAGCGAGTTTCACCATGCGGCGAATTTCAAATGTGTCCGATTCTCGTTTAACGCAAATAAATCTAAATTTATAGACTGAATTATTATTTATAGCTTTACTTAGCTATGGGTTGCAATGTCACATTTTGAATAATGCCTATTCCGTATTGCATGTGAGTTTTAGCAGGCGGACTTTGTAAATTGGCAAGGTCAAAATCAAGGATTTTAGAAGTAAGGCTATAAATTGAAATACACAGATGTATTATCATAGGTTGTGTGTTGGTAATTACAGGTAAGCTGTACTGTTCTAAATAAAGTCCTATATTTTAAAGGCTAAACTGATTATGTCACTTATCAGAAGTTTATAATCAGTGAAGCCACATTTTGTAATTTTGAAAGTCAGAGACATGTTGAAGAAAAAGAAGACTGTTGAAAATAAAGGGGATGATTTTGGGTGGACACATGCAAAGGCGCCCTATTCACATACCTATTTATCTGAACCTGTTTTCAAGTCTGTCGAGTCGTTAAATTTAGAGCGAATTGTTGATATTGGTTCTGGAAACGGCATGTTTTGTGCCGAGTTAAACAGGCGAGGTAAAGACGTTGTCGGTGTTGAGTATGATAAAGATGGTTTTTATTTTTCAAAAGAAGCTTATCCGGATATTCCATTTTATAATTTGGGTGTGCAAGATGATCCGTCTCCCATTAAAAATGAACACGGGACGTTTGACGCTGTGCTTTGTACGGAAGTTATAGAACATCTTTTTAAGCCTAATCAGCTCTTTGAGTTCGGAAATGCATTAATCAAACCTGGTGGGTATTTTATAATTTCAACGCCATACCATGGATATTTGAAAAACCTAACCCTATCGCTATTCGATAAGTGGGACTCTCATTTTCATCCATTGAAAAATGGCGGTCATATTAAGTTTTTTAGTCGAGTTACACTTGAAAAAATTATGGAAAGCCATGGTCTTGAGATTGTTAAATTTGAAGGTGCGGGAAGATTTCCTTATTTATGGAAAAGCATGATAATTGTCGGAAAGCGAAAATAATGAGCGCTTTTCAGTTAAATACAGAATGAGACATTCGGCTTACTGACTTATTTTTGATGCGGTCTTGATCACGTTTCAAACTGAATGGCACTAACGTGAGAGTTTTGCGGATTTTTTAAGCTCAAACCCGCCCCATAATACTGAAAATGCCTCGCAGTGAATAATGAGGCTTTGAAATTTAGAGACATCAATATGATCGGGTAGCGTATATGTTTGCGCCCCTTTATTCGATTTTAAGACGCCAATTTTAATCGAATTCTTTACGGCTATATTGTTGTTGAGAGCGTCGAGGGGCGCAGGGGATAAATAAACTTTGAGATCTGGGCCGCCTTTGGTTTTGAAAGCTTCATTAAAAGTTATGTGAGTTTGACCCGCTTCTTCGTAAATTCGCCATCCGCCTTTAATTGAGTACCGTTTTTTCGTGAAAACGCCTGAATTATGCAAAGAGGACGTTTGCAAAGGTGAAGTCTGCAAAGGTGAGGTCTGTAGCGCTGGTGTGTTTCCTTCAGGCTTATTGACATCGGTATAGCTTTGGGGGTCTGTTTGCGCATTTGCAAAACTTTTGTTTTCAAGACCCAATAGGCAAAAACCTGTTAAGCTTAGAAATATGCCTAAATATACGTGTTTCATTTTATCTTTCAGAATATGTCAACCAGAGTGTATGGGCATACGCTATTAGTTTAGCGCTGTTTATTAGTTTAGCGCTGTTTAAACGATCATTCTAAAGTTAAACCGCGACACAGAATTGGCATAATCACAAAACAGTGAGCTTGGCATATGTATAGCCACGCTTTTCGGTCTTCTTGTATGCTCAAGTGTCGTAGACTACTGGGTGTCTTAAAGTATACGGGGTTTCAAAAAATATTCGGTTACGAGAATATTGTAACGCCTGCTTTTAACGCGGTATTATCTGGATGAAGAGGCGTGACGAAATAGGCTATGAAGACGGCTTAGAGAGGCGTAGGCAATATAGTTTGCGAAGACAATTTGCAAAATAGAGTGTCGATTAACCTTATTTGCGCCGCCATACTGCTGAATAGCCAACGTTTTGACCGTCTGTGGTTTGAACGAATTCTTTCATGCGGTAAAAGCCACTTCGATCAACTGACATAGTCAGTTTACCTTTAACACTACTAGGTTGTGTGTGCTCTATCGTTTCGTCGACATTGCAGTAAAAAATCTCAATAATAGCAGGGCCTTTACACCGCTTGACTTGTATAAGAAGTTCAGCACGTTCTGACAATATGTAGTCAATTTCTAAAGTCTGACCGCTTTTGAAATATCCGCGTCTTAGTCGCAAGAGGTCAAGGTAAGGGCTATGCCATTTAACAGGCGTAACGTCGAAATTTTCATTCGGTTCGACTTTTGCCTCGCTTGAAAAACGAACAATCTGGGATTGGTTGATGAAACCTGGGATATAAAACAAACTACAATATAAGATTGAAAGGACGGCTATAATGGTAAAGCTCGAACGCAATACGACCTCTGCCGTACTGATCGTGTCTTTAACGATCTCTCTTGAATAAACATTATATTCTTTGGATTGGTTTTGTTTACCGAAATATCTGTTTTTCATAGCTTTATCACAATACTGGTTTTTGTGTGCGTACACTATTTTCTAACCTGTAAAAATCTAATTAACGTTTAGTTATGAATTATTAATCGGTCGCAAAAATTTATAGAATTCGGACGGTTAAGAGTCGTGACTAAAATTATAAAAACTTCTGATTGTTGAATCCGTAAGATGTTACGTATTGATCTAAGCAAAGATATGAATGTGCGCTTGGGCGTGTGGGTTACATTCTAATTATTTTGGGTCTAGCAGGGCAATATTGATGTTATCTGACGCGGCTATATTGATATGAATTAAAGGGGTGTTGTATAAAGATGATTGTAAAACTATTCAGAGCGAATTGCAGGTATTTAAATGAAAAATAAAAAAAGTAATTTAGCCGATATTCTGGCGGGAACTTATAAGTCTCAAGATGGTGTCGTGATTGAAATTCAAAAAACTGGCGGTAACAGTTTTTCTATCACATCCGATCATTCTCAAAAAAAGGAAGAGGCGGGACACAATTGGATCGGTACAGGGTTTGTGCATAAAGACAAATATATTGGATTGTTTAAATATCCAGATAATGACAGCGTATATCAAGGGTTTTTAGGGGTTCAAGAGGTCGAATTCAAAGACGGGACATTGGTTATGAAGGGTAAGCAATATCAAGAGACATTTGAGTTCGGAATTGCCTTAGGGCCTTTTATTTATGAACGTGTAAAGTCTGTTTAATCGTCGATTTTATCTTATGTTTGATCATATCTTCGCGGTAGCGCGTGGGTTGTTGTTATCGCGTTGATCCTGAATGACTACCGACCTAAGGGCGGGATTGTGGTGCAATCGGGCCCAATTGGATAATATTTGTATATTAACAGCTTACAAAAAAGATGAATAATTTATCTTGCATATAAAGAAACGCGGCATTAGCGTGCCGCATCGAATTTAAGAAACTCTGACATGGGATATACTCAGGAGAAAATAATGAAAAATATGACCACAAATTTATTGGTTGCGGCAAGCTTACTGGCGCTCGTCGCCTGTAGCAATGGTGTGGAAAAGCAAAATGAAGAAATGCAAGCTGAAAAGACCGTAGAAATGGCTGAAGTTGAAGTCGCAGCGGTGGATGCAAAAGCGGATATGCTAAAGCAAATGGATACATACAGACAGAAAGCTATTGCGGTATTAGATGTTTTAAATACGGGTGACGGAAGCGCCGTTGCTTATATTAATTCAGACAAATATATTCAACATAATTTAGATGTTGCTGACGGCGTTGCAGGGTTTGGTGCTGTGCTCGCAAGCCCTCCTCCTCAAGGTTTTAGTGCGAAAACACACCGGGCTTTTGTGGACGGGGATTATGCATTCCTTCACACAGAATATGACTTTTTTGGCCCAAAAGCGGGTTTTGACATTTTCCGTTTTGAAAATGGTTTGATTGTTGAACATTGGGACAATCTGGCCGCAATTACGCCGCCTAATCCAAGTGGCCATACACAGTTTGACGGGCCGACTGTTGCAACAGATCACGATAAAACTGAAGCTAACAAAGCGATTGTCCGTCAGTTCGCTGATGAAGTTTTAGTCGCTGGAAATATGGAAAATTTAACTACGCTCATTAATCCAAATAAGTACATACAGCATAATTCGTCTGTCGCAGATGGTCTCGACGGATTTGGTGCTGCGATGAAAAATATGGCCGAAAATGGTTTGGTCATGGAGTATGACAAAGTGCATATGCTCTTGGGCGAAGGGAACTTTGTATTACTCGTATCCGAAGGAAAATTCGGTAAAGGCGATCATGTTGCCTATTATGATTTGTTCCGTTTAGAGGATAGCCAAATCGTTGAGCATTGGGATGTCATTCAAACGATTCCACCACGTTCAGAGTGGAAAAACGATAACGGGAAGTTTTAGTCCCCTCGACGGCCATTGACCAAATTTGGGCAATGGCCGTCTTTATATGAATAAGTTTGCAACGACGGAGAAAGTCAAATGAGTGAAGAACAGTGTGATAAAAGCGTAAATGTTGATGATGCGAAAGAGCCGCTTTATTCGCGTAGAGCTTTAGGTGGCGCTGCCGTCGGCGCAGGTCTTGCCTCCGTTTTGTTGGGCACGAATGCTTGTGCATCAGAAACGGCTTCAACGGCGACAGCCGCTGCAACAGCAACAACGAAAGCCTCTTCTGTGCCTGAGGGTTTTGAAGGCAATATTGCGGTCTGTACAGTTTTGACGATCAAGAAGGAACTTGAGAGCGCGGCTGATAGCGTTTGGGATCGCCATAAAAAATGGTTGAAGGCGACGCATGGTCCTTGGGGTATGTTCACTTACACAGTGGCTAAAAATGTTGAATTCAAAAACCCTCTGAACCCGGGCAGTAAGGAAACAACAGGACGCATTATTTATGTGATCCATGAAGTTTACCAAGATATTAGCGGTCTTAATAAGCATTACTCGGAATCTCCAAATGGTGGTTATGTTGAAGATTTCCTAAAAATATGTACTGCTGAAGGCAGTTCAGTCACTGTTTTACAGGGTGCGAAAGTTACGCATTCTTTACTGCCAAAAGATTGTGACTTCCCTGTTGTCATTAACAAATCTGAAGGTGTTGAAGAGAAGTATTTCAAGAAATAATAAGTTGAAATAAAGTATTTCTAAGAGACATTTTAGGAGTGCTTTGTGGGTAAAAAATTTAGGGTTGCGTCGTATAATATTCGTAAAGCCGTTGGCTTGGATTGGCGACGCGACCCTGATCGTATTCTCAGTGTTTTAGAAGACATCAATGCTGATATTATTGTTTTGCAAGAAGTTGATAAACGGCTTCCCCCTAGACATCACGTTCTGGATAATGAAGCGGTTATAAGGCGGCTTGGCTATACAATCGCACCGCTAAACCTATCGCCCTTTAGTCAGGGTTGGCATGGGAATGCCGTGTTCTTTAAGAATTTTGTTCTCAAAACATCACAACGCCTTGAAATCCCATCTCTGGAACCGCGCGGGGCTGTCGCACTCTCATTTCTATCGTCAAATCATAAACCGTTAGATGTTATTGGCGTTCATTTGGGTTTGACCAAGCGGATGCGAATTAAACAATTTCAATTTTTAAAAACATTTATTGAATCACGAGAGAAGGATGTGCCGTGTATTGTATGCGGCGATTTTAATGAATGGCGCACTGAAAAAATTATCTTAGATGTATTTGGAGCTGAGTATCAGATCATTAGCCCGGGGCCGACTTTTCATGCTTCCAACCCTAAGCTGAGTTTCGATCATTTTCTGTACAGAGGTGGATTGCGAGTCATTGATTCCCGAACCCATATAACGCCTCTTAGTCAAAGAGCGTCCGATCATATTCCGATTTCGTTAGATTTTGAGTTTTCGATATGACGGAAGTCACTCTATAATTGATTTGAGTTTTACCACTGTTTTCATAAGCTAGGCCCGTTAAATTGCCCAAGCCCGTTTCGTATAGGAAATAAAATGAGTCTATTGCTGATCCTTCATTTAATCATTCTCATTGTTACGCTTTTACGAATTCTTTCAAAAGATGATGTGAGTCCGACGACGCGATTAGCTTGGTTTATGGTCTTAGCTTTCTTGCCTTATTTTGGGGCGATTTTGTACTTTTTCATTGGGGAAGTTAGTCTCGGTAATTTAGCCAATGCAAAAGCTAAGGCCATATATGCGCAGATTGATCGCAAAAAAGCCGATACACGTATCGTAAAGGCGACTGATGACGCGATACCAGCATTATATAGCCCTGCGTTTCAATATGCCGAGTCGATTAATGGATTTCCGACCTCTCATGGCAATAAGGCGGAGCTTATGGCGGACGCAAAAACGGCGCGTTCTCGACTCATCGAAGATATTGATAAGGCAAAAAAATCTGTCAATGTTTTGTACTATATTTGGTTAGATGACACGACAGGGACAAATGTCGCAAATGCGTTGATCCGTGCCGCGCAAAGAGGGGTTGAGTGCCGCGCCATGGCTGATGGCATGGGGTCACGGGCTTTTCTTAAAACGAAATTATGGGCCGATATGGCTGAGGCAGGGGTGAAAACATCGATTGCTTTGCCGTATAATAATCTCATCAAAACAATCTTTACGAGCCGAATAGACCTTAGAAATCACCGAAAAATAACGGTAATAGACGGCAAAATAACCTATTGTGGCAGTCAAAATTGTTCGGATCCTGAATTTGCTGTGAAGCCAAAATTTGCCCCTTGGGTGGATATTCTTTTACGGTTTGAGGGACCTGTTGTCTCACAAAACTTGCTCCTATTTGCGGGGGATTGGTTGACACAAAATGATGGTGAAGACACGCTTGAAGCATTCGAGATAAAATCAAACGCTTTTAAATCTGGATTTGCAGCTCAGGTTTGGGGCGATGGCCCGACCGTTAGGGCTTCTGCCACGCCGCAAATGTTTTCGACATTGATTGCGCAGGCCCGAACGTCTTTGACAATTTCAACTCCGTATTTTGTTCCTGGTGATGTTGTGCGAGAGGCTTTATGTGCAGCCGCTTATAGGGGCGTGGAGGTCAAGATAATTTTCCCCGCCAATAATGATAGCTGGATTGTTGGGGCTGCCAGCCGCAGTCATTACAAAGAAATGCTGGATGCGGGTATTATAATTTACGAATTTGAGGGTGGACTACTGCACTCAAAAACCTTGACCATTGACGGGGAAGTCACACTTATTGGATCATCTAATATGGATTTAAGAAGTTTTGATTTGAATTTTGAAAATAATATTTTGTTACATGATAAGAAAACAACCCAATCCGTCTATGAACGACAAGAGGCTTATATAGACAGTTCAAATCTGGTTTCATTAGACAGTATTGCAAAATGGTCATTGTCGCGGCGAATTTGGCAAAATATGATTGCAACAATCGGCCCTGTTTTATAGGCAAAATCCATAAAGTGGATTTATCCTTGATTTAATTTGGAACTGACTTTTTACGTTGAATAGACAGTCGTCTGTGTAGGGTGTTTCTATAACTTTGATCGCTTTAGTGTATGCGTATCGTTTGCTAAACAGCTTGACTGGCGATATTCGAGCTTTGATGTCTAGTAAAAATGCTAGCGCGCGCTTTGCCGACCCGTTTGCAAGTTAGAGGCCCATTTGCCGTACGGCTAAACCCCGCATGATTTCTTCGGAACCGCCGCCAATTGCATGAACTTTTACATCGCGATATATGCTCTCAATACGGTTGCCGCGTAAATAACCCGCCCCGCCCATAATTTGCATAGCTTCCGAGGCCACGAATTCGAGCGCTTTGGAGGCTGAAAATTTGGCTTTGCTCACCATTGCAACAGGCATATTACCTGCATTGGCATGATGGCATATTAGATGTAGCCAACTCTCAATCATATCAATGCGTGATGACATGTCCGCGATTTTATGTCGGATGACTTGGTGTCGAATAAGCGGCTTACCAAAAGTTTCACGCTCTTTGGCATAAGCAATAGAGTCTTCAAGGCACGCTTTCATCATGCCTATCATTGCGGCGACCATGCTGATCCGCTCATAATTGAAATTATTCATTATAGAAAGAAAGCCCATATTGAGAGCGCCTAAAATGTTTCCAGTTGGGATTCTTGCATCATTAAAATAAAGCGTGGCAGTATCAGAAGCCCACCAGCCCATTTTCCGCTTTATGGCTGTGCGGGAAAATCCAGGTGTGTTTGCTTCGACAAAGAATAATGTAACGCCCATCATCCCTTCGTCACCTGTACGGGCACCAACAACAAAATAATCCGCTGTCATGCCGCCTGTGATAAATGTTTTCTCGCCGTTTATAATCCAATCATTACCGTCTTTAACTGCCTTGGTTTTCAACCGCGCGACATCAGATCCGCCAGAAGGTTCCGTGATCGCGAGGGCAGAGCCCTTACGGCCTGCAACAATATCAGCTAGGCATTTGTCTTTTATTGCTTGACTGCCATAAGCCTCAATCGGCCCTATAGAAATACTACGGCCACCCATGGCCGCGCCAATTCCGCTAACGCCACATTTTCCCATTTCTTCGGAAAAAATGGCGCGAATGAAGCAGTCATCATAGCCAAGGCCGCCATAGATTTCCGATACGCCCAAAGCCCATGCGCCGAGTGCGCCAAATTTTTCGTGTAAAGCCCATGGGATTGCACCGAATTCATCCCATTCAAACATGTTTGGCATTATTTCAGTTTCAACGAACCGCTTGACAGACTCTCTAATCGCTTTGTGCTCGGGCGTTTCAAAGGGGTTGGCAATATACATAAATGAACCTCGTTCGCATTTTCTATATTTGTTTTAAAACAACTGTAGAATCAAAAGCATGATCGTTATGGTGGCCTAAACAAGGCGGTAAAGTCTTTCCATTTATTACGAAACGAGTCAATTTTACGAAATCTTGGCTAATCCGACGATACCGCTTTGGGTCGGCTTTTGATGTCTATAGGGTCAAGTTGAATAGAGTGAGACCATCTCGCCGACGCGATCAGCCAAAACCCCAATATTGAATTCTATTTCGTCCTGTTCTGCGGTGACTTTGCCAAGCTCTGCACCCGTGTAAATATCAATCATGCGCGCTTCGGCTATTGGCGCATTGCGTTTTGATTTATCAACCCCGTATATAATCACATAATCAAGGTTTTGATCTTGCGCTGTCAGTCGAATTTCATCAATTTTATTATCTGTATCATGGCCATACATTGGAATTTCTGGCACGTTTTTAAGATAGCCGCTCAGGCTAATCGGCTCGAATCTTGCCGCACTTCTTTTGTCCAAGAATAACCAATCTTCTTCTTCGCCGTAAGGGAGCGCAATTAAGCGACCTTGATCTAGGCGGGCTATACCAAATTTCATAGGGGTTCTATTGGGGGCATTATTGAATGTGTCGGCGTTAAATGTTTCGGTGTTGGAGGGGTTTGCGACCTCTTGGTTAAAATCAGGGCGATCCCAGAGCGATGAAAAAACGGAGACCTCTGCATCTATAGGCGCATATAGTTCCAAGGCGCTAGCCGTATTGCACAAGCCTGCAAAAAGTGCAGTGGCTAAAGTGGTTTTAAGTAAATTTGACATAATCGTTATCCTTTCATGGTGATGCCGTTTACATTTGCGTGAGCCCTTATTGCTGCACGAAAATGGCGGTTCTTGGACGCGATTGCGGTCAATCAGTGGTGATTTTGAGACAGACAGGCCAAAGTATGACGAAATTTTGGTGAGCCCGTGGTGACAGTTTAAGTAACAAGCCAAAATCAAACGGTCTCAAAAAATGTTTTTGGGAAACCGTTTTTGGTAGAAAACTGTTTCTAGCTGCGCAGTGCGGGCTTTGGGGTGTGTTTTGCATTAAAACTCTACGGGCGTAAAATCGCTTGGCATGCCTTTGATGTTCGCTTACTGTTCTCTTATGGCAAAGCAAATTCGTATTCTGGGTCTTGATCCTTCATTAGTCGCGTGCGGGTGGGGCGTGATCGAGTGTGAAGGGACGAAGCTTCGCCATATTAGCCATGGTGTCATTCGCCCAAACCCCAAAATGGATTTACATTTACGTCTGCGGGAGCTTTTCGAAACCATCACAGATTTGATACGTTTACATGACCCCGTTGAGGCAGCTGTTGAAGAAGCTTTTATGAAAAACAATGCGGCCAGCGCGATTAAGCTGGGGCATGCACGTGCCGTGTGCTTATTATCGGCCAGTCTTGCAGGACTTGGTGTGGGGGAATATTCTCCGCGGTCGGTCAAGAAATCTGTTGTCGGTACGGGGACGGCTGACAAAACCCAAGTCGCCCATATGATGAATGTATTGATGCCAGGGTGCGGTGTAAAAGCCGGTGATGCATCAGACGCGCTGGCAATTGCGATTTGTCATGGTCATCGTGTCGCCGTATCAAATATAAAGCTCCGAGTTTTGTCTTGATATTTATGCGTTTTAGCTTGCGGATATAAGGCAGATTTCTTGAAAGGGTTTATAGCATGATAGGGATGTTAACAGGCACGTGTTTAATGTCGGGAACGGGCGAGGCGATCATTGATGTCGGCGGTGTCGGTTATCTTTTACAATGCGGAGTGCGAACCTTAGGCGCATTAGAGATTGGCAAAACGGTTTGCTTGCATGTGGAAACCCATGTTCGCGAAACTGCGATTACACTTTACGGGTTTTACAATGAAGAAGAGCGTGCATGGTATGTGCGTCTGCAATCTGTACAAGGCGTAGGCCCAAAGGCCGCTTTGGCCATCCTAGATATTTTATCACCGAGCGAAGTTCTATCCGCCGCAAGCCTTGGGGATAAAACCGCCTTTGCGCGTGCGAACGGTGTCGGCCCGAAACTCGCTGCGCGAATCGCGACAGAGCTTGCTGGTAAAGCGCCGCCGGTAGGACGTGGCTTCCAAACAGTGTTTACCCCGCCCAGTGAAAACATATCCAGCGCGGCTGAACGCAATGAAGGCTTGTCTGATATGCAACTTCGAAATGACGCTGTATCGGCTTTATCAAATTTGGGTATAGGACAATCAGATGCGCTTCGCGCCGTGGCCACCGCTTTTAATGGCTTTAACGAAAATCCAACGCTTGATGCCCTTGTAAAAGCGTCTTTAAAAGCGTTAAGCCAATAGGCTAAGAAGCAGAATATAAGGCGTGAACTCACTAGGCTAACTGAACCTGTGATAGGGCTTAACCGGAGTATAAATTTTGGACGCAGACCGTATCATATCGAACAAGGCCCAGATTGGGGATGGTCGTGACAAGGCTTTGCGACCACTCTCTTTTGATGATTTTGTTGGGCAAAAAAATCCGATTAAAAATTTAAAAGTTTATGTTGAGGCCGCGCGCCGCCGCGCAGAACCACTTGATCATCTCCTTTTGTCTGGCCCTCCAGGGCTTGGGAAAACAACCTTGTCGCAAATTGTGGCCCGGGAGCTGGGAGTCAATTTCAAAGCAACTTCTGGCCCTGTAATTTCCAAAGCGGGCGATCTGGCGGCTTTATTGACGAATTTAGAGCCTCGAGACGTTTTGTTTATTGATGAAATTCATCGCTTGAGTCCCGTGGTGGAAGAAGTTTTGTACCCGGCTATGGAGGACTTTGAACTTGATCTTATTATTGGCGAAGGGCCAGCGGCGCGGTCAATCAAAATTGACTTGGCGCCTTTTACCTTGATTGGAGCCACCACGCGGGCGGGGCTTTTGGCAACGCCTTTGCGAGATCGTTTTGGTATTCCTATTCGTCTTGAATTTTACGACACAGTCGAGTTAACCAAAATCGTTATGCGCGGTGGCGGAAAACTGGGCATGTCCATGACCGCAGAAGGGGCGCAAGAAATAGCCCGTCGCGCACGGGGTACACCGCGTGTAGCAGGACGGCTTTTACGGCGTGTGAGGGATTTGTCTGAACATGTCGGTCATATGACCGTGGATAAACTATCCGCGGATATTGCCCTAAAACGCCTCGGCGTAGATGATATTGGACTTGACCGTCAAGATATGCGGTATTTATCGGCGCTATGCGAGATGTTTAGCGGCGGCCCAGTCGGAGCGGATACGCTCGCGGCGGCTTTATCAGAGGCCCGAGACGCACTTGAAGATGTGATAGAGCCATATCTGATTCAACAGGGTTTTTTACAGCGTACACCACGTGGGCGCGTCGCCACGCCGAGAGCCTTTGCGCATTTGGGGCTGAATGCCCCCGCTGTATCACTGGCTCCGACCCTGTTTGATGATACCGATATAAAGGGGGGGGATAATGATGGATGATTCAAAGATTGATCCCAAAGACTTGCCTTCAATGGGGTATTTTAACGGGCGACAACATTTTTACCCTATTCGAGTCTTCTATGAAGACACGGATTTTTCGGGTGTTGTGTATTACGCAAATTATTTGCGGTTTTTAGAACGCGCCCGTTCTTCGTTCTTTCGTTTGGCGGGGGTCGGTCATGCCGAGTTATTAGAGCGTGAGGTTCCGCTCGCTTTTGTTATTCGTAAAATAAATTTAGACTATAAACGCTCGGCCAAGATAGACGATGTGTTATCGGTTATGACGAGTTATGATAGTTTCAAAGGTGCGCGATTGCTTGTGACACAAAAGATTTATCGCGGCACAGAATTGCTTTTAACGGCAGACTCTGAAGCCGCCTGTATTGATTTGGACGGGCGCCCCAAACGGGCTCCGAAAGAAATGATGGAAAAGCTTTCGCCGTTTTTACTAAAGGCAAATACAAATGAAACGTGACACACTCTTCCTCTTACCGCCTGGGTTTTTTGATAATGACCGCCGTGAATATTGTCCAGAATGTGCAGAAATATGGGGGCTTTTATCTTATTACCCTGCGATAAAAGAGAGTCTTGAGATTGTTTATCAGCCGATTGAAAAACCGCGTGCGGGTCTTGTAGCGCTCTTAGGGGATAAGAACCAAAATTGTCCAACCTTAGTGCTGGATGCAGACAATCCGCGATATGATGATGCGGGTATTATGCAAAAAAACGGGCATTATTTTATCAATAATGCCCGTGATATGGGTCGCTATTTTGCAAAGCGATTTGGTACGGCCTGGCCGCGCGGCAGTTAACCTGCGCAGTGCATAAAATAGGCTATACAGTCCCTATTTGGCTTGCCGTTATTCTGGAAGAAGTTCGCCAGGGCCGGGGCCTATTGCACCCAGTTGAACCGGTTCACAAATGTCTAAGACTTCTTTGCCATTTGTATCAACATAAATAATTTGTGCGGGTTTGACGACACGCGTTTGTTTAACCTTGCTCTCAATCGGATCGTAAGGCGGGTTATCAATCATCGTAATCGCATACTGAATTTTTGTTTCAGCAGGAATTACGACGCGTTGCAGAGCCGAAACGGGTGCGCATGTTTTAACAATTTCGGGTGTGATGACCGTTGTTTGTGGCAAGGGCTTTGGGGCTGTTGCGCAAGCAGTTACCAAAATGGGCAGAGTTAAAACAGGGAAAAGAGTTAAAACAGGTAAAAACGATAATTTCATATATATCTCCAAAGATTTCGGTAAGCTTAGCAGAGTTCATGGCAAAAATATGTCTCTAATTGCGTATATCTCAACTTAATTATATAAGTTATGAATAGTCTTGTCGTTTGGGAGGCTTGAGCTGTAAAGTTTCTGAAAAACTGATAATTCCTATTCTTACGCGCTGTTAATTAGGTTTTCAGACCGCTATAGACTTTAACTAGAGTGAGTCTTTTACGAGGCTGTATTTCTATATTGAAAATAAATTTTGATTTACATCAATATTTTTGAGTCGCGTAAAACATCTAGGCCTGCGTTTTGCGCAGAATGAAGGAAGATCATATTTATGATGTTGATAGATTTTATAGCGAATACAGGGGTCAACCTTATTGGGGCCGTATCGGGTGACTTTTCGTTTCTCTCTTTGTTTTTACGCGCTGATTGGGTTGTAAAATCGGTTATGATAATTCTAATCTTAGCCTCTCTTTGGTCTTGGGCCATTGCCATTGATAAAATGATTAGTTTCCACCTCTTACGCAAACGGGCAACAAATTTTGAAGAAACCTTTTGGTCAGGGCGTACACTTGATGAACTGTCCAAAGGGCTCTCTAAGGATACGCGTGACCCAATGGCCCGTGTTTTTGCTGCTGCTATGCGCGAATGGGACGAGAGCCGATCGGCCCCGCGTTCCGAAATGGCGATATTGTCCACGCGAGAGCGGATTGACCGCGTAATGAACCTTGTTGTGAACCGTGAAATTTCAAAAGCCGAAAGTGGTTTGGCGGTACTGGCAACTGTGGGCTCTGCTTCTGTTTTTATTGGTCTATTTGGAACTGTTTGGGGAATTATGAATGCGTTCAGAGCGATTGCCGTTTCTCAAAACACGAATTTGACTGTTGTTGCGCCCGGTATTGCCGAAGCTCTTTTTGCGACAGCGCTGGGTTTGATTGCCGCGATTCCAGCGGTTATATTTTATAATAAATTTTCAAACGATCTTGATCGTTATTCCGGTCGGCTTGAAGGCTATGCGGATGAATTGTCCGCGATTTTATCCCGCAAAATAAGCAAAGGCGGGTAGGGTCATGGGCATGGGGACCGCATCATCTAGCCGTGGAAATGGCAGAGGCCGTGGTCGTGGACGACGGGGACGGCGGGCGTTAAATTCAGAGATTAATGTTACGCCTTTGGTTGATGTAATGCTGGTTTTATTGATCGTGTTTATGGTGGCGGCCCCGTTATTATCCGTTGGCGTACCGATTGAACTGCCAAAAACAGATGCGAAATCTCTACCCAGTCAACAAGAGCCGATTACAATTACCGTTAATAAAGACGGTGTGATTTACATACAGGATACTGAAATCGCACTGGATGATCTGACAACACGTTTGGTAGCAATTTCTTCCAACGGATATGATGAACGCATTTATCTTCGCGGAGACGGGGGCAGTGATTATGGTGCGGTTATGAAAGTTATGGCGCGTATCAATCAGGCTGGGTTTTCAAATCTTGGCCTTGTGACTGATCCAGTTTCTCAATAGGGGGATTTGTGAAACTCGGTTGGCCTGCCTCATTCACTTTGCATATTGTGATCTTGTTTAGTGGTCTGCTTTTCTTCTCTCGCTCAATAGAAAGCTTGGAGGCAGGGCGCTATATTCCTGTTGAGATCGTTACATTGGGGGAAGAGACCAATATTCGTGCCGCTCAAAAGAAAGAGGATGCCGCGCTAGAGGACACGCCTGATACGCTTATGCGTAACGTTGAGGACATTCAGCCACAAAATATGGGTACCGACGTTATAAATCCCGTTCAGTCAACAGCGCACCAAAGCTCTGACGTGCAAAATGATAACCTGTCACAGGATCATAATGATACCAAGTTTGATGAGAGCGAAACACTCAAGACAGCCCCACGTTTTGATTTGGATAAAATGTCGGCTTTGATTGACCAAACCCGCTCTGATCAACCCTCAAATACCCAACAATACGCTCTGGCTTCTGAACACGTGCAATATGAATTTGCAAGAACGGGTCGCGACGGGGCAGGGCTACAAACGGGTTTATCTATGAGTGAGGTCGATGCGTTACGCGCGCGTATGTACCAATGTTGGCGGGTGTCTGCCGATGCTCGCAATGCTGAAGATTTAATAGTGCGTGTGCGCGTGCAACTCTTTCCAGATGGGACAGTCCAGCAAGTTGATTTGCTTGACCGCGCACAAATATCGACTGCGAATGACCCTTTTCTGCAAATTGCTGCGGAACGGGCTTTGCGTGCTGTATCAAAATGTGCACCATATGATTTCCTACCCCAAGAGAAATATGGGTCATGGAAAGATATGGAATTAAGTTTCCGCCCTGATCGTTAAGCCTAGGTAATTCGATCTGAGGCGTTTACATAAAATATGAAGAAAGTTTCGCGAGGTTCCGAATGCAGAATTGGGTTTTAAGCACTTTAACGGTTATGATGCTGTTCGTGACTACGGGTTTTTTGACCCCTGCTCACGCACGTTTGCAAGTCGATATTACGCAAGGTAATATTGAACCCATGCCTATTGCTATTCCTGATTTTTCAGGTGCAGATCGTCAAATCGCAGATCTAGGGCGTAATATATCTGACGTTGTTCGGAATGATTTAGAGCGTTCAGGCCTGTTCAAACCGCTGGATCCAGCCGCCTTTATCGCGGGACAGTCGGATATAAATTACCAACCCGTTTTTTCAGATTGGCGTGTGATTAAAGCCGAAGCTTTGGTTGTGGGTCAAATCGTCAGAGAGACGGAAACAAACTTTCGTGTTGAATTTCGCCTATGGGATGTGTTTGCAGGTCAACAAATGACGGGGCTTCGTTTTTCAACAACCCCCGATAATTGGCGCCGAATTGCCCATAAAGTGTCTGATGCCATTTATGAACAATTGACGGGTGAGCAAGGTTATTTCGACAGTCGTATTGCCTATATTGACGAGACGGGGCCAAAGCTTGATCGCCGAAAACGTCTTGCGATTATGGATCAAGACGGTGCGAATAAAGAAACATTGTCAACAGGGTCAAACATGGTTTTGACGCCGCGATTTTCTCCTAATGGAAAGAAAATCGCCTATATGTCTTATGAATCTCTAATCCCGCATGTTTACCTTTTTGACCTTGAAGGTGGACAAAGAGAGCTTTTGGGCGATTTCCCAGGGATGACTTTTGCGCCGAGTTTTTCACCAAGAGGCGATAAGATTGTAATGACCTTATCCCGGCGGGGGAATAGTGATATTTACCTAATGGATTTGGCGTCACGCTCAACACAGCGTCTGACATCCGATCCAGCAATTGATGTTTCGGCTAGTTTTAACCCAACGGGGCAGAAACTCGTATTTACATCGGATCGTGGCGGTTCTCCGCAACTCTACACCATGAATGCGGATGGTCGATCTGTGAAACGCATTAGTTTCGGCAAAGGGCGCTATTCAGAGGCGGCTTGGTCTCCACGTGGTGATTTGATTGCTTTTGTGAAAAGTTATAAAGGCGAGTTTTCAATAGGCGTGATGAAACCAGACGGATCAGGTGAGCGTATTTTGACAACGAGTTACCTTGATGAAAGTCCTGTTTGGTCACCGAATGGCCGGGTGATTTTGTTTAGTCGTGAAATCAGAGGTTCGGGCGGTAAAAACCAAGTCTGGTCTGTCGATTTGACAGGGCGTAACCTGCGTAAAGCCCCGACACGCGGTTCAGCCTCTGATCCCGCTTGGTCGCCGCTCTTACCGTAATGTCTTTAAAGGCGTATTCGTTTATAAGTGCGTTGGTTATTGAGAGAGTCTTCTGAAAGCTCATTGATTAAATTTGGACATAATTTAGACAAAATTGAGTTTAAATAGGATATTTCAAAATGTGAGCAATTATTAAGCTGTCTTCTGTGTCAAAAAAAACTAATATAATGACTGTAAAGCACAAGAATAAATACTACGCTTGGGGAAAAGGCCTGTCTATCATGTTTAAGAAAATCACATTTATATCCGTTGCATGCCTTGTAAGCGCCTGCGCTTCAACACCGGAGGTGATACAGCAGCCCCAAACGGCGAGCGCACCAATCCCCGCACCTGTCATTCAAGCCCCTGAACCCGTGCAATCGGCCCCTGTTCAGAACTCTCAACCCTTATCAGATTTATCCGCGTTTGAACCTGCGCCTGTACCCGGCTCAATGGATGATTTCATTTATCAGTCGGGTGAAGACAGGGTTTATTTTGGCTATGACCGTTTTGATCTCAACGAAACGTCGCGCGCTGTGTTGCGTAAACAAGCGGAGTGGCTCAAAAATTACACGAATGTGTCCGCAGTTATTGCTGGGCATGCTGATGAACGGGGTACACGAAACTATAACTTGGCCTTAGGGGCAAGACGTGCCGATAGCGTCAAAGATTTTCTAGTTTCTTTGGGCGTAAATCCGAGACGTTTAACTTCGGTCTCATTCGGAAAAGAACGTCCATTGGATGCGCGGTCAAATGAAAATGGCTGGGCAAAGAATAGGAATGTCCACACAAATTTGACCTCTGGTTTGAATACGAATCCAGCTTTTTAAAGACTATAATGCGGTATAAAGCGTCAGGTTCGGCATGTCGTTCTGAGGTAATGTTGAGTTTTGTAATCCATTGAGTGTTCGCTTTTTATAGCTTTGTCAGATAGGTCAAATAGGTCAAATAGGCCAAACAGGAATGATTATGCGTTTTCTTTACATTGCCATTTTTATATTCGGCATTTCTTTCAATTTACCTGCATATGCACAAAGTAAGAAAGAGCTTTCAGCGCAAAACGCTGCGCTGGCGCAACGTATTTCAGCACTAGAGCGGCGCATGTTGACGGGAGATCCAGCGGCAGAGCGTCTTATCCAAAGAATGGATGGTCTTGAAACTTCGCAAAGAAATTTGACGGGTGAGAATGAGCGTTTGCGTTTTGAAAATGAGACCTTGCGCAAAGAGCTAACCGCCCTAATTGAAGATATGGCCGCGATGCAAATGCTCACGAGTCGCATGAAAGTACATTTAGACGCTGTTGATTTAGTTGCACAAGAGCAAGCCCAAAGACCCGCTAATTCTATGCAGAATGGGTTTTCAACACAGCCGCGTATCTATGGTGAAGCGGATAGTTTTGGAAGCGTTCAAAATGAATCGCCTAATTTTAATGGAACGATTCCAGATGAATTTCATTCAGAAGGCAGTACTCAGCTCTCACAAGTGCCAAGCGCACCAACGTTTAAAGAAGTTACAATACCTGTCCAAGAAAATTATAATGATGTGTCAAAACTGCCTGAACTGGGTCAACAAAAATTAGCTGAAGGTGATTTTTTGGGTGCGCAAACGAGTTTCCGACAATATTTGGAGGTTAATCCGAATGCAGCAGATGCGGGGGATGTAAATTTTTGGCTCGCAGAAACCTATTTTGTACGCGGCGGGTATACAGACGCTGCGGATTACTACATTGCTTCTATGCGTAAGGCGCCTGATGGCCCGAAAGCCCCTGACGCTATGGTTGGATTGGCCGCAACATTACGGCAACTAGGGAAGACCGTTGAGGCTTGTGACGCACTCGCCAGTTTTCCGGGGCAATATCCAAATGCCTCTGAACGGTTACGCAATAAAGCGCGTGTCGAAGCTGCGCGAACAGGGTGCTAGAAATTCAGTCTGACAATGTATCGAAGACGTTTGATGTTGCTGACTTACAGGAACGCTTAAAGGTAATTATTCCCGATGCTAAAGCGCGTATTGCCCTTGCGTTTTCGGGCGGCGGTGACAGCACGGCGTTGATACATGCATTGCGCGATTTTAGAGCGAATACACTGGTTCTGATTGTTGATCATGGTTTACGAAAAGACTCACAATCAGAGGCTCTCAAAGCGCAAAAATTTGCACAAATTTTGGGGTATGAGGCTCGGGTTTTACAATGGGATACAGATTCGAAATCTGGGCCTGTAAAAACTGGAATTCAGGAAAAAGCGCGGCAGGCTCGCTACGGGCTTTTAGGTGCTGAATGCCGTGCCGAAGGGATTGCTTACCTCATTACCGGGCATACAAAAGATGACCAAGCGGAAACGCTCTTTATGCGTTATGATCGTCAGACGGATTGGCGCGGTGCCTGCGGCATGTCTGAAATTCGTTTTGCACCGCTCTGGCCTGAATTGGCCGAAGTCACAGTTTTGCGTCCTCTTCTAAATATTACGCGACAGGCTTTGCGGACTTATAATTTGAACCAATCGCTAAGTTGGACTGAAGACCCGAGTAATGCTGATGTGTCTTATGCCCGCATACGGGCCAGACAGGAATTAAGTCAAAGCCTTCGTTTGCAAAAAATCTTACTTGATCCTGTTCGTGATCTCAGGCGCGGTGTCATGGCCGAACAGACACGTATACGGTGCTGGGCAAATGATAATATGTCCGTCTCTGAATATGGCTATGTGCAGATTTCAAGTCCGCCGCCGACTGAACTCCTCATGTATATCTTGCAGTCCGTAGGGGGGTCAGGTGGGCCAATTGACCGTACAAAATTAAAGGCCTTAAAAAAGTGTTTGTCATAAAAGGGGTTTAAAGCTGCCACGCTTGCGGGTAGCAAAATAGAATTGCGTGAAAATGGTTTTTTAATTAGCCGCGACCTAGTGGCCGTTAAGGGACGACGCGACAGACATACAAAAGAGGTGCGTAAAATTGAAGAGCAACACTTGGGGGGCACGCCAATAATTTGGGATGGACGGTATTGGATGGAAAGCCGTGAGGCGGGTTGGTATGTGAAACCCGCATATAAATTAAGGGCTTCTTTGCCCAAAAACCTTCAAAATTTTCTCTTAAAAATACCAGCCGCCGTACGACCCACGCTTCCTATTGTGTTTGACACTGAAGGACGAGCGCAGAGTATTGGCCCATATTCGAATGGTGTCGTCTTGATAAAAGGGCTGGTTCGGGACAGGCTTTACAGAAAATTTGCAAAATCTACATGATATTTAGAGATTTATCGGAAATTAGTGTGGCTATCTCTGTAAATTAATAAAATTACTCTTTTTTGGGGCTTATGTTTTTAAAAGTGGTTCCTATATTGTATAGAGAAGACGAATAAAGACGGCAGATAAGACGAAAGATAAGTTATGAATATGTCACTTCGAAATATAGCCATGTGGGCCCTTATAGGGGCCATGTTCATTGTCATGGTGACTGTATCGCAAAATTCTGTGCAACCCGCTCAAGCGAGCAAAATGACATATTCTGATTTGACGAAAGAAGTAGAGTCTGGCGCGATTAAATCCGCTAAAATCGATAGTGATTCGGGTGTTATTACGGGCATGACATCTGACAATAAACCCTACACAGTTGTAGGTGCGCGGTATAGCGACAAGCCTGCGGAATTATTTGACGCGAATAATGTGACTTATGAATTCGTACCGCTAAAGCGTCCAAATGCCGTTATGGGGTTAATTGGTACCTTATTGCCGATGATTTTAATTGTCGGCATCGCGCTTTTGTTTATGCGTTCTATGCAGGGTGGTGGCCGCGGCGGGGCGATGAGTTTTGGTAAATCTCGCGCCAAACTTCTAACGGAACATCAAGGTAAGGTTACATTTGAAGATGTAGCAGGTGTTGAATCTGCCAAAGAAGACTTGCAAGAAGTGGTCGAATTTTTACGAGATCCTACAAAATACACACGTCTTGGCGCAAAAATTCCAACAGGCGCGCTTTTGATTGGGCCTCCTGGAACGGGTAAAACGCTCTTGGCACGCGCTGTAGCGGGTGAAGCGGGGGTTCCCTTCTTTACCATTTCGGGTTCTGATTTTGTGGAAATGTTTGTCGGTGTTGGTGCATCACGTGTACGCGATATGTTTGCGGATGCGCGTAAAAATGCGCCGTGTATCATCTTCATTGACGAGATTGACGCAGTAGTGCGTCACCGTGGTGTGGGTACATCGGGGGGGCATGAAGAGCGCGAGCAAACGCTTAATCAACTCCTTGTAGAGATGGATGGGTTT
This sequence comes from uncultured Caulobacterales bacterium, assembly GCA_937965735.1. GTDB lineage: Bacteria > Pseudomonadota > Alphaproteobacteria > Caulobacterales > Maricaulaceae > CALCKU01. The sequence goes on from CALCKU010000025.1 coordinate 27,966, forward strand.
GATGGACAAGAAGGTATCATCATTATTGCCGCGACGAACCGTCCAGATGTTTTGGATAAAGCGCTTTTGCGTCCTGGACGTTTTGACCGTCAAATCGAAGTGCCTTATCCTGATATTCAAGGGCGCGAAAAAATTCTCGGCGTCCATATGCGCGGTAAGCCAATCGCAGCTGATGTTGATGTGAAATATATCGCACGCGGAACACCGGGATTTTCTGGGGCTGACCTTGCAAACCTCGTCAATGAAGCGGCACTTTTGTCCGCGCGCCGAAATAAACTTAAAGTGACATTGCGAGAATTTGAAGATGCGCGCGACAAGGTGATGATGGGGGCCGAGCGCCGTACCCTCGCTATGTCCGATGAAGAAAAAGAGATGACCGATTATCACGAAGCGGGTCACGCGATTGTTGGCTTGAATATGAAAGGCAGTTTGCCAATTCATAAAGCGACAATTATTCCGCGCGGACGCGCTTTGGGTATGGTTCAATATATGCCAGAACGCGACCAAATCAGTCAGTCCCGCCAAGAAATGATTGCCCGTATGGCCATGGCGATGGGCGGACGTGCGGCAGAGGAATTACACTTTGGTTATGACAAGGTCACGTCTGGTGCGAGTTCTGATATTGAACAAGTTACGCGGATAGCGACGGCTATGGTGACAGAATGGGGTCTTTCAGATGCAATCGGCCCGAT
>CALCKU010000026.1 GCA_937965735.1 uncultured Caulobacterales bacterium
ATGCAGGCCGAAGGTCAGACCATAACCCAAACCATTTATCGCCTCTATGACTTTATTAAACGCTTTGGCTTTATAGCGGTAAACGTGAAGGACAGGGCCAAATTGTTCATCTTTCAACACGTCAATTCTGGGAATTTCAAACGCAATTGGCGCAAGAAAATGCCCATTTAACGCCCCTATTTCTAACGCCGGTAATTTCGTTTCTCCGAGCACAGGCCAAATTTTGCGTTTCTCAGAGATATAGTTTTGCAATTTCCCAAGAGCATTTGCATCAATTACAGGACCTAAGTCGGTTGAAAGTTTCGCGGGATCACCAATCTCTAAAACCTCCATTGCGCCCGATAACATCTCAATAAATCCATCCGCAACATCGTCTTGAATACAGACCAAACGACACGCAGAACATCTTTGTCCCGCACTTTGAAACGCCCCAGCAACAATGTCGGAAACGGCCTGTTCCATTAAGGCCGTTGAATCAATTATCATCGCATTGATCCCACCTGTTTCGGCAATCAAAGGCGTGAGCGCACGGTCAGTATCGGCCAAAGTTTTAGCGATTACCTTCGCTGTATTTGTTGAGCCCGTAAAGCAAACACCTTTAATTTCAGGGGATGCAATCAAGGCTGTTCCAATGGTATGACCTGGGCCAAAGACTAAATGCAAAGCGTCTTTTGGAACCCCCGCTTTGTGCAATAAACTTACCGCAGCACTGGCAATAAGCGGGGTCTGCTCGGCAGGCTTACACACAACCGCATTGCCAGCACCAAGCGCTGCCGCAATCGGGCCTAAGAAGATAGCGAGTGGAAAATTCCAAGGCGAGATACACGCAACAACGCCTAAAGCCGTACGACCCGCTTGCGAAGGATCTTCGGCACGATTTGCATAATATTCTAAAAACTCAATTGCCTCCCGTAACTCAGCAATCGCATCCTGCCACGTCTTGCCTGCCTCTTTCACACAAAGTGTTAGAAACTTATCGCGCTTGGCCTGTAAGGCTTTTGCCGCGCGGCGTAAACATTCGGCTCTTTCTTGCGCCGTTGTTTGACTTATCCATTTTGAGTTTTGCGCCGATTTCAACGCTTTTTCTAATTGCGCTTGGGTGGTCATCGTGACCGTACCAACGACCTCTGAGACATTAGACGGGTTCCAAACAGGTTCAATTTTTCCGCGTTGATTGCGTCCCGCCACAACCGTTTGCGCTTTGATATTTTTATAAGTTTTTGGCAAGGATTCTAAATGCTGTGCCACATTAGTTTGGGTTGTATCCAGCCCCATTGCTGATAGGCGCGCACCGTTAAATAGATTTCTGGGTTGCGGGATTTTAGGATGCGGGATTTCAGTATGTGACAACACAACTGAAACAGGGTCCTCGGCAAGGACTTCTGGCAAAACGTCTGGATTTAAGAATTGATTGACGAAAGAACTATTCGCACCATTTTCCAATAAACGCCGCACGAGATACGGTAATAAATCTTTATGCTGACCGACGGGCGCATAAATACGGCTTTTGATGGATGTACGCTTCATCATTTCATCATGCAAAATACCGCCCATGCCATGTAACCTTTGGAACTCATATCCAGAGCCATTCCCAGCCATATGGAGAATTGCAGCCATTGTTGCGGCGTTATGAGTCGCAAATTGCGGGAAAACGATATCATCGGCTTCCAATAATTGCCGCGCACAGGCCAGATACGACACGTCAGTATTTTCTTTACGGGTGAATACGGGATAGCTCTCTAGACCCATTTCCTGCGCGCGTTTAATTTCACTGTCCCAATAAGCCCCTTTGACAAGCCGTATAGAAAACCGTCTTTTGGCATTCCGTGCTGTATCCAATAAATACTTAATCACATCTGGTGCCCGCCTTTGATAGGCTTGGACAACAATGCTGAGCCCGTCCCAATCCGAAAGTTCAGGCGTTTCAAGCAAAGCTTTCGCGATTACCATTGACAGTTCCAAGCGATCCGCTTCTTCGGCATCGATCGTCAGACCCACATTATTATTTTTGGCAAGCAAAGCCAAATCAATCAAATCTTGTATGAGAGGCGGAACACAGGCCTCTTTTTTAGCGATTTCATAACGCGGATGCAAAGCAGAGAGCTTCACAGAGAGACCCGAATTTTCAAACACCGTATCGGCGCTTGCTGTTTTCACAATTTCCGTCATGGCATGCATATAAGACGCTTTATAGCGCTTGGCGTCCGCCCATGTATGCGCGGCCTCGCCCAACATATCATATGAAAAACTATAGCCTTTTTTAGCAAAGGGGGCCGCGCGGCTTTGAGCGTCTTCAATATCTTGCCCTAGAACAAAATGACGGCTCATCACGCTCATTGCTGTTTTAATCGCGCGGTAAAGAACACTATCCCCAAGCTTAGAGATAAGCTTATTACCCGATTGTCCGCCAGTAGCCTTTACCCATGCCGCAGACATGGACAGCCCATTTGTTGCACGATTAACAATAAAAGCAGGGCTATCACCACTATGGCTCTGCCAATCACGGTCAGACAATTTATCCCGAATGAGTAAATGCGCTGTATCGGCATCGGCTGTACGAATTAAGGCTTCAACAAGACGCATTAACGTGACACCTTCTTCCGTCGAAAGGCCATACTCCTGCAAAATCGCATCAAAGACAGAACCATGCCCAGAAATTTCGCGGCAATCCCGAATAATCTGAGCCGCGTGCTCAAGGATGGCTTTTCGAGCCGATGAGTCCAGCGATAAATGTTGGATCAAATCCCTGACACATAAAGTTTCATCTTTAAGGTAAGAATCGTGAAAACTCGGCCCTTCGAATGCGGTTTCTTGAACACCTTTTGCATGCGAACGCGATTCACTCAAACGATTTGGCGTATTAAATAGCATAGAACCTCACAGAATTGTTTAGAACCAGACTAGCAAATTTAAATAGTCTATGTGACTAACCTTTTATTGATTATACACCAAATTGCATGTTGAACTTCAAATTATTAGACAATAAAGCTATAAAATGAGCACTTCACAGTCTTTAGACAGAATAGATAAACATATTCTTCACATCCTTCAACGGGAAGGCCGTATCTCTGTCGTTGATTTGGCCAAACGCGTTAATCTCAGCAAAACGCCCTGCCTCACACGTGTAAGACGGCTAGAGACAAACGGTTATATTATTGGCTATCAGGCCCGTATTAATCCTAGTAAAATTAAATTGGATTATCTTGTCTATGTTCAAGTTAAGCTGGAAAACACAAGCAGCCAAACTCTGAAAAAGTTCAATATTGCCGCTAAAGCGGTACCCGATATTATGTCCTGTCATATGTTATCAGGGGGATATGATTACCTTTTAAAAATCCGAACACGAAATATGGCGAGCTACCGTACATTACTCGGTGACGTGATTGCAGAACTACCGGGCGTCTTACAAACGGCTAGCTTCCCCGTTATGGAGGAAATAAAAGATACCGCCATGTTGACAATTGACGGAACATAATTGTTATCTTGCGTAAGCGTATGTACCGTAAATTTTAAATCTTGTTTTTAAATCTTGTAAAGGTTTCACCATGTCATCCGCATCCAATGGCCCTCTTTCGGGTATTAAGATAGTCGAACTCGCAGGGATTGGCCCCGGCCCCTATGCTGGGCAATTACTGGCCGATATGGGGGCTGAAGTCATTGTTGTCCATCGTCCAAACGGCGGAATGATTCCGGGAGCGAATGCACACTCTATTGACCAACGCGGTAAGAAATCCATCATTGTTGATCTCAGAGAACCAAGCGGTGCCGAGATTATATTAAAACTCATTGAAACAGCGGATGCCCTCATTGAGGGCAATCGTCCCGGAGTTACAGAGCGCCTCGGTATCGGGCCAGAAGCGTGTCATGCGCGAAACTCAAAATTGGTTTACGGACGAATGACAGGATGGGGTCAAACGGGGCCATGGGCTAAAACGGTTGGACACGACATCAATTACATCTCTGTGACGGGCGCGCTTGAAGCCATGGGTCGAGACGGCGAGCCTCCTTTCCCGCCATTAAATTTTGTCGGCGATTACGGCGGCGGAAGCCTCTTTCTTGTTTCAGGAATTTTAGCAGCTTTAATTCGTGCGCAAAAAACGGGTAAAGGGGAAATAGTTGACGCTGCAATTATAGACGGTGTTTCATCTATGATGGGAATTGTTTACTCCCTCTCCGCACATGGATTTTGGCAAACCAAGCGCAAGGCCAACCTCCTTGACGGGGCGATGCCATATTACAGATGTTATGAGACACGGGATAAGAAGTTTATGGCGGTCGGCTGTATAGAACCACAATTCTTTGCCCAAATGCTCAAAATATTAGAAATAGACGCAGAGAGTTTTGGCCCACAAAATCATCCAAAATTCAGAGAAGCACAAATCAAAACACTCTCTGATATTTTTGCATCCAAGGACCGCGACGAATGGGCAGAAATATTTAACGGAACCGATGCTTGTGTCAGCCCCGTTCTCAATTATCTAGAAGCTGCGGAACACCCGCAAAACATTGCGCGCGGGGGGCTTAAGTTACAAGAAGACGGTATGATACATCCCCGCCCTGCACCAGCGTTTGAATCCACAGATTCTATAACCCCCAATACACTATCCTCGCAAGGCGCAGATACACGTTCACTCTTAAAATCTTCTGGTTTTAATGACTCTGAAATCGAAAACTTTATATCAAAAAAAGTCGTTTACGAAGAAAAATAGACTAAAAATCAAAACGTTAGAAAGCGTTAGCATGAAAATATTTTTTGCTGACATGAACTCATCTTGACCGTAAGGTTTATCGTTTGCCCACCATTCGTTTCTAACTCAATGCGTCTTTAAATATTTTCTATGTATCGTTTGAGCAATTTCGCTATAGGCAGTAATAGAAGCAGGTTTTACAAAATATTCACTAGCACCGCATTTTTCAGCCTGTAAAATATCTCGCTCATCGGCAGACCCTGAGAGCATGATGACGGGCTTTTTACAGACTTTTGGGGTCTTGCGAAGCGCACACAAAACTTGAAACCCGTCCATGCCTGGCATTCGAATATCTAGAACAATCACATCTGGGGATAATGTTTCAAGGTTTTCTAAAGCCTCGCGCCCGCTTCCAACCTCAAAAACTTGTACATTTTGTACATTTTGTTCCAAGGCTTTGATAATCATAAGTCGATCAAAATCCGAATCATCAACGACTAATACTTTTCCCATAACTCTGCCGCCCACATTGATTAAAAGTTAGTTTAAATGCACTACCCGCGTCCTGCATTGGTAAGCATTCAATTGTTCCGCCGTGCAAAGTTATAATTCGCTTACAAAGCGCAAGGCCAATCCCAGAGCCTTCAACGCCTAAATGTCGTTTTGCCCGGCCAAACAATTCAAAAATATTTTCACTAGCATTGGGTTCAATTCCAGTACCATTGTCACGGATCGTAACTTCCCACATTCGCGATCGTGACTGTGCCATCACGTTAATCCTTAAGGGCCGTTCAGGGTGCCTGTATTTGATAGCGTTTTCAAAAAGATTTCCGAAAACCTGCCCCAATAAAGCAAAGTCACCTTTCACGAACATATCAAATTCAGGAAATGTTATCTCGGCGCCAATTTCATCAAGTTCTGTATCAATACGTTTATAGGCGTGCGAAA
>CALCKU010000027.1 GCA_937965735.1 uncultured Caulobacterales bacterium
GGATGGCAGTTTAAGACTTTAACTAAAGCCCCAAATCTTTCAAACAGGCATCATAATCTTTCAAAATCATGTCACGGCGCACATTAATGGCGTCGCGGGCTTCGCGGTCATTGAAAATATAGAGCCGTTTGGCTTGAATAGATTTCAAGACAAGGTCTGCAAAGGTTGAGGCCTCCATTCCATTTTCCACGAGGCCCTTTGTTAATTGGTACATTTGATTGGTCGTCTCATTCGCGGATGGGCTTTCTTTTGATGGGGTTTTGGAGTTAGCATTGGCGATTAAGGTCGGCGCTTGTTTACCGGTATTATAAATATTGGATTTTACCCATGTCGGACACAAAACGCTAACGCCGATATTTTGCGAGGCGAGTTCTTGGGCGAGGGCCTCTGAATACCCAACGGCGGCGAATTTTGTCGCGTGATAAGGCGCCATGCCGGGCATGGTGAAATGCCCAGCCATAGAGGCCGTATTGACAATGTGACCGCCTTCGCCGTGACTGCGCATATGCGGGACAAAGGCTTCGACGCCGTGGACAATGCCCATCAGGTTTATATCAACAATCCAGCGCCAATCTTCAATTGCGATTTGCCCGGGCTTACCCGCAAGGCCAACGCCCGCATTATTAAACAGAAGATGGATATTGCCAAAGGCGGCTTGCGTTGCCGCAAACCCTGCTTGCACATCTTTGGCTTTGATAACGTCGCAGACATGCGTTTCAATACGGCCTTTATAATTCCGAAGCGTGTTGGCAGATTCGGTCAATAAACCCCCGTCAATATCGGCCATCATCACATTAGCCCCCTGTTTGACGAGCGCTTCTGATATAGCAAAGCCAATACCGGACGCTGCGCCCGTGACATAGGCGGTTTTGTTTTCAAAATTTTCCATAGTGTAGGCTTTCAAATTATACGGGTTACAAATTGTGTGGGTTTGCAAATTTAACTCAGATAGTATGCGTCAATTCTCGTCGCGCAGATAGGTCAGGATTGCATCTGTTACAAGAGCGGGCTGTTCGGGTAGTAACGCATGCCCCGCGTCTTTAATGATCCGCACGGTGACTTGGTCAGGATAGGTATATTTCAAATAATCTGCGGCGTCTACTTTGGGCGCAATCTTATCGTCTAAAGGCTGGATAACTAAAATGGGTTTACCCCCTGCGGCTTCCCAATTTCCGAGACCGAGCCCTTCTTTACCGCGTCTTTGCATTATAGACGTTTTCGTATGCCATCCACGCGTCCAATGTTCTGGGAGGCGGGCGGCATTTTGGTCGGCAAAAAAAGCGAATTGAATGTCTTTAAGGCGCGCACGAAACGGTATTTTTGCATCAAAAATTCGTTGGATTGCCGTGGCCACGGCAGGATCGATTTTATTTTTTCCGCCCGCGGCCAGAAGAATGAGGCGTTCTGTATCGTTAGGGTAAATATGGGCAAAGCTACGGACAATGCGATTCCCAAAAGCATGGCCGATCAAGATAACAGGACGCTCAGGACAGGCTTTGTCTTTTACCGCTTTAAGACTTTTTGCGGCTGTGCCTAAGGTTTTGGCATAGCGTATGTCTGTGCCTTTTATTCCGCCTGCTTCTACAGCCAAGGTTGGGTACCCCTGATCATTCAGCGTAGTGATAAGCGTGTTATAATCACTGGCCTCGCGTCCCGCACTGGCAAAAAGTAGAATACACGCCTGCCCTTTGGTTCCGTTTTGATAGGCAGTAATATTGCCAAGTGGGCCTTGAATGAAAAGGGCTTCGCCAATTGAATCGCGTGCCGTGCTGTTTGGCAGGGGCAAAAATTTAGAAAGAATTCCGCCCAGCACAATGGCAAGCGCGGCAAGGATAAACAAAACTTTTTTCAAGAGGATTACAGGCCTCTAAAGCGGTACTGGACTATCGTGGAAAATTTTGCGCATTAGGGGCTCAAAACTCTCTAAACTATCGACTTCAAAATTAGGGTCAAACCCTTCTGCGTCCCATTCATCCACCAGCTTACAGGCGAGGTCATACCACGGCTCATCCACCCATTGCTTGCGTAAATCTGTCGGCGCGCCGAGATATTGGTAATAATGTTCGCCTTGAAAGGCTTGGTGGTTATAAATAACGTGATAGGCGTTTTCAGAGATATAAGGCTTCATCATTTCAGCGGCTATGGGCCCGTGATTTGGGACATTGATGACTTTGGCCATATCGTGACAGAGGGCGATTACGATTTCTTCATCACTGGCGCCAGAGCGCCGCGCAAGGGTTGCCGTCATTAGCGCGTGATGGAGTTGATTACAGGAAAAACCCAGCGTATGATTTTCTAACGCTTTGAGCATGTTAATAAAACGGTCTGCCGTGCCGCCAAAATGAACCTTATGCGCCGCACCGATAACCATCCAGTCTTCGATCTTACCATCTTGCATGCGCGTAAATGTGGCCTGTTGGTTCATATCGTCCTCTTTGTCCTCGTGTTTTATTTGCTTTAATATAGCGTCTGAGTTTGATTTGGCAATGCACACGCTTCGGAATGGCGACGGCTTTAATAGCGTTTAGGGGTTAGAGGGCGCTTTTTGTTCTGACATTTAAGGACAAGGGTATTATAATATGACGCCGTCTTTTTTAGCTCTAGAAATTCCGCTTCAGTTATTGGGGATATAACAAATTCACTTACAAAATGCCCTTGGTCAAATTCGAAAAAGAATCGGCCCTTGTCTTTCCATGCCTGCCAGTGACTGCCTTTAATGTAATCTTCAAAATTTTTTGCCACGGGAAAATCTTTTTTCATGGCATCAAGCTTTCTAGACCGTTTCGCATCGCCGCAGTCAGGGGTTTAGGTTTGCGCGTATCCGTGTCGACATAGACATGGACAAAATGCCCTTGGGCGCAGGCTGTGTCTTGTAGATCCGTGAAAAGGCCGATTTCATATCTTACGCTTGAGTTTCCAAGTTTCGTTACACGTAGTCCCGCTATGACCGCTTCTGGAAATCGGATCGGCGTGAAATACGAACAGCCCGTCTCGACGACCAAACCTATGATTTCGCTTTTACCGATCTCAAGCAAGCCTTGGTCAATTAGAAAGCGGTTCACCACCGTGTCGAAATATTCGTAATAGACGACATTATTCACATGACCATAAACATCATTATCAATCCACCGCGTTTGAATCCGTATCGTATGGGGATAGTCTGTGAGCAAAGTCGGGGTGGGTTTGGTCATAAGCGTGTTCTGTATCCAACGAAATGTTTTGAAAAAAGTGTATGTGTCATATGAATTGCAAGGCTGTCTTGGTTCAAACATTGCGTGCAAAAAGCTCTCTTTGACCATGATTGAGACGGAGATAGGCAGATTATTGAGAGCATGGCTATGTTATCTGTATAATATAAAATATCATTTTCAATATTATTGTCACCACAGGCTAATATTGGGCTCGATATATTTGGTGGCATGAGATTCTATCAAATACAATATCGTCTTTTCGTCTTTTCTTCTGTCACGCAACATACCGTAATCTGCGATTATTGACCAATAGGCTGATAGATGAATCAATAGAAAAACGTAAATAATAGTCTGAAAGATTAAAAGAATTCAGAGCTTATCAATCATTTTAAATATAAAGTTCTAGAATCAGTCCTAGGAAAACATATGTGGGCGCTCCCTGCGGAAATTCACCCGTATTCATGGTATAGAAATTGCAAGCCCTCTAATTTAAATGCCAAGGGGGTATCCTCTGTTTGTAGAATTTCTCTACTGGCTAGTTAGGGGTTTGAATGTTTGATTTTGTAAAAATTCGAGATGGGCATGATAATTTCTTTACGCCCATACGTCTTTTTCTTGCAGTTTCTGTAATGATTGGGCACGCATATTATGTCACTGATGGGCATATGTTTGCGGTGGCACCGCTGGCAGAGCCTTCGATCTTCTTTGAATACCGGCCTAGCTACCTCGCGGTAAATTTCTTTTTTATCGTGTCTGGCTTCTTAGTCACAAGAAGCCTTTTGAACGGTAGGAAAGTTCCCGAATATATATCATCCCGATTCTTACGGGTGTTCCCAGGTCTCTTTGTTCATATTCTGTTTGTGATGTTCATTTTGGGACCACTTGTTACGTCTTTGCCTGTTGTTGAACTGTTTACGCACCCCCAATTCTATACGCAACCTTTTCAGGTTTTATCCTTCTATCGTACCGAGATGATTTTACCCGGTGCGTTCGAGAATAATACGCTACAAGTCGGTTCAGCCACCTTGTGGACGCTCCGGTACGAAGTCATCGCATATATAGGCACTCTGGTAATGTTCTTATGTGGCTTAATGAAAGCAAACTCGATGCTTTTAGCGCAATGCATGTTTTTTGTTGTTATGTGGCCTTTAGCGCAAATAACAGGTTTATACGATATAATGCCAGGCAGTATTCAAGCCATATTACGTCTGTGTCTATGCTATACAATGGGGGCTGCAATTTACGCCTATCGGGATCGTTTAAAGTTTCATATTCTTGGAATCCCTGTGATCGGTTGTATTGCGGCTCTTTATAACGACACAGTCTTTTTTGAAGTTTTGGTCAATATTTGGATGGCGTATATTGTGTTTTGGGTCGCGTATGTGAAATTACCCAAGCTCAGCAATCTTCAGACTATGACAGATATATCCTATGGCATTTACATATATCATTACAGTATTTTGCAATGGGTTTATCATGTAAATCCAGAGGTAACGACCTTGAATTTAATTTTGATTGCGTCCCCCATATCCATTGTACTGGCGATCTTATCTTGGAATTTTATAGAAAAACCTATGTTGTCTTGTCGCGGTAGTCTTGCCAACTTCTTGTCTCATCGTCACCATTACGCCAATATTTTCCATAAATAATGTGGGGGTTTGTTGTCACAAGGGCTCTTGAGAACAAATAAGTAGGTCTTCATCCGCTGGACTAGAACCCTGTATGCGGAAAAGGCCGTCTTAGCACCTAACGTTTCTTTCACATCGTGTGCAGGCTTGACGGTTAATTGATATAAATCCCCACGACCGAATCCGTGTCCGCCCATATCTCGCTTAAAGAGCGCTACCCCATTTTCACAGATGACTATCGGCGAATGCGGGCTTTTTATTGGTTTTACACCAAGATTCGATCTTTTTTATTATGGTTTCTGCATTGGCTTCGTCGTCAGGTACCCAAAATATAAGGTCCATACCTTCGGGGCAGGGAACAATGTCTGTAAAGTGACGTATCAATTTTTCTTGATAATCTTCACCGCCTTTTGCCGAAAAAATTTCATTAAGAAGCTCTGTAAACTCTGATTTTGAATAGGCTTGGAGATTATATTTTCCAGTAAAGTCGAACATTTTCAGCGTCCTTTTGCGGTATATGATGCGGCGAGTCTCATAGCTTTCAAGGCGTGTCTGAAACGTCAAACAGAGCGAGGGCGGCCGCTTTTGCGAGGGCTTTATTACGCGCTTTAACATAATAAAGGCCGCGGACAGCAATGCCATGCGTGTCGCGATCTGTTAAAGACGCCCAAAGGTCAAGCTCTGGGTCGTCATGGGCTGTTAAGTCATCGATAGAGCCAGAAAACAGGGCAAAATTTCCATAGATGTGACTTTGAATGGCCTTAATGTCATTTAGCTTTACAATATTGACAATAGCCACGGTTTTACCCGTCTGAGAATATACTATTTTGAGATAAAATTTATCGGGTAGTGTCGCTAATGTGTCTACATCGCCGTCATAAACAAACTCAACCTCTGTCGCGGGTAGAAGGTTTTTAAGACGGTTTTCTAAATCTTTCTTTTCAATCTCTGGCGTGTCTCTGAGGGTCAAATTGTCGAGCGAAAGGGGCTTTTGCACACGGTCTGAATAGAAAGGGGGTAAATCGTTTTTTGGGATCATATGGGTTTCAGACGGTTGCGTGCATGCAGTGGATAAAAGGGAGATCGTTAGGAGGGCAGCGCGTATTCCGCGTTTAGTGGGAAGTGTATGAGATGAAAATGAATCACTTAAAAATGTATAAATGGGCATACGCTAATGCGCAATCAGGCCGTTGACCCAATGTAGGAAGGGGTCCTGCGTGTCTGTATCACCCATTTCAGATGTGGATTTGACAATGGCGTCTCCTGTTGCAGGGAGGGCCGTTGAGAATTCGGATTTTATCCAGTCTTGGAACTCTGTATTGACAGGTGGGGCACCCGAAGGCGGCTCTGAAAAACCGCCCCAGCATATTTCGTCATAACCGATAGCGATAAGCCTTAGGAAATCGACGGCATTGTCAGTGAGTACACACACCATTGTTGAGCCTGAACCCGACCCTAAATGCACGATTTGTTGCTTGCCTGCATCATCTAGCCAGAACGCGGCCATAGAGCCGTCCCCGCCTGTGCCTGCAAAAACATAGAGCCGTTCATGCAGTTCAGGCCAGTCTTTGCCAAACCAGTACTGAAGGTCATTTGAACCTTGAGCCGTAAATTCTATACTGGGGGCCGTGGGTTTAATGCCTTCGCCAAACGGCACGCATGTCCCGAAGCGAACAGCGTTAGAGTCTATAAATTGTCTCCGTAAGTCCATCCATTGAAAAAGACGCTCAAAGGGGTCTGGCAGGTGCATGCCGCTGGGAAGCGAATTAGAGATTTGTTGACCTATAATAGATGTGATAGCCATGTAAGCGGTCTCTCTTTTTACAAAATATTTTGATAGATTTTAATCGTGGCCTCTAATGTCATCGGCCTGGGGTTATTCATCAAAAGGCGCTCTTTGGTCATCGCGTCTTCGGCCATCATGCGGATTGCGTCCTCTTTAATCTTGACCTCGGTTAAGGTTTGCGGGACGTGCGTCTCTGCTTTGATATGGAGCATTTCGTCAATCAGGGAATGGCCCGTTTGACCCACACCTAAATTCGTCGCAATTTCCCCGTACCAATTTTGCGCCTTAGGGAGGTTATATTTCATCACTTCTGTCAAGACGAGTGCATTCGACAGTCCGTGCGGCACATGAAAAAATCCACCCAGAGGATAAGCCAGCGCGTGAACGGCAGCGCAGGGCGCATTTGAAAAGGCTTGCCCCGCGAGCATAGCCCCGATGAGCATATCATTACGCGCATCGACATCATTCCCGTCTTGGACGGCGCGGACAACCGCCCCGCGCAGTTTCCGCAAGGCCGAGAGCGCGAGCGCGTCTGATATCGGGTTCTTTTGCAAAATACTGGTATAGGCTTCAATCGCATGGACCATAGCGTCAATCCCTGTCGCGGCCGTGATGGAGGCGGGTAGGCCAAAAGTGAGCGCCGCATCCAGCAGAACGCGGTCGGCATAAAGACTGTCTGCGACAATCCCTTTCTTGGCTGTTTTGCCTGTGGTTAAAATCGCGACATTGGTGACTTCGGAGCCTGTCCCGGCTGTTGTCGGAATTAAGAGCAAAGGCAGTGCGGGGCCTTTGGCGTTATTGACGCCGTAAAGTGTGTTGAGCGGTTGATCTGAAAAAGCTAAGTGAGCAATCACTTTGGCTGTGTCCATGGGCGAGCCCCCGCCAAATCCGATGATAAGACCCGCGCCAAAGCCCCGAATCGCGTCAGCCCCTTTTTGCACAATTGTGTCAGGCGGATCGGCAACAACCTCATCAAAAACAAGGACGTCATAGCCTGCGGACTTTAAGGCGTTTAGCCCGTTATCAATAAGGCCAAGGCCGAGCACACCTTTATCTGTGACAATGGCAATGCGTTTATTGGCACACAGGCCTTTAACATAATGGTCAAGTTTCTCCGCGCCACCTGTTTCTATGCGAATATCGGCGACTGTTTGAAAGGAATGCATAATAAACCCTTTAGCGTTGAATGGGTAAACCCTGTTCCGAATTTGGCGAAATCGGTTGAGACACTCTATTTTGACCTATATCTTCAAAAAAGTCGCGTGTTTATTCTTGATGTCTATAAGCTTAGTTTATGATGGCATGCCACTGCCTCTGACACGACCAATCGTTTGATTGTCTATGTCTTCAGGGAGCATGCCATGAATGTAGGAGACGTGTTTCTGGAATTTAATAGGCAATTGAAAACAGCTACAGGATAACGCCGCCGCCTAAACGTGTTGTTCAAACCCAATATCATAGCCAATGGTGCACATAGAATGCGTCGATTAAAAAAAGTATAGTGCGGCATACCCCAGAAAGTCATCTTTTATATCGCTTCGGCGAATATGAGTTTACGCTCCGCGATCAACACGGCAATCCTGTTAAGCCTTAGTCGTCTATCCCAAGACTTGATTTCAAGGGGGCTTCTTGCGGCATGCCAATGGCATGGAAGCCGCCGTCAACATGGTGGGTTTCACCCGTACAAGACAGGCCAAGATCAGAGAGGAGATAAAGCGCCGCCCCAGCCACGCCTTTAACATCCGTATTATCCTGCATTGCGCTTGCCGCTTTGTTAAAGCGGAACATGTGGCGCCCCGACCCAATACCTGCGGCGGCCAAGGTTTTAATCGGCCCCGCAGAAATAGCGTTTACGCGAATTTGGCGCGGACCCAGATCGGCGGCGATATAGCGTGTACAGGCCTCAAGCGCGGCTTTGGCTACGCCCATAACATTATAATTTGGAATGACGCGCTCTGACCCTAGATAGGTCAAGGTCACCATCGCGCCGCCATCCTTCATAATCTCGCTCGCGCGGCGTGCCGCATCGACGAAACTATAAGCGGAAATATCCAGTGCCGATTTAAACCCTTCGCGCGTAGTATTATCGACAAAAGATCCCGCAAGCTGATCTTTTCCCGCAAAGGCAATCGCATGAACAAGGAAATCTATCTGGCCCCATTTATCCTTGAGGGCGGCAAAGGTCGCGTCCATTGTCTCGTCATCCGTAACGTCACATTCAACCAACAAATCAGCCCCAATGGATTCTGCCAAAGGACGGACACGGCGCTCTAGCGACTCGCCTTGAAAGGTAAAGGCCAGTTCCGCGCCTTGGGCGGCGAGTTGTTGCGCAATGGCCCAGGCAATAGAGTTTTTATTCGCAACACCCATGATAAGGCCGCGCTTGCCCGCCATGAGTGTACCCGTTGGAAAATTTTGGTCTGCCATGAATGTGTCCTCGTAAATGTGGGTTTACGCTTTTGATGTGTTCGTATGTTTATAATTTGGTGAAAATCACACTGCCATTCGTGCCGCCAAAGCCAAAACTATTGGACATGATCGATTTTAAATCCGCTTTACGCGTTTCTTGCACGATATTGAGTTTTGGGAGTTCAGGATCCAGTTCGGTGATATTGATTGAGGGCGCGACAAAGCCTTTATCCATCATAATCAAACTATAGATGGATTCCTGTACGCCCGCCGCGCCGAGCGAATGGCCCGTCATGGATTTCGTCGCAGAAATCATCGGGCTGTCTTCGCCAAACACACGGCCAATGGCTTGGGTTTCCGCCACGTCACCAACGGGCGTCGAAGTGGCATGCGGGTTGATATAATCAATGCCTGTGACGCCGCGAGAGGCTGCGTCTTTTAGGGCCATTCTCATGGCACGCTCCGCGCCTTCGCCGCTGGGCGCGACCATATCATAGCCATCAGAGGTCGCGGCATAACCCGTCACTTCAGCGTAGATTTTAGCCCCGCGCGCTACGGCATGTTCATAAGATTCGAGGACAACCATGCCCGCCCCGCCTGCAATGACAAACCCGTCCCGGGTCACGTCAAAAGCGCGGCTCGCGGTTTCAGGCGCGTCGTTATATTTGCTACTCATCGCGCCCATAGCGTCAAACAAGGAGGTCAAAGGCCATTCGATTTCTTCGCCGCCGCCTGCAAACATAACGTCTTGCTTGCCCCATTGAATTTGTTCTGCTGCCGCACCGATACAATGCAGAGACGTTGTGCAGGCAGACGTGATAGAATAATTCACCCCCTTGATTTTATACTGGGTCGCAAGGGTTGCGGACACGGTTGACGACATCGCTTTAGGCACAGCAAAAGGCCCAATGCGTTTCGGGCTAGTATTTTTGCGCGTAATATCAGCGGCGCGCACGATTTCCAGTGCAGACGGCCCGCCTGACCCCGCAATAATGCCTGTGCGTTCATTTGATATTATTGCGTCGGTGAGACCCGCATCTTCAATGGCTTCAGCCATTGCGACTGAGGCCCAGCCCGCCGTGTCGGCCATAAAACGGTAGCTGCGTTTTTCAACATGATCTTTTGGGTTCAGATTTGGACGCCCAGAGACTTGTGAACGAAAACCGTATTCCGCTTGTTTTTCATCAAAGGCAATACCAGAGCGGCCTGCCTTTAAACTGTCTTCGACCTCTTTTTTATTATTGCCGATACAGGATACAATACCAAATCCGGTTACAACAACACGCCGCATTATGCTTCTCCTTCTTTGGGAACAAATAGACCCACCCGCAGGTCTTTGGCTTTATAAATCATCTCGTCATCGGCAAACATAAAACCATCAGCGATGCCTAGAACCAGTTTACGACGAATAGTGCGTTTAATGCTAATTTCGTAGCGCACTTTTTTAATCTCGGGTGTGACTTGCCCTGTAAATTTCACTTCACCAACACCGAGTGCTCGCCCCCGACCGGGAGAGCCTGACCAGCCGAGATAGAACCCAACCAATTGCCACATTGCATCCAGACCCAGACAACCAGGCATAACGGGATCATCCCTAAAGTGACACTGAAAAAACCAAAGCTCTGGATTTATATCCAATTCTGCAATGATTTGACCTTTACCATATTCCCCGCCTTCATCAGAGATAAGCTTAATTTCATCCAGCATTAACATAGGCGGTAGCGGGAGTTTGGCATTCCCAGGCCCAAAAAGGCTTTTTTCGCCGCTAATGATGAGGTCATCATAAGTATAAGAAGACTGGATCTTTTTCATGTGTACAGGTTTCCGCTTTTGCTTGATTTGTAATCTAAACAAACGGAACTATAACTCAAGTCAGAAAGCACGAATAAGTCGCTGTTGATTACCCATATCAAGATTTAGATTTATTCGGACCCTTTGAAGCCAATATTATGACACTGAGTGTGTATAATTTTGAATTATTTACAAGGGTGGGTGTCTTAGACTTATATATACGGGCCTGTAGGTATAGTGTACGCGATAGGCCTAGCGGATTAGTCGCGCAAAGGTACGGCACCCCAAAACTCAGAATTTAACGCCCAGCCTTTTAGGCCTTGTGGGCTCTTAAATTTACACCATCCGTCTTTGCGACAATCTTCGATTTTTACCATGACCCCTTTATTCATAATGGCTTTAATCCGCGCATCCATTTTACCGCGCACACGAAGGGGGGTGTCATTAAGGGCAATTGCGCGGCGCTCTCCAGATAAGGCAGGCGCGTAAATCCAGCTTTCATCACCGTTAACATCACGCACTTTACGCCATTTTTGGGTTTCCGCCACGACGATTAACGGCAAGCCCTTGCGGCGATACTGCCATGCCACAGCGTGATTTATACTCGGCCCGATACGGCCATTCGCTTTTCCGACTTTGAGTGAAACATAGCGCGGCACAGGAAATCCTGACGGAGTTTGATGGGCGGGTACACTGTAAAATGTCGGCTTGGGCGTATAGCGGTTGGGTAAATCTTCAACGACCCGCTTTAGCGTCATTTTCGGTAAGGTTTCTTGATGCGAGCTGACAGTCGTGTCTTTCAGAGTATTGCTCTGTGCAAAACTTTGGCCTGAATAAGCACTGATAAACAGGGCAAGGCTTATAATTTTAGTGCGGCTAGCAGGACGGCGGAGGGGCAGACGGCCTGTGCGTTGACTGGTTTTAGGTTTGGCGGGGTGGATTATGGGTCTAATTCTGCGCCCTGCCCCAAACATTAAACTTTGACGTGATTTCAACGAATAAAATTTCATCAGAAAGCCAGTCTCCTAAGCGGGTTTACTTGCACCGATGCATTGGTGCTGTGTTGGGGCGCTATATTGCGGCGCTATGTTAGGGCGCTTCATATAGGGGCGTGTCGTGAAGCGCATTCAGTGGAGGGGTTCATTTTCCAATCCAGTTAATGGTTTAAGCCTTAGAAGGAAGATTTAAAAAAGTCGTTAATATTTCCTAAATTAAAACCGTAATGCCCTGGCAGTGCTTTGAGAGTACTGCATTAGATTTTATTTTAATCGTAATCTTTTCAGACTTGTCACTTGAATAGAGTGCCTAAGACGCGCAAACTGCGCAAAATTTAGATTTTGCCCTATCGCTGAATTTAGGTGATCAGAAGCCATCGGAGTGAATTTTTAATGACAGCCTCATTTCCACAAAATCCGAAAATTTTTGTCACGC
>CALCKU010000028.1 GCA_937965735.1 uncultured Caulobacterales bacterium
CTTACAGAGGCGAATTCCGTCAATAATAGAGGCATGATTCAACGCATCGGAAATAATCGCGTCATCTGCGCCGAGTAAAGGCTCGAAAACACCGCCATTGGCATCAAAACATGCGGCGTATAAAATACTGTCTTCAAAACCAAGCCAATCGGCAATCGTTACCTCTAGCGCTCTGTGTTGGGCCTGAGTTCCACAAATAAAACGTACAGAAGCCATGCCGTAACCATGCGCGTCCAAAGCCTCTTTACCAGCCGCAATCAAATCAGGATGATCGGCCAGTCCCAGATAATTATTAGCACAAAAATTGATAACTTTCTGCGTCTTACCCGCTTGTGTTACCTGAATATCTGCCGCTTGTTTGCTTGTGATTAGGCGTTCGGTCTTATATAGGCCTTGCGCGCGCAAAGCCTGTAAATCGTGATCTAATTGCGTTAAAAATAACTCTGTCATGTGAACCCCTATTTCTTCAGAACTAAAGAAATTTACCGCCAAAACATCCAAATTAATAAGAAGCTATCGTCGAAAAACCTTTCATACAACACTAAACATATTCAATTCTAAAATTGTTCCATTCAAAAAGTTTTGACTTAAAGTTTTGAATAAAAATTTCGACTAAGACGGTATATGCGTGACGACTTCGATTTCAGATTGAGCCGAATTACCTCTCTCGTCAATCGCAGTAACATTGTAAAAACCAACCGTTTGTGGACGCCATATAAACTGGCCATTTTCAATATTAACAGGCTTGCCATCAACAAAAAAACGAACCGATTTTGAATCTGATTGCGCCGAAAAAACAAAGCCTCGCCCATCAGGACCAAGCTTTGATGTATAAAGTTCAGATTGATGCGGCGGGAAAATAATTTGCGGCCTGTTTAACAAATTTGATTTTAAGGACTTCAATCCTTTTGGGGCCTCTTTATCTTTGTTGAAAACGGGGCGGTCCACTGCGCCAGGTAAGAGGCTAAAAAGATCGAACAAAAGCGGTGCCGCCGCAATGCGTCCTGTCTGACCGGGGCGCGGGCCACCATCCGCACGGCCAACCCAAACAATCACTGTCCAGTCCTTTGTGTAACCCGCCGCCCACGCATCACGAAATCCGTAGGATGTACCCGTTTTATATGCGATTGGAGGCGCATTTTTGGACAACCAGCTTGGCACACGCCCAGACGGGGTTGGTGATTGTTTTAAAATATCCGTCATATCATCAGCCGTTCTCTGCAAAAAGAGGCGACGCGTATTCATCTCGTCATCCCGACGCCATCGCAGGTCTGAAACTTTACCCGCATTAGCAATCCCCGCATAAAGCATCGCCAGATCATTAACTGTGATCCCAGTTCCGCCGAGTGCCAAAGCAAGCCCTGCACGTTCGCCCCCGCGTCCTGAGCGTTTTAAATCAATTCCCATACTGACAAGAATATCTTCGAACCTTTGTCCGCCAATTTGATCAAGAACAGCCACGGCAGGAACATTAAGACTATGCCTTAAGGCTTCAAAAACACGTACATTTCCGTGATAACGACGATTAAAATTTTCGGGTTGATAGGATCCGAAACGTGTGGGGCTATCGTGTAAAATTGATGCAGAGGAAATGAGACCATCATCCATAGCGATCCCGTAGACAAAGGGTTTTAATGTCGAACCCGGAGAGCGCTTCCGCCGTGTCATATCAATCCATCCGCCGGGGCGGTCACGATCCGCAGACGCAATATGGGCCCGTACTGCCATGGTCTTATTTTCAACAAGCGTAATGGCTGTATTCACGTTATAGTCTAATGCCGACACAAAGGTCTGCGTGATTGTTTCAACTTTTTCCTGCAAGGCCTTATCAAGTGTAGACTGTGTCACAGTCTCTAAGCCCTTAAGGCCGAAGCCCGTAATCCAAGCCATTTCAGGAAAGTCAAGACGACCTTTGGGTAAAGGCGTTTCATTGGCTTCTTTAACCTGTTGATCGGTCATAAGGCCAAAGGTTTGCAGGCGATTTAAAACATGTGCGCGCCCACGTCTTGCCCCCTTCTGCCGTAAATCAGGACGCCGCACCTCGGGGGATTGCGGCAATGCAATCAATAAGGCGATTTCAGCATCCATTAAATGATTGGGCGGTTTACCAAAATAAGCTTGGCTGGCGGCATATATCCCTTGGAGATTTCCGCCGTAAGGCGCATGAGTGAGATAGGCTTCTAAAATTTCCGTTTTTGACAAAAACAACTCTAACTGAAGGGCGCGAAAACACTCGATAATTTTAGATCTGACGGTACGCGGACGCGGCTCTATCAAACGCACAAGCTGCATGGTCAAGGTCGAAGCCCCCGACACAACCTCGCCAGAACTAATCCATGACCGCCCTGCCCGCAAAATGGCAAGCCCATCAACACCGCTATGACGGTAAAATCGTTTATCCTCAAAAGCGATAAGTCGCTCTAAAAAACGAGGATCAATTTCCGTTAAAGGCGCTCCAATCCGCCACGTCCCATCCTCTAAACTATAGGCCGATAGCCATTTTCCGTCTTTATCCAAGACTATGGAAGAGGTCTTATTGATGGCTTTAAGGTTTGGAGGAAAAAAGAGATTAAATCCAATCAGCATGCAAATCAGCACACCTAAAAAAACTTTGAATTTCACAGAATATGAAATCCTTTTTTTCATGCCCTTTTCCTTATTCGTACGGACTTAAAAGGTTGGATTATTAGCGATTGTAATCCGAGACGCTTTGGTCAAAGCCATATCTGCGGGACGATACATATCTTCCAAAACCGCACCCGGGAAAATATAATCCCCTGGTGTTACGGCGCGAATAATATAGGCGGCTAACAAATTTTCTTTGCCGTCACTTTGCACTGAAGCGATAAAGCGATCATCCCTCGCCTCTGCAATAGAAAAATTAGAAAGTTTGCCCAAATTTGAATACGCCCCCTCTCGACCATCTCGCCGATTGCCATCTTCAGCTTTTAACACTGTTTCAATTTCAAAACCAGCGGGCAACAAATCCGCTAAGATCAAAGTTCTATCTTTGTCAATTTTTGAAGCAAATTCGAGTTTAACAATTAGGCTTTCTCCTTGTTTGATATTACCACCAATAAAAGGGGTTCCATCTTTATTTAAAACAGTTTTCTCCAAATTAAATCCATCTTGACGAGGTTCTGGAATATTTTTTGGCAAACCATTTATAGTGGTAATCACCCAAATATCGTCAGAACTTTCATTTGTGAATTTAGGGGATTTTGAAAGCGCAACGGCACTCATATCATAGTGTTTTTGATTGGCGACATGCGTATCTGGCAAATTTTCAATCGAAAGACTAGGAGCCTCTTCTCCGCGCCTTAGACGATTAATGGCTAAAATCACATAGGCTTTTTCTTGCGTATGCAACGCCTCTGGTGATTTTAATAAATCCAAGAAACGATTAATCGTATCAATGTTTGGAATCGCTTCGCTAACTTCAGACTTAACGGCTATATAACCTGCTAAATCCCGTAAAGGCGTTTGGTAATAATCATAATCCAATTCGATATTCGTATCTTTTAACCCCTTTTCAAATGCAAGCTGAGCACGACGTGTATCACCCATCAGCGATAATGCGGCCCCAAGATATGCTTGCGCCAAAGGCGTTTTAATCGTTTCACTATGTGTATCAAACAGATAACGCAATTTACTCAACTCACCGCGTTCAGATCTTGCGAGGACATAATGTGCATAAGCCGCCGCCTCAGCTTTTAATTGTTTCGCTAGAGTAGGGTTGCCGTAACGAACACCATAACTAAAATCATAACTGACATCAGAGGCGTAATTTGGCATTTCGGTGATTTTTCGTAACGCCTTGAAAGCACGGGCCTGTACTTTTGGCGGTACAGAATATCCATATTCTTGAGCACGATAAAGAAAATCACTGACATAAACACCCAGCCAAGGTCTCGCATAACCGTCTCCAACACTCCATAAACCAAAAGCTCCATCTGCACCTTGGCGACTAATAAGTTTATCAATTGCACGTTTGACACCTTCACGCGTTTTTGCCTCTGTTTGATCATTAAAGCCACCAAGCGCTTTTACATAAAGAAGCGGTATGGCCGTGCTCACGGTTTGCTCCGTACACCCATAAGGATAACGCCAAAGTGACTGCACATAAGGTGTTGCATCTAAGCCAGCCATTGGCGAAAATGTGACCGATACATCCGTACTTTCTGCAATAAAATCACTGACGCGTTCTGAATTTAAGGTCAGGCTTTCACCTGGTTTGAGTAAGACTAAATCAGAATTTGTGATGGGACGAAACGGTGAACGAACTTCGATTGAAACCTCGGACACGGCTTTATAACGCCCTGCGCCCGTTACATTTAGTGTCAAATTATCTACACCTGTTTCTGACGCAAAAAGCTCTATCCTATCTTCGCGACGTTCGTTTCTATCTAGTGAAAAAGAAAGCGCGCCGCCGCCTGTTAACTTCCCCTGAGTTGACAGGACAGCGCTATATGTCCCGACAGGCCCTTCAATATTATCCAATGAAACTGTGGCAAAGGCTCTATCACCCGGCGCTAAGAAACGTGGCATACCTAATATTGCTGGCACAGGATCTCGAACGGTAACAGGACGCGAAACACTCCCTACGGCACTATTCGTCCATGCGGTCGCCATGAGCCGTAATTCGCCATTAAAGTCAGGAATATCCAAATTGATTTTGGCCGTACCCTTAATCACTTGAACAGGGCCATTAAACAAAGCGACAGTTTTTGTTGGAACTGTGGTTAACCCCTCACCCCCTAAACTATCACCGCCTGATTTTGCAATTGCGGGTGCGCCTAGATTAGCATTTAAAATACGAGCATAATCATCCCGAATATTGAGGCCAAACGCTTTTTTTCCTAAGAAATACGCACTCGCATCAGGAGATTTATATTTCGTCAGCCGCAATATACCCTCGTCAACAGCGGCAAAATTCATCCAAACGGTTTCCCCGCGCGGCACATTTTTAACATTAACGGTAAAGCTATGGGTTTGACGCGGGCGCAAGACGGAGTCCGTTTTAATCTTCACGTCTAGCTTTTGATGCGAGCGATCTCGCTCAACATAGCTTATACCAATGGCACGTCTTGGAACGGGACGCCCGATACTATCACGGGGCGTATAAACGGACACCATCGCATAAACACTTTGCCCCCATTCCTTATCAAATGGGATTTCAATCTCTGAGCCACCTTGGTGAACCGCTATATTTTTAACCATGCGAATAGATTGATCGGCAATAACTAGGCTCGCTTGCCCTGCATATGGGGCATTCAGCGTGAGCTTGATTGGGTCCCCAGCCTTAACAGGCTCGCTCGGGCCAGCAATTTGTAAACTATCGGGCGTATCGGTTTTCGAGCTTTGCCCCCAACCCACAGAAAATGTATATGATGCGACAGTGTCATCCTTAGACTTTACCTCTAATTCATAGTCCCCCCAACTCAAACGTTTTGACCATAATGCTGGCACGCCCGCTTGCACTGTCATATCTCCCGAATCGACTAAAGTCGTTCGAACATCACGGCGGTAACGCCAATTTCCGTTTTCACGATACCATTGATAATCCCATTCATTTAAACTTAATTGCCAAGATACATCTTGTGAAACAGGCATGCCCATAGGGTCGACCACAACCACAGAAAATTCAGCGGGTTTATGACGTGACGCCCGGCGTGACGTAAAGCTTGGCTTTAAACCCGGATAAAAATCTTGTGTCCGAATAGGCAAACGGACACTATCACGAATATATCGCCCGCCTGGTTCTGCAACACCAAGTGTTACCTCAGCTCTTAAAGGATGGTTTGACCGAATATTATGGTTTTTTAGATCCAGACTTAAAGGTAATTTCCCAGCACCGTCTGTGATCCCACCCCCTAATAGGATTAAGTGTTCTTCAAAGTTTTGTGCCCCCGAGGCAGAATTAGACCCAAAGATATAATCTGGAAAATCTTTAAACGGTTTTGGGTCAATCCGTATTCGCGCCTCTGCTTCGCCTTCAAGACCTGAACCCGCAGCACCGTATAAAAATTGGCTATCAATTATAAAATCGCGACGTGTATCACGGCGCATGGGCAATGTATCAACTTCGACCGATACGCGTAATTTTGCGGGTACAAAGTCCTCAACAGAAATTTGCACTCGACTGATCTCTCCGAATCCATCTTGAGAGAGAAGAATTGTCCAAACCCCTCTTTGTGCGGATTTTGGAACCGTATATGACCAAATTAGCGCACCCCCGTTTTCAGAAACTGTCTCTTTTGTCACCCGTTCTGAATAGACTTCCAAACCATCCGGACGTTTGACCGCAAGTGTCGCGGCTTGCGAAGGGGCTACTTCTCCGTTCTCATCACGAAAAAGAAACGTTAAATTCGCTGTTTCTCCAGGGCGATAAACGCCGCGGTCTGGAAAACCATAAATGTCAGTAGAATGTTTAACCGTTCGCCCCGAGATATTGTACTCGGAAACATCAAGCGGTGAGCGCGTTAGATCGTGAACTGCATAATCGCCCGCGTCTGAATAAGCCATAATCATTTTCGGTGTTTTCTCGTTTTGGCCTTTCAAAATCGGGGATAAAAACCGCGCAATACCCTGCTTATCAGTCGTCTGTGTTTGTAAAATCTCATTATTGCGCGCAAGCAAATTCAAGCGCACCCCCGCTTGCGGAAGCGCTGAATCAATAGAGCGTACAGACACCGATAAACCCGCTTCATCGCGATATGTCGTTAACGCCATATCCGTTGAAATAACCCACCGCCACGCGCGCGCAGGCCTCCGTTCATCCTCAGTATGTGAACGTTCCACAGTCACAACATAGGCTCCAGGTTCAAGAGGCCCCGTTAAGTCTGTGAGTGGAATGACAGACGTAACTTTTTGATTTTTCTTAGCCTCAATTGGAATTTCGCCCGACCAAATAACGGACCGAATGTTTTTCGCCGAATTCGTATATTCCCATCCATAAGAACCTTCAGGTGTCGCAATGCCCTCTTGTGGATTGCGTCTTACGATCATCCGTTCGCCAACCCTCGCAATTTCTACGGATAATAAGCTGACATTAATCGTCTCAATACCTAAGCCTTGGACGTTCACGCGTGGTAAAATTATGCCTTCCCCTGAAAATGCGACATAAGGCGGACGATCCTCAAAAGCCAAATCAATTTTCACATCAGAGGCTAATGACAGCGTTGATATTGCAGACGGTAAACCCTTTAAGAGCGTAACTTCATAAGACGTACCATAATCAAAACCACTGGCGCAAAGCGCCGATTCTTTTAAAATTACAGATAATGAGACTTCGGGAACAGAACGAATATAATCGGTCAATAAAATATTGCCGTCGTTTTTCACTGGCTTTGAAAACTCGAAACACGCTTTGGCGGGTTCGGTGCTCTCGTCAACCGACCAAGCTTGATAAATAAATTGGTTTTCTGAAACTTCAGATAATACATTGGTTTCGGCACTGTTAAATCTATTTGAGTTTTGTGTTTCGTTACGATCAGCCATAGGCATGACCTGTGCATTTGTTGTTGAAACATCGCCAATAGACACTGAATTCGGCTTATAAAAATGGAATCCTAACCCCCCTGCACAAATCACGATAAAAGGAATAAACAAAGTCCAAAAAATTGATTTATTCA
>CALCKU010000029.1 GCA_937965735.1 uncultured Caulobacterales bacterium
GTTTCTGGACAATGATAGGCTGGTTTTGCATGCTTCAGACAGTACTCGATTGACCAAATTATTACGTGTAAACTGAAACTGATCGGACACTGCTTTTGTCATTTGGCCTTTGGCCCAAAAACGCTGAGAAGATTTTGTGAAGTTTATGCGCGGACGCAACGCGCCTTCCACGCTTTGTTTAACATACTCCCTGTGCGTTCCCTCTATGTGGGCACGTTTTAGGTATTCGGCTAGGTTTTTGAGTAGGAGCTCTGGTAAATAACCATCAGATTTAGTGACCTCATATGATCTCCATATGTCCATACGTTTATCCAAATAATCATCGGATAAAGACATTAATCGAGCTAAATTACCCATTGGAAATTTTGGAGAAATATCTATCGCTATATTAGAGTTTATAGGTAGTCGGCCAACCACACCTCCGATTTTTAAGACAATATCACCTTGGCCGCTTTGGCGTATCTCGATGAGACCTCGGTGTATATCTGAGTCTATTTTTACTTTACCATTTTCGTCAATTATCTGTCTAAAAGGAACCTTAATCGAACTCCGCTCTTGGCCCTTTAAAACTGTAATTGCTCGTGATCCAATTAGTGGAAACACAATGCCTAACCTTCTTCTTGAGCATCGCCCGCTTCTATGGCTGCAACAGGTTCAGCTTTCTCTTTCTCAAGCAAAGTAGAGAACTTTTGCTCTAAGAGCGATAAAGTATCGGCATCATATTGTAATGCGCGACGGGCAAGGAACCGGAATTTTGAAAGCCATAATGTTTTAACATCATCCAGTGAGTATACATTAAAAAATTCAGCATGCCCAAATCCGTTAGGCATGGACTCGTTCATGAGTGAGAAAAAGTGGATAATTCTTCTGATGTCATCTTTGCCCACATTATTTTTGGCTTCCAGCCAAGAGGCCAAAAGGTCCTTATCGGCAGGAAACTCTCGCATGTAAAAACGCCTGACGAATGCATCGTCCAATTCTCCCACAGAGCGATCATGAGGATTTGCTGTCGTAATGATAATGAGGTTTTCTGGAATGCTAAATATATCTTCTGAGTAAATCAGAGAGAACTCTTCGCCCCTATGGGTTGGTTCGATATATGTGAGCATCTCGCCGAATACCCTAGCTGGGTCGCCTCTGGTGATTTCGTCAATTACCATAACATATTTATTGTCGGGGTCAGCCTTGGCAGCATTTGCAAATGAGACAAAATGCTTAGGCTTAATATCATATGTTACAATGCCAGCATCGGATAATTTAGGGACAAACCCTTCAACAAAGTCATCATATGACGCGGATGGGTGAAATTGTAAAAACTTCATCCGTTTCGGGTCACCATCCACCAGATTGCTGGCAACGCGCTTTGCATACCAAGATTTACCCGTGCCGGGTACACCGTAAAATAAGAAATTCAACTCGCCTTTGCTGTCTATAGCCGTTCTTACAAACTGCATAACCGGGTCTTCATCCTCGAGAGGCTTATTATCGTAACTGTCAGCGCTAATCAGACTCATTGAGTTAGGGTCTAATAGTGGAGTTAAATCAGCGACAGCATCCGTTACATAAGGGGCTTCAATATCCGACAAAAAACTTTCAAATTGCGAAAGGTTTGGAGTTATTAAGTCTGCAATAGTTTTTCTGAATTGCCCTGATATTTCGGTGCTCAATACTTCAAATAATTGCTCAGCCGTTGCATCCTGCTTTATGTCTAATTCGTCTTCGCGTAAAATCCAAAGACAGAGTTCCAAATTGTAGCGCTTAATATTGTAAGTTTCGATAAGAGTATCTACCGCATCATCCAGCGGTGCCATAATCTCATCGATCAATGAAACAAGAGGTGCTGGGCGGCCAGGATAGGTGGCTTCGCTGCCTCGACTTCGTTTGACCTGTGTAGTCAAGAAGTTACTGCCTACCTTATAGTCTTTAGCCTTATCGAATTCATCAGCGAAATTCTTCGTGTAATGACCGTCATCTCCAATGGCGACCACATAGCCTACATAGTCCTGAAATGCCGCACGGGTATCGGTGTCAACTTTGAGATTAACAGAGTCAGTTCCATCTTTTCTCATCTGCATTTCTGCCGCTAAAAAATAACGTAAGCCACTAAGATGCTCAGTTCTAGTCTTCCCAGTCTCTTGAGGGCTTATTTTTTTAAGCCCATTGAAGGCCTTCAGTAGAATTGCTTGAGTTAAATACAAGTCTGCCTCCCCAATGCCGGCTTATCGTTTATGTGTTATACGGCCTGTAAAAGCTTTTGATTGGTAATTGGTTGATTTACATTCAAATCACAGCTTTCGGGTAGAGGTCTGTTTAAATCAACCACCGCAGTTTCATTGAGGTAATATTTAAGCTGCTCTCCGAGTAATCGCGCAAACTCTGGAGACACAGCATTGCCAATTTGCTGATACTTACTTTTAATGTTGCGACCGTAGAAAATAAAATCATCTGGGAACGATTGAATGCGCGCAATTTCACGAACAGAGAAAATTCGGTCCTTAGTAGGATGCCAGACACCGGCATTTTCCGGCTTGAAAGCGGCAGTGATCGTTCCTGCAATTTCATGGCGCGCATAGCGCCTGAAAAAGTTCGGATAATGATACTTTTTCATATTGTCGCGGATTCTTTTCCAGCGATCTGGAAGTACATCATAATCTAAGCTCTTCCAGGAGCCACCTTCAGGTATCATCGAGCCATAGTGTAAGGCTTGTGGGTTCAAACGCATCAGCTCCGCTTGATTAGGCATACGCGCAGTAATACCTTTAAGCGTGGCTTTGAGTGTTAAATCTCGGCCAGTAACAATTTCAGGAAAGACATGATCTAAATATTTTTCGTTTTTCACAGCTATAAGGACTACGCGAATACGTTTTTGTGGAATGCCAAAGTGACTGAAATTCAAAAGACGATAAACGTGATAGCCAAAGCGTTCTTCGAGTTCTTCTTTAATACTGTCTATCAGCTTTACGCCGTCAATTTTACTGCTGAGTAGCCCGCGGACATTTTCAAAAACAACAGCCTTTGGACTTAGTTTCTCAATAAATTTGAAAGTTTGTTGGTAAAGTTTACCCCTTGGATCATCCGTGCCTTTACGACTACCTGCGTTAGAAAAAGGCTGGCATGGAAATCCAGCGGTTAGGACGTCAACATTTTCAAATTCTGGAGGGTCGATTTGTGTGATGTCACCTTCAACAATGTTGCCTAGGTTTTTTCTATATGTTTCACAGGCGTCAGCATTGAAATCATTGGCCCAGAGAATTTCATAGCCTGCTTTCTCAAACCCTAAGTCCATGCCTCCGCATCCGGCAAATAGGCTTACAAGTGTCGGCTTTCTCAAACTGCCATCTTCCATGTCGTTCTCCCGAATACATATGTTCCGCATTTGTTCTATACATTAGAGGTGTTCGCTTAGCAATAGGTTAACCGAATCATACTCTTAGTCATAATTAAGGTTGCCCATTCTGACCTTCTCAAGCAAGAACAAGTCTCCCTAGAATTTATTAGTGCAATTTCGTGATTGCAGCTGAACTCTTAGCAAACTGTATATCTGTAGGTATCTCTAAGATAATTAAGGCTAATAATCGCCTAAAATAAGACACGCGCTAATGCCCGCTTCGGGGATCGTGGTTGCGTTATCTGTTAGTAGTCTAATGTCTGCTTTTTTGCCTAATCTGACAAGTGAGATATTGTCATTTTGAGGAGAACGTGAAGTCACTTCTGGAGAGAACGCCGCGTCACTCTGAGTGGAATCTGCATTGTAATGTTCCATATAGTTGAATGCGGCTTTATGGCTCTCATTATAATTTTTCAACCCGCCCGATATGCGGGTTCATTATAATTTATAAGCGCTTGTCTTCTTGACCATATAAACTGGACATAATGCCAGATACGATTTTATAGGTTTAAATAAACTCCCAGCCATAAAAAAACCCGCGGGGCTCGCGGGTCTTTATAATCTATGGATCATTTGAATTTCAGGCTGTTAAGCGGTCTTTTGCTGGATCCCGTAGGACATAGCCACGTCCCCAAACGGTTTCGATATAATGTTCTCCACCCGTCGCTGAAGCGAGCTTCTTGCGTAGTTTACAGATAAATACATCAATAATCTTGAGTTCAGGCTCATCCATACCGCCGTAAAGATGGTTTAGGAACATTTCTTTTGTGAGGGTTGTTCCTTTGCGTAGGCTCAGAAGCTCAAGCATTTGATACTCTTTACCTGTCAGGTGTACGCGGTGTTCCGCCACTTCAACAGTCTTAGCGTCAAGGTTAACTGAAATGTCGCCTGTACGAATAACGGATTGCGAATGCCCTTTAGAACGGCGGACTACAGCGTGAATGCGTGCCACTAACTCGTCTTTATGAAACGGTTTTGTCATATAATCGTCTGCGCCCGTCCCAAGGCCGCGGACTTTTGTATCAATATCTGATGTACCCGATAGGATAAAGATAGGCGTATGGACTTTAGACATACGGAGTGTTTTCAAAACATCAAAGCCAGGCATGTCAGGCAAATTCAGGTCTAGTAAAATAATATCGTAATCATAAAGTTTTCCAAGATCGACACCTTCTTCGCCCAAATCTGTTGTGTAGACGTTAAAGCCCTCTGATTTCAGCATCAGTTCGATACCTTGAGCCGTTGCCGCATCATCTTCAATTAAAAGCACTCGCATTTCATCCCCTCCCAGGCGAATCATAATCCCATATCCTAAAAGATATAGTTAACGTAAGTTAGGGTGTACGTGAATCCCGTAAATCAATTGTTAACAGCGAATGATGAATTTAATTTAGTTTTTTTAAGTTTCTTGATTCGTCAATATTTATTTTAAAAAATTTACGAGACCGTAAGCTTAATAGCCTAAGTTGGAACCATAGAAAAAGTAATCGCCCAACTTGGTGAGGTATAGGCAATGAACCATTCAATGGAAAAGAACGTGCGTCAAACACGTTTTGTAATCGAAGATCTACAAAAACGAATCAGTGTGCTTGAAGCTACACGAGAGGATTTGGAAAAGCAAATCCGTAAATTATCAGCTTCCGTTCCAGAGGATGAAATTGATCCTATGGCGCAACGGGAAGGGTTTGTCGCTTATGGATCTTACGCAAAATCTGTTATCGCGCGCAAAAATAATATTCGGGCCTCGCTTGAGAATATTTCTGTTCAATATGTTGATTTGGCGGCTGAACTTCGCACGGCAATTGATGCATTGGATAGTTTTGAGCGTCTTCGTGCGCGTCGCATGGCCGCAAAAGCTGAAAGCGCGCTTAAACGCGCTTAGCCTTTTTCCTCAAATGTTTAGTCTATTGAAAGTCTACAGGCTCTCAATAGGCTGACAATAGGTTTTGCCTGTTGTTATATGTTACTCAGCTATGTGTGATTTTTTGAAGATTTGGGTTTTCCACACTCAATACAATCATTGGGCGGTCGTCACTGAACGCTTAAGCGTATCTATGCGCTCATCCTAGCTTCATAATCGAACGCTAGCTTAAACACTCGTCTGAAAATTCGCTTATGCGTTAACGGGTATCATCCATTGAATTGGTTTGGCCTTCAACCCAATCATAAATATCGGACATCCCTAAATCAGCCGCAGCCTCTAGCCAAATCTCGGCGGTATCCGATTCTGTATCGGATGGTGCAAAATTTAAAGTCCCAAATGCAAAGGTTAGGGAAATCAGCAATAGGGCGGCAATGCCAAAACCGTAACGCTTTTCGCGCCATAGGACATTCTCTTGGCGGATATTGCCTGTCTCTATGTCTTGAAAGGTTTGTTTCTGTTGCGGCGTGGCCTTAGCCATTTTTAAAATTCGGGCGGCGAGCAGGTCAGAAGGGGCGTCAACCGTATAGCTTTGTAATGCGGCATCTAATTGCGTGTCTAATAACTCTGCTGCTGCTTCACTTTCAGGCGGCATATTTGAATTTTTATCAATAGGGGTCATAAAGCAAGCTTTCTGTCATCCTTTGGTCGTTCAGTCGATATTTCAGCGTCGCGTATCAGGGTGTTTTTGAGGGTTTTTCGGGCGCGCACTAAGAGCGCTTCATAGGCCCCAACTGTAATGTCCATAATCTCGGCCCCGTCTCTTTGACTGACATTTTCATAATATGACAGGGTAAGCGCTATCTTTTGGCGATTTGGTAGACGTTCAATGGCCTTACGGACCATTTTTGCGGAGTCGTCTTTTATCATTTTTTTATCGGCTAAATCGCTTGTGTCTGAAATATCGGGCATATCATCGGTGTAAATTGGGGCCTTTTTTTTTAAAATGTCGAGGCATTGTCGTGTTGTTACACGCAACATCCAACTTAACAGACGGGCCTTTCCCGAAACCCAATTTGGGGCCATTTCCCATGTTTTGAGGAAAACTGTCTGCGCGACATCCTCGGCCAAAGCGGCATCGCCTAAAATGCGCATGGCTGTGCGGTGGATACGATCCAAATGACGCCGCATGAGTTCTTTCAAAGCGCGTTCATCACCGGACATAAGTCCGGTGAGAACGTCTTGATCGGGATCGGCTTTATAGATCATTTAGCGGGACGCATATGTCCAAGCTTTCGACCTTTTTTGCGCCGTTTGCCTTCGCCTTGGGTGAGAACACCATCATTATTCGTATCCATTCGAGTAAACATCGCTTCGCTCGAGGTCATATATTCTGTCCGCGATATAAACCCATCGCCGTCCGTATCATGTCGCATAAAGCCTTTTCGCTTATCTTTGGACTTTTTATAGGCGGCTTTTTTCTTAGATTTTTGAGCCTTTTTCTTGTCTTTGAAAGCGCTTTTTTCTGCATCAGAAATTTCGCCGTCTTTATTCGTATCCATATATTTCAGACGCATAGCTTCGCGTTGTTTCTTTTTCATATCGCGGTGAGCTTGCTTTTCAGCTTTTGAAATTTCACCGTCTTTATTCGTGTCAATTTTTTCGAGCCGCTCTGCTTTCATGGCCGCTTTACGGGCTTTGCGATAGGCTTGCATTTCGTCTTTGGTTAAGAGACCGTTTTGATCTATGTCCGTTTCAGAAAATCTCTGCTCGGAATGCGACATAAATTCTGCGCGGTCTATTTGTTGGTCATTATTCAAGTCTGCCAAAGGGGACATTTGGGGGGACGCAAAGGCTACACTCATGAATGCGCCATTGAATAAGACGAGTGTTGCGGTTCCAATTAAGCTGGATTTGATGCGTTTTGGTTTTGAAAAACGGGGCATTTAAGATCTCCAATTACGTTATACTGACAGTCAGTGTCATAAGTAAAACGATTGGGACGGGGTTTTCCTACGAAATTAAATGCATTTTTTAGCAGGCTGTATATGTCGGGCGAATATTTTGTGATTTTAGGCGACCGCGTAAGCAGGGCTAACAGCTCGCATTTTATCTAATAGACGGGTCTCTAAGGCCAGATCGTCGCAGTGACCCGCATATGGCGGAGGCGCGCCGAGGAATTCGCGAACGATTTCTGTGAGCATATGCGCACTACCAACGGCATCTTCTTTGGGGCCGTTAGAAATCAGCAGAGGATCAAATTTAGGCTGGCGTGCGCGTATCGCGTCAATCATCCAATAGGCCCGCATAAAGCGGTCGCCCGCACTGCCATACGCTAATAAGCTAATATCTGCCGCGGCACCCAGCCGTACATGTGCGGGTGTGCATCCAACTGGCGGGGCAATAAATACCCAATCATAAGACAGAGACAGTGCGGCAAGACTACCGAGCACGGCTTCTAAGGGTGCATCGCCGCAAGTGGCGGCTGTGAAATGTTCATTCGCGGTTACATATTGCGCGTCTTTTAAGTGTGCGCCCCTATAGATAACATCGCCGAGTGTCTTATTGTAAATAATGCCCGCTGTTTTCATCATTAGGCCAAAATTGGCATCGAGTAATAAAACCGTCTCGCCCAAAGCCGCCGCCGCTTTTGAAAGCTTTAACGTTAATTCGCAATTTTGTAGGCCGCTTTCAGCCGCAAATACGGGAACTAATCGACCTGCGGGTCGGGAACTAATCTCGTTGAGCATTTGCCCTGCCTTTTCACCTGCGGTTCGATTATTTCGAACTCTTTGATGAAACCAACATAAATCATGGACTTTAAAACAGCGCTAAGAGACAGGGTAAATTTAAATTAAGACTCTTTATCAGCTTTTGGCACATTTTCTCGCTTTCATATGCGCGCTGCACCTATGGTTTTTGTTGTTCTAATCATGCACGCGCCTAACCGGTGTTCTCTTTAATAAACCAATTTATTAGACAGCTTTTGTAGTTGAGAATTATTCTCAATTAATTTGTTGCAAGTCATTCTCATTATCGGTATCACGATTTTGTGACCAATTAGACACAAAATAGAGTGTTTCAAGGCTTGGATATATCGGAGGGGTAGGATGATTTTACGAACACGGGCATCAAGTTTGGCTAAATTAATTGTGCTTGAATCGCGCACAATGAAATGCGGGGTCGCTGGGTGTATCGAAACCCGAGACACGCAATTTGACCCTATTTTAAATCCCACAAATACGGATCTGATCGATCCCGAACGGTCTATCAGCAATGACCGCACTTTCATAAAAAACTTACATTCAAAAGAGAGATAATCATGTATAAATTTCAAAGGCTCGCCACGACAGGCTTGACTTTAGCCCTTGCTCAAACCGTTTTTGCGCAGTCATCTTACGCTCAAATTCAGGCTCAAGCTCAATCGGGGCAAACGGTTTTTGGCGGGGCGTCTTCAATGCCTAGCGCCCAACTTAATGATGAAATTATTACGCAAGGGCGGTATTTATCTATTGATAAGCTGAATGCTGTGAAAACCCCGACACCGATTATCAATGTCCCGCAAAGTCTCTCTATTGTATCGGCGATACAAATAGAGAACCAAGCCTTTACAAATTTTGGTGATATTCTGCGCTACACGCCTGGACTTTCCATCAGTCAAGGCGAAGGGCATCGCGACGCGATTATTATACGCGGACAACAGACTACGGCAGATTTTTTTATCAACGGAGTCAGAGATGATGTTCAATATTACCGTCCGCTTTATAATATTGAACAAGTCGAGATTTTACGCGGGTCTAATGCGCTCCTTTTTGGGCGCGGTGGCGGCGGCGGTATTATTAACCGTGTGACAAAAATGCCAAAGCTTGGTGAACAGTTTACAGGGCTTGCGGCCAGTGTCGATAGTTTCGGCGCGTATAATGTGGCGCTGGATGTGAATGCCCCGGTTTCTGAAACAATGGCTGTGCGATTAAACGGGTTTTATGAAGGTCTGAATAATCATAGAGATTTTGTCGATGGGACGCGGTACGGGTTTAATCCTACAGCCCTTTTTGAGCTTTCCGAGCAAACGACACTTGATCTGTCTTATGAATATCTCAATGATGACCGCACTGTGGACCGGGGTGTTCCCTCGCAGAATGTGGATAACGGCCCAGATATACCTTTAAGCGGGTTTGATAAGACATTTTTTGGCTCACCCGATCAAAACTTTACAACACTTGAAGCCCATATTTTACGCGCGCACATGCAGCATCAACTCTCGGATCGTTTGCGGGCAAATTTCACGGCCCAATATGCTGATTATGATAAAGTCTATCAAAATCTATATGCGAGTGAAGAAGTAAGTGTGACGAATGGCACGTTCTCGCAAGTGGAACTTGATGGCTACCGCGATACAACTGGTCGTAAAAACTTTATCTTACAAGGCAGTCTTGTTGGTGAATTTATTACAGGGCCCATCGGTCATACGGTGTTAGTTGGCGCAGAATACGGCGATCAAAAAACGGAAAATGACCGTTTTGATAATGTCTTTGCTTCTAACAATGATGACCAGCTCCTTATCAATTTCACAGACCCGCTGGTCATCCCTGCCTTTAGTTTTTCAAGTCCTGCGCGTGACCGTGCCTCTGATGTCAAAACTGTGTCTATTTATGCACAAGACCAGATTGATGTGACAGAGCAACTGAAAGTCGTTCTGGGCGCGCGTTTTGATAGTTTTGATATTGACGTCACCGACATACGCGCCAATGCAGACTTTAAGCGTAAAGACGAGAAAGTAACACCGCGTCTGGGGCTTATCTATAAGCCGCAACAGAATGTCTCTTTCTATGGTAGCTATAGCGAAACCTTTTTACCACGTTCGGGCGATCAATTCCTGACGTTGAACTTGGATAGTGAAAGCACAAAGCCGCAAGTCTTTAAAAATAAAGAAATCGGAGCCAAATGGGATATTCGTCCAGACCTTAGTCTAACAATGGCGGTGTTTAAATTAGACCGTGAAAGCTTTACCTCTGTTGACCCTGACGATACAAGCCAGCTGATTGTTATTGAGGGATCAAAAACAAAAGGGTTTGAAGTCCAGCTATCGGGTCAATTAACGGAACGGTGGACGATGAATGCGGGTTATGCCTATTTGGACGGGACTGTGAACCGGGTCGACGGTTCTGGGTTTGACGGGAATAAGACTCGTCAGACACCTGAGAACATGTTTTCGCTTTGGAACAATTTCCAAATGAACGATAAATTAGGCGCAGGTGTCGGGGTGACATACCAAGATAGTTTCTTCGTACGTGAAGATAATTCGGTCGAAGTTCCAGCTTATACGCGCGTAGATGCGGCCCTGTTTTATGATGTATCGGACGCTCTGCGTGTGCAAATGAATGTCGAAAACCTTCTGGATACAAATTATTATCCTGACGCGCATAGCAATGATAATATCTCCACAGGGAAGCCGTTAAACGCACGGTTTACCGTGCGCACAAGGTTTTAGCGTTAACGGATTAGGAAAAACCCAGAAGGATAATTTTTATTCTTCTGGGTTTAACAAAATCGGCGTTCCAAGGCCAAGTGTCTCTAGGCGCTTGGCTTGGCTCGCAGCATCTCCGACCACCACATAATTCATTGCGTCAGGACGCAAATATTTTTCGGCAAGCGCTTTGAAATCTTCTAAGGTCATGTTTGAAACCTGCTTGGCATTGCGTTCTACATAATTTGCAGGATAGCCATAGGCGCTTATGTCTTGGATCATGCCTAACTTGTCTGAAAGCGTTTCATTTTTCAGGGCTTGGCCGCGTAAAAGCGCGGATTTCATCACGTCTAAATCGTCTTGTTTAAACTCAGGCCCGTAACGCGAAACAATATCGCGGATTAAAGCAATAGAGTCTTGTGTCACATTCGTACGAACGCTGGAGCGGATTGAAAATACACCGCGGTCTGTGTCGCCGTTAAAACTTGAGCGAATACCATAAGTATAGCCTTTATTGACACGAAGTTCCGTATTTAGCTTTGATGTATAAATGCCGCCCAGTGGGAAATTAATCGCCTTGGCTAAAGGGTAATCTGGATGCGTTGCTGGTAATGACGGCCTTTGCAGCATGAGAACAGATTGTTTCGCCTCTGGCACGTCATAAAAATAAATCTGAGCGGCTTCGACGGGAAGCGATTGCGGGAGTGTTGCTTTGTCGCGTTTAATCTGTGCAATATTGGGCATAGCCTCTGTCCAACCCTGTGTTAAAGCCCGTACAGATTTCACAATGTCTGTTTTCGGCTTATCACCGACAATTCTAAAGCTTGCATGATTCAAGCTATAATTATCAGTAAAGAAGGCTTTTAAATCCTGTAGCTCAACACTCTCTAATTTTTCTTTTGTGCCGTACCGCGTGTAATGAAAGATATGATCGTCTGGATAGCGTAATTTCAAACTTTCGCGGCGGGCAATGGCATTGGGATTGCCTTCGCTTTGAGTTAGATTTTGCAGGGTTTTCGCTTTCAATAGCTCAAATTCTTCTGCGTCCCAACGCGGTTCAGATAACATTTCTTGGACAAGCCCTAAAGTCGCGTCAAAATTGCGAGCCAAGGTCGAGCCTGATATTTGCGTGCTATTATCCCCTGTATTTATCGAAATCGTCGAGCCAAGGGATTTAATCGCGTCTTCTAATTCCGCTGTTGATTTTTTCGCAGTCCCTTTTTCGAGTAATTCAGCCGTGAGTGCGGGAATGGCGGGTTTATCAACATTGCCGCGATTGCGCCCTGCATCTAGTCTTAGGTTAAAATAAATGAGCGGGATTTCAGTCGCCTCTGACCCGTAAATTGTAAGCCCATTACTCAATTCTTCTGTCCAGATTTTTGGGGCCGGTAATGTGTAAGGCGTTCCAAATTCAGGTTCGATTGTACGGTCAAAAGCGGACGGGGTTGGGGTTTCAATAACCCGCGCAGACGGGTCAAATTCAATGGCAGACCCTTCGCCTTCCACGACCACTTCCTCAATTACATCTGCTTTTTGTGGCTCTAAAATCGAATCGAGTTTTAAATCCAATTCGCCTTTGGGAACAAAGCTTGTGTAGATGCGGTTTTGGTCTTTAATGTAGGTTTTATAAACGCGCATGACATCGTCTGTCGTTACGTTTTGAATTCGGGCTAAATCAGTTTTGTAAAATCCTGGATTGTCTGTGAATAAGTTATATTCGCTAAGTTGGATCGCTTTCCCTAAATTGCTTTGTAGGTCATCATAATAAGACACTTCTAGTCCTGTTTTTATACGGTCAAGATCGGCTTGATCCATACCGTTTGTTTCAAACCGTTCAAAAGCGCGCGTTAATGGCGCGATAAGACCGTCAATGTCTTCCCCTTCATTAGGGGTAATAAACAAATAGAACTCACCTGCGACTTCTTTTCCGTAATAAAAGGACGAAACATCGGTTGTCAGTTTTTCCTCATCAATCAACACTTGGTTAAGCGGCGCGCGTTTTCCATTGGTTAGATATTCCGATAATATATTCAGTGCGTAACTATCGGGGTGATAGTGTTCGACCGTTGGCCAGACAAGCGTGAGCTGTGGTACAGTGGCAAAATTATCTTCATGGTAGAAGGACAGTGAATTGTCTAATACGCCTTTGCGGGGTGTGAATTTTTCAACCGCTTCACCGCGCGGGATTTCGCCGAAATATGTCTCGACCCAAGTTTTTGTCTGCGCGACATCGATATCCCCTGTGATGGTTAGCGTGACATTATTTGGCACGTACCACCGTTTATAAAAGTTTTTAACGTCCTCTAACGTTGCAGCGTCGAGATCCGAGAGCGAGCCAATGATTTGCCAATTATAAGGATGGTTTTCCGGGTATAGGGCTTTGTTGATAATATATAAGTTATGACCATAAGGTGCGTTATCTACGCGTTGGCGTTTTTCATTCTTGACCACTTGTTTTTCATTATCAATGACGTTTTGCGAGACCGTATTGATGAACCAGCCGAGCTTATCGGCTTCGGCCCAAATGATTTTTTCAAGCGCGTCAGACGGTACAGCTTGGAAATATTGCGTCATGTCATGGGTTGTAAACCCGTTTGTGCCTTCGCCGCCAATCCGTGTATTCATTAAATCTAACCCGCCATAGCCAAGGTTTTCTGAGTCGAGGAAGAGTAAATGCTCAAACAAATGGGCAAAGCCTGTACGGCCTGCTATTTCGCGGCCCGACCCGACATGGGCGGCAAGGTTGATGGCAACAATAGGATCAGAACGGTCTACATGTAAGACAACATCAAGGCCATTTTTGAGCGTATATTTTTCAAAAGGAATAGACAAAGCCGCGTCTTTTTTTGCGATTGTTTCCGTATCAGTTTTTTGGGCAGACGATATTGCAGAGTTTGATTCTGTGCCTATTTTGCAAGCGCTTAGTGTAAGCGCTGTTCCCATACAGAAAGCACTTAAAGATAAAGCGGTTCGAGAGACGCAATTGAGAGATTTAAAAGTCATAAGATAGCCCAAAGTTATTTCTTTGATCTATAACATAAAGAGGCATATCTATTTGTCTATATGTATGATGGTGTAGGGAGTGTTCAGTTTGTGGCTCAAGCCTATGTCGCGTTTTCGTGATTTCCAATATAATCAAAGCTTTGCTAATCTCATCCCATGAATATTTTAAACATGAAAATTTTAAATTTTAAATCTACGCCCAAATCACCCCCTGCCGCTAAGATGCGTTCTGCTTTTCCAGAAATCAATTTACTTGGAACCGTCTTATCTAGAACCCCCTTACTCGGAACCCTTTTACTCGGAACCCTCTTATTTGGGGCGTGTAGTGCGGCGCAGTCTGCAAACGGATCGCAGACTACCGCGTCTCAAGCAACCCCGTCTCAAGCAACCCCGTCTCAAGCAATCTCGTCTCAGGCAACCCCGTCTAAAGCAAAAGCGTCTCAAGAGACTGGCTTTATGACTGTCGCCCAAACAGAGACAGATAATAGGGATGCTTTATCCGCGATCCCACACCGACCTGTTCTAGATACAGCGATTTTTGCGGGCGGTTGTTTCTGGTGTGTGGAATCAGATTTTGAGAAACTGCCCGGTGTTTTAAGCGTCGTCTCTGGATATACGGGCGGCGGGACGC
>CALCKU010000030.1 GCA_937965735.1 uncultured Caulobacterales bacterium
CATTGTAAGGCTTAAAGAAGCTTGCTCAGCATCGCCTTTAAATGAGCTCTCGTAACCAACTGATGCTTCAACACCCTCAAAATCGTCTTTAAGGATGAAGTTAACAACACCAGAAATAGCATCGGAACCATAAACCGCAGATGCACCACCAGTCACAACTTCAACATTTTTAATCAAAGATGTGGGTATGCTGTTAATGTCAACAACACCGCCACCTGATGTAGGCACCATGCGTTTACCATTTACGAGCACTAAGGTACGATTGGCACCCAATCCACGCAAATCGACAGTTGCAGTACCATTACCAGGGTTATTCGACGTACGGTCAAGACCAGGAATTGCTTGAGGTAGTGTATTCAAAAGCGATTCAGTATTAATAGTCCCTGAAAGTTCGAACTGAGCAGCTCCAACAGTGGCTATGGGTGAATTAGACGTAAAGTCTTTTTTAGCAATACGCGAACCCGTTACAATAATTTCGTCATCTGACGACTGAGCATGTGCGGGTGCCGACATTAGCATAGCGCTCGATAGCAAGCTGCCGAGCAGAAGGTTTTTTTTCATTGATTTCACAATAATATCCCTTGATAAAGTGTTTGCCCCAGCATTTTTGTTGAGGCTCAACCTGTGCTATTATTAATGTTATCAATATAGGGCAATGGTTTTATAAAACTTTTGTAACATTTAGCAGGTTTTTTTATAAACTGTTGCGAAAATATCACTAAATCAAAACCTTATAAAATGCCCCTCAACATTACCCCCGTCCGAAAAAAGGCCCTGTGAACCGTTTTCACAGGGCCTTAATTGCAATGCATTATACCGTTTATCCGCTATTTGCGGACAGTCTGGGTTTATTTTTAGAACGCGCGGATTTCTGGACTGATATCCTGAATGAAATTAGGCGCTTTGCTATTCACTTTGAAGGTCACAAAGTCTTTTTCTTTGAGAGCATTTAAGACGCCAAACCTGCGTAAAACAACGCCGAAAGCGGCTTTAATGAGTTTTTCGCCATAGCTTGCTTCCGCCCATTTTGGGTTTCTGCCAAACTTTTGGCGGAGAACAGCATTTGTATACATTACGGCATTTTTTAGAGAGCTCTCTTTTGAAGAATATTCAGTCGTGACAGAAATACAATGGGTCACATTCTCAACACGATGCGGAGAATTCAAGGGCCATGTAATCATCTCGGAACCTTCAAGGTCAAATATTTTAACATCTTTTTCCATGGTTGAACGGTAAGGCAAGTCTTCTTGTTCTTTGAATAAAATGCCTTCGTAAGCTGTATCGGGTAAAAATTCTTCAGTATCAGGATAGAGGAAAAAACGCTTATGACCCCGTACATGCCATAAAATTGTTTCCGTCGGATCACAATGGAAAGGCACTCTTGCCAGTGGTGAAGAGATTAAAATACTTCCCCGCGCGGAATAAGGTTTACTCTTGGTCGCTTTGCCCAAATCCCCGTACATTTGTGAAAGCAGAGCATTATACTCTTCATGCATATTCATACATTCACGTAGGTTTATCCAAATCGCCCCTGATTTAGCCGCTTCCAGCAAAACGGCACCGCTCACGCCCCGAGCGTCACCCGTTCTAAATTTATAAGGTGTTTCTGGGCTGTCCCCCATTGTACACACATCTGTATGACTTTTAGGGTGCATGTCTAACAGTTTAATCAAGGCCTCGTCGGTAAACAGACCCGAATCATTTAATTTATGTTCGACGGTAAAAGCCTTTTTACCAAAATCTTTAGAGTTTTGCTTTGTCCAATTATTAAAAATCATTTTTAGGCCCTCAATTCATATTTAAGTATTATGAAGTGTAGAGTAGCAATTTATATGCCAGATACAGGCGCGGATTTGATTTTAGGGCTTTTGCAAATTACTAGGCCCCTCCTAGTCCCTGTCAAACCACCTTAACCCCCCTTTTTTTAAATACGCGCCCTGTTCCACAGGCATCAAACCGATTTACAAAAAGCTTTGGGGGTCAATATCTATATGTAATTTATATTTCGCAGGAACTTTGGCGCGACTTCGCCAATTCTTCATATATTGGGACAGATTCACACCTGTTTCAGCTTGAACCAAAATGCGTCGCCGAAACAGGCCGCGTAAACGCCCAATAGGCGGTTCACTTGGGCCGTGAATTTCAATACCGTCTGCGCGCGGAGCCAAGCTAACAAACTTTTTGGCAAGATTTTCGGTTTTCTTATAGTCAGGCCCAGAGAGAATGACAGCTGCGAGCTTGCCAAAAGGTGGCAAACCCAGCATTTCCCGAATTGCGAGTTCGGCGCTAATAAACATTTCGCGGTC
The DNA here is from genome assembly GCA_937965735.1 of uncultured Caulobacterales bacterium. GTDB lineage: Bacteria > Pseudomonadota > Alphaproteobacteria > Caulobacterales > Maricaulaceae > CALCKU01. Next base: position 2,307 of record CALCKU010000030.1, read on the forward strand.
GCCAGCCGCAAGCGCGGCCAAGGCTTCATGTTCAGGCTGATGCGTTTGTATCAAAGCCCGTCCAGGTTTATCGGCGCGTCCAGCCCGTCCTGCAACTTGGACAAGTGTTTGATATGTGCGCTCCCCAGCACGCGGATCACCCCCCACAAGCGAGAGATCCCCGTCCACGACACCAACAAACGTCAGATGCGGAAAATTATGGCCTTTAACAACCATTTGTGTGCCGATCAAAATATCAATCTCGCCCCGTTCCATACGCGACATGCGTGCGCGCAGCGCTTCTGCGCCGCCTGCCGTGTCAGATGACAAGATTTCAATACGGGCATTTGGAAAATGCCGTGCGGCTTCCTCGGCCACACGTTCAACACCGGGGCCAATAGCGGTCAAGCTATCTTCTGTTTTGCAATTGGGGCACATTGTCGGCATGCGCATTGAAAACCCTGTCATGTGACAAACGGCCCTTCCCGTAGCGCGGTGCTCAACCAACCAGCTATCTGTGTCTGGACTTTTAAGTTTCTCGCCGCAATTTTGGCAAATAATTAAAGGGGCATAGCCGCGACGATTTAAATAAAGCATCGCTTGTTCACCCTTCGCTAAAACCGCTTGTGTCGCTTTAATCAAGGGGTCAGAGAGGAAATCGCCTTTTGCAGGTTTATGGTCTTTTAAATCAACCAGATCAATTTCTGGCAAAGTGATAGCCCCTGGACGCTCTGGCAAGATAATATGCGCATATCGCCCATTTCGGGCATTCACTAAACTTTCGAGTGACGGAGTAGCAGAGGCCAAAATAACGGAATGTTTTGCGATCATAGCGCGAACCACTGCCATATCACGGGCATTATAGATTACGCCTTCTTCTTGTTTATATGAAGTATCATGCTCTTCATCGACGACAATAAGACGTAGATTTGGAAACGGTAAGTAAAGCGCCGAACGCGCACCGACAACAAGTCGCGCCCGCCCGTTTTGGACTTCGCGCCAGACACGCCGCCGCGCCGCTTCGCCTAGGCCCGAATGCCACGGCGCAGGTTCAACCCCAAAGCGCTTCGCAAACCGAGCCATACCCGCTTGAGTAAGAGCGATTTCAGGCACAAGGACAAGGGCTTGCCCCCCAGACATTTCACCCAATTTTCCGTCAGGATTTTCAGAAAGCTTTAAAGCCTCAGCAACAGCTTCAAAATAAACTTCCGTTTTGCCAGATCCCGTTACACCGTCCAAAAGTGAGACGTTAAAATCATGTTTAGCCACTTGTAATCTTAAATTCTCTGCCGCACGCCTTTGCGAATCCGATAGGTTTAATCCCGTCAGGTTCAAATTCGGCACATCGAAGGGCGCATCGACGGGCAAGGTTTCTGCAATGAGGCCCCCTATTTTTTCAAATCCACGCACAACGCCAGCACTAACACCCGCTCGCTGCGCAATCTCGCTTGCCCGCGCTGGAAATGGCCCGCCTTTATCCAAAATCAGGAGCCGGGACGGGGTCAGCTTTTGGGCCTTTATTAGGCCCTCTATTGCTTGGACCTGTACGCTTTTATCTTTTGAGCTTTGATCTTGTAAATTTTCACGAAAAATGTCCGCCAATCGAAATTGCGTAACCATCGGGCTCGGATCAAGCGCTTTATAAGAGGACATCACCATACGCAAAACTAAACCCGCAGAAACACAATTATAACGCGCCGTCCAATCAATGAATTGCAACATATCAAGGCTCAGCGCGCGCGTCGCCTTGACAGAGATAATTTCTTTTAGGGAGCGCGTATTATCGTTTTCAACAAACCCTGTCACGACTCCTAATTTGACCTGTTTACCAATAGGGGCAAAAACAAATTCACCCAATTGCACCCGCATTTGCGGCGGACATGCGTAATCAAATGCCACGGGGACATTCACAGGAAAAAGAACTTGTACGTTTTCGGACGCCATAAGGTGTGATAACAGACCTAAACACAAACCGCCTTCCCTTTTGGAGCCAGAATATGAAGTTTTTTGTTGATAGTGCTGACTTGGATCAAATCCTAGAGCTAAACGCCATCGGTCTGGTAGACGGTGTCACAACCAACCCATCCATTATTGCAAAGTCAGGGCGCGACTTTAAAGATGTGATCGCAGAAATCTGCAAAGAAATAAAAGGCCCTGTCTCTGCTGAAGTCGTCTCAACCGATTCTGAACACATGATCGCAGAAGGGCGCGAGCTTCGTAAAATCGCATCCAATGTCTGTGTCAAACTGCCTTTGACACTAGACGGGTTAAAAGCCTGTTCAACTCTATCGCGTGAAGAAATACCAACGAATGTAACGCTCTGCTTCTCACCAAATCAAGCTCTCCTCGCGGCAAAATGCGGCGCGACATTTATTTCGCCCTTTATCGGTCGGCTAGACGATATTAGCCTTGACGGCATTGACTTGATTGAAGACATTCGCACAATCTACGACAATTACGGCTATGAAACAGAAATTCTTGCAGCCTCGATCCGCAATGTAAATCATGTCAAAGATTGCGCGCTCATCGGCGCAGACGTAATTACCGCGCCGCCTTCTGTGATTAAAAGCCTTGCTAACCATGTCCTAACCCATAAAGGCCTCGAAGCGTTTTTAAAAGACTGGAAGGGCACGGGTCAGTCCATTCTATAGAGCAAATTCGAACTCAATATTACAAAACAAAAAGCCCGCATTTAAGAAATGCGGGCTTTTTGTTGATATATATAGTCTATGAACGACTTACTTTTTAACAGCCTTTAATTGCGTGACCTTGCCGCCACCATTTTTAGGCGGTTCCGGTGTCTCTGGCGTAGAACGCGGACGCGGAGCCATTGTTTTCGCTGTCTGTTCAGCCAGGCTCGCGCGTGTCGGCAAACTTCCGCTGATAGCCGCGTAACGCTCAAGCTTTTCTTGTTGCGCGGCATTCACTTTACGCAAAGCTTCAATATCTTCAAGCGCGGCAGAGAACTTACCGTTCAAGACTTCAAACTCTGAATTTGTTTTCATTAGCGCATCCGTATTACGGCCAAATTCCAAGGTCTGAGCCCGTAAACGCGCATCGCTTTCATCGGCACGCGCTTGCGCTGTATCGAGTGATTGTTGCAAAACACGAATTTCACGTTCAGCGTCCGCCGCCGCAATGTTTTTGATCCGAATTTCTGTATCATATTGGTCGATCTGACTTTTTAAGGCATAGAGATCGGCTTCACGACGACGCAGCGTTTCATCGTGAATATTCTTTTGTGCCTCAAGATCATACCGAACCGCTTCAAGCAAGTTTGAAGTTTCCAAGAACTTTGAATTGATCTCCGAATAATTCGATCGCAATTCTTTTAACTCAACATAAACACTATCGCGGTCTTTGCCACGGCTATCGAGCTTAACGGTTAAGTTTTCGACTTTCTTTTGAAGCTCAAATGCATCGCGCTTTTGCTCTGACAAAGCGATACGGCGCGAAGCCAATTCGTCTTGCAAAGTTTTATTGCGAAGCTCAAGTGCCGCGAGCTGTTCGTCGCCTTGAGACAGACGGCGCTTTAGCGTTTCAATCTCACCGAGATTATTCGTGCTTCGCGCTCTGAACTCAGTTTCGCGGTCTTTGTGTACAGCAATTTCTGCTTTGGATTGCGAGAGATCTTTTTGAAGTTCTTTGTATTGACGCTCTAATGCGATTAAGCGACTTTCTTGCTCATTCGATACATTTGTTTTCAGCGTTAATTGCTTATCGAGCTCTTCACCACGATTTCGCAAAGTTTCATTTTCCCGTTCCATACGAACGAGGCGGCGCAAACCCGCATCCATTTTTGCAAGCGTTTTATCCAGAGAGGCCATTTGACGAGCCGCCAATTGTTGTTGCTCACTCGCAGATCGAAAAGAGTTAGAAATCGTTTCAAGCGTTGAACGCGCTGTATCAATACCGTCAGGCGGTACGACATCAGCCGATCTAAGCTCATTCATATTCTCTTGAACATTAACTTTCTTTACTTCGGTGGATTTATCTGACCCAAATAACTTCATTTTATGACCCTTTACCATCGCCGTAACATAGCGTGATTAATATCTACCCCTTAATCGTACTCTAAAGAAAGTAGACTTGCATCTATGGTTAAGATTTCTATCTAATTGTCAATTTTAAAAATACTTTATCAAGAAGAATTAGCATATTACGGTTCACCGCAGGTGTAAAATCACCTTATGGGCGTAGAAGACATGCTGATACACCTTAAAGGTACATTGGCGGAGACAGATTGGATATCGATTCATGGCCCTTAAACTCTCCTTACTGATTCTTATTTCTGCACTCATTACAGCCTTTATTTCTGGCCTGTTTGGTATGGCGGGCGGTATGATCTTCATGGGTGTTATAGCCAGTTTTATGGGCGTTTCAGAGGCTATGATTGTACACGGCTTTGTCCAATCCATTAGTAATGGATTTCGTTCATACCTCATTCGCGAAAATATAAGATGGGACATTTTAGGTTACACATTTTTGGGGGCCTTACCCACTACGCTTATTGTTGTAATTTTAGCCTTTGTCCCCCCGAAACCTGTGCTGTATTTCGCGCTCGGCCTCCTACCGCTTTTACTCTGGTTACCGCGCGATCTTTTGCAAGGCGATGCGGCCAAACCCAAACATGCCATGCTGTGCGGGGCGGCGGTCATGGGTCTAAATCTCTTGGCGGGAATTGCAGGGCCAGCCCTTGATTTCTTTTATGTAAAAACAGCCTTGACCCGCCAAGAGATTGTCGCAACCAAAGCCGTGACCATGCTTGCCTCTCATAGTGTAAAAATTTTCGTGTTTGGCATCCCTTTAATTAGGACTGTAGGCACAGCAACCCTGCCGCCTGTCTGGCTCATTGCCGGGGTTATGTTCGCCGTTATACCGTGCGTTTTCTTAGGCACGTTTTTAGGCACACGCTTGCTCTACCGTTTCTCTGATATTGGCTTTAAACGCTATACACGCCTTTTAGTGACGATTGTCGGCGGCATTTATATCTGGCGCGGCTTTGTCCTAATGGGTTTTATGTGACGTTTGTTTCTTGTCAAAAAATGTATAGATAGCAATGGCAGACATAACAATTGCCGTACCCAGAGCGTCTACAAACCCAAAAGGCTCGCCCAGTAATGTTACGGCAAAAATAATTGTGGCAACAGGGCCGAGCATGCCTAATGTTGAGACAGATTGCGCGCCAATCCGCCCCAAAGCCATATTGACCATGAATGACGGTAATAAGGTCGATACAGTCGCCAGTAATATTCCAATCATATAAACTCGAAACGGGAGAACCAAGAGCGGTGTCAGCGCCCCGTGATTGACAATCAGAAAATGTATAAACACGACACAGCTCGCACTCATTACCGCGATACAGGTAAATACCTCACTGCCAAGGTGTACGATATACCGCACAGCCATAAGCTGAAAGATCGCAAAGAAAAGCGCGGTTAGTAAAATCAAACCTGTACCCAGCCATAAATTTGATCCTGTGGCTAAATCCCCGCCAACAAAAATAACCGCAATACCCAAATAAGCTAAAATGATCGAGATCACACCGTAACGCGAAATTTTTCGTCCAAAAAAGAGCGCCCCTAACACCATTACAAAAACGGGATAGGTAAACAGTAAAAGCCGCTCCAGTTGCGCTGTGATATATTGCAGACCTGTGAAATCCAAATACGCACACAGATAATAACATAATGCCCCCAGTAAACTCGCCTTTACATAGGTAAGTTTTGAGGGTTTGTGTTTCACAGTGTCTGTTTCTTGTTCAATTCTTAGCTCATTTTTAAACCCTGCTCGCGCTTTTGAGGCTTTATAAAAAAACCAAATCAGAATGAGTGTATAAACGGGAAAAGCAAATCCCATACGCAACACCATCAGCGTAATCGGATCAATCGGTGCAAGCGTTTGTCCTTCAATTGGAATATAGGCAAGTTTGATAAAAATCGCCTTCATGGAAAAGAACACGGCCCCTAGTAATCCGTAAATATACCCCATGGCTCGTGCGCGTCCATTTGCCAACGCATTCATTGGGGTATTGGCAGAGCTATTGGCAGGGGTATAGGCAGAGGCATTCGTAGACTCGTGAATAGGCGCATGCTCTTGTATTGCACGCGCCTGGGCTTTGGCCGATTGGCTATGTATTGATCCGAGCGGCACAAGCATTTCGCGTAAGTTTTGCTTCACGAGAGTGTATCGACGGACTTAAACGCCAAATCCTTTGCCAAAATCGTCTTACTTTTACGGCGTGCCTTGAAAAAATCTTTTAAAAGCGCGCCACACTCAGCAGCCAAAACATTTGACCTTACCTCTGGTTTATGATGGCAAGACGCTTGGTCAAAAAACGAAATTCCGCTTTCTACGGCGCCGCCTTTCGGGTCTGTCGCCCCGTAAACCACACGGCCAATCCGGGCATTAGAAATCGCCCCCGCGCACATTGTACACGGCTCTAGCGTGACATAGAGCGTCAGCCCATTCAGGCGGTAGTTTTCTAAAGCAAAAGCAGCCTCTCGTATCACCATAATCTCGGCATGGGCGGTAGGATCATCAAGCAATATCGGGGCATTGGCACCCCGAGCGATTATTGCACGCGTCTGTGGATTGACAAGTATAGCCCCAACAGGCACTTCTCCGCGCGCACTTGCCGCTTGCGCTTCCCATAGCGCTTCCCGCATATAGTCTTCATCCGTCATACGCCCTGTTGGGGCGAAAATAGAAAAGCGTCAAGCGATGCCAGAAAAACAAAGTCATAAAGGCGATAAAAATTCGAACGCCCCGAAGTCGGCAAAAGGTAAAACGCCAAAACCTCTTTCCGAAATGGAAGGCGAACGCATTGCCAAATATTTAGCGCGGGCCGGTATCGCCTCGCGGCGCGGCGCGGAAGCCATGATCGAGGCCGGGCGCGTAACCGTGAACGGCAAAACCCTTCGAACGCCCGCCTTCAAAGTCCGCGATGTGGACGACATTACTGTTGACGGAAAAAAAGTCGCGGAAAAAGAACACCCCCGCCTCTGGCGCTATCATAAACCCTCTGGCCTTGTCACCACGCATAGAGACGAAAAAGGCCGCGACACAGTTTTTGACAAATTACCCAAAGATATGGGGCGTGTAATTTCCGTCGGGCGATTGGACATTACATCTGAAGGTCTTTTGCTTTTAACAAATGACGGGGCTTTAGCCCGCGCACTTGAACTGCCCGATACAGGGTGGGCACGGCGCTACCGCGCGCGAGCCTTTGGGACGATTACCCAAGAAGCGCTTGATACACTAAAAGACGGTATTACAATTGACGGTATCCCAACAGGCCCGATTGAGGCTTTGCTTGATAAACAACAGCGCGGCAATGCGTGGATTACGGTGACAATTCGCGAAGGTAAAAACCGCGAGGTCAGACGCGCTTTAAACACGCTCGGCCTAGAGGTGAACCGCCTCATTCGTACCTCTTATGGCCCGTTTCAACTTGGCCAATTAACCTCTGGTCAAATCGAAGAGGTCAAATCTAAAATTCTGCGCGACCAAGTGGGACATTTAGTCGATATTCCCAAAATTGATCACTCACGTCGACGCCCCACAGGCAATGCAGATTTCCATGTGAAACCTAAAGTCGGCGCAAAGTCACGCTTAAGTGGCCGCAAGACTTTCGAAAACTCTAAACAAGCCGCTCGCGCCGATGTCGCAGTCGGCAAGAGCGGTTCCAAACGCGGAACAAAAGCGCTCGACCGTAAAATAAAATCCGAAATGCCAAAACGCGGCGGCAAGCCCTTTGGTAAAGGCAGCAGCGCACGGTCTGATAAACCGATGCCAAAAGGCCGTGGCCGTTTTGCCAAGAAATAGAGTCTAGCCCTGAATAGACGTCACATTCCAAGAATAGACTCTCGCTAACCCTCACCCTGAGGACGCGCAGCGCGCGTGGACTCGAAGGAGGTTCCAGCGGAGACGAATGCACTTCGTTTTGCCTTCCTTCGAGTCCACGGCTTCGACGTCCTCAGGATGAAGCTTCGAGTCCACGGCTTCGCCGCCCTCA
>CALCKU010000031.1 GCA_937965735.1 uncultured Caulobacterales bacterium
TGAGACCCAACAGGGCGCGGGAATCAACACCTCATCACCTGAGTTCAAAGTCGCCAAAAAAGCATTAAACAAAACGGGCTTACCCCCAGGGGAAACATTGATTTGTGACGCTGTATAGGAAAGATTATTCTCGCGCTTAAACTTATCTATAATGGCCGATTTAAGCTCTGCTATACCGTCTACATTCGTGTAATTCGTCTGGCCATCTTTAATCGCTTTAATCGCGGCTTGTTTGATATGTTCGGGGGTATCGAAATCAGGTTCCCCAGCCCCTAGCCCAATCACATCATGCCCTTCGGCGCGAAGCTCTCTTGCTTTTTGCGTCACTGCCATAGTTGAAGACTCGGCAACTCGACTTAAGCTCTGAGAAATTTGGAACTTTGAATTTGATTGAGGCATTTTACGGTCCGATTTAGGCGTTCAATTATGATAATTAAGAGTCGCATAGGCGAATATTGCCTTATTCTTTCCACATTTTGACCCTTTTGAAAGCAAAATCTCTCGTTAACGATGATTTATCGACAGAGTTTAGTCGAAACATAAATGACCAAGACAGATAAGCACCGAGGCTCACATGCAAAGATACACATTTGAAAAATTTACTCTTGGAAGCGCCATTGCCCTTATACTCATTTTAGGCTTTAGCGCCGACGCATCTGCGCAAAGTCTTACGGGACAGGTTTCGAGTCAAATGTCAAAATGGATACACTCAGGCGCGATATTCAAAACGGCAGCGATTGCGGCATGCCTAACCTTTGCAGGCTTAAAATTGATCAGCCCCGCAAACAAAACACTCTAAATTTTGTACCCAGTACAATTCAATATGGCCAGTGACACAAGAAAGCCTTGTAAAAAAGGAGGCTGAACATCCCATTCGCGCGTGTCTATCTGAAATTTAATCCCAAACCGCCCATTCATGCACGCAGAGATGTTATCAACCACTTGGCGAATAGATGCGTAACGCTTAGTGTTTGTAATGATATGTCGGGTGGTCCGGCGAATCAATTTCTGGGTGTAAAGACAGCGCGCTTTGATATTTTCGAGCCATAGAACAGATCATTTCTCACCTTATCTCGACCCTGAACCTTGGGCTGATTTTTGGGAGGATTTTGCACGTCGAAATATTACGGCCATTATTGTAGCCCTTTTTATCCATGTTTTATTATTTTTGGCGATCCATCCCGCTTTCGTCATGCCCGACCTTATTGATGAAGAACCTGAAGCCATTCCCGTTCAAATTATTGCCTTTGGGGATCTCCCGCCTATAGCGGAACCAGAGCCAGAACCACAAAAAAAACCACAAACAAAACCGTTGTCTGCGCCTGAACCGGTAAGGGCCACGCCAGCGCCGGTGCCAACTCTTCGTCCTAAACCCAAACCTACGCCCCCGCCTGTTACAGAATTGTCTGAACCCGTAGTGGAACCAGACCCTGTGCCTATTGAACCCGTAACTGAGCCAGAACCAGAACCAGAACCAGTAAAACAGCCCGAAACGTTTCCACAAACTTTGCCTCCGCCGCCCGATATTTTATCGAATGAAACAGTCATGCCAGAGAGTGCTATTCAGTCCCCCAATCCTATCTCTGAGCCTTTAGACATTCCGATTGAAGAATCCATACCTCAACCGATGGAAGAACAAATTCCAGACCCTCAGCAACCGAGTGAATGGCGACCTTATGTGCCACCGCAACCCGATCCGATTCCTGAACCCGAGCCTAAACCCGAGCCTAAACTAGAGCCCGAAATTGCACCCTTTATTGAGCCAGAGCTTGAATTAGCCCCTGATTTACCCGCTGAAACGCTTACAGAACCACCATCCGAATGGCGGCCTTACACGCCCCCGCCACCCGATGTTCCAATAGAGCCTGAAGCCGAACCAGAAGCAGGGCTTCTTGATGAGACCCTACCCGATCTACCGGATATTGAGAGCCTCCCTAATCTGCCCACTCCAGAGGCAAGAGAGTCCGTTTCGGAGCCTGTTATAGAGCCTGAAACACTCTCTGAACCCAATACGCCAGAGACGCTTCCGCAAGAAGACTTACCCTTTGTGACCGCGCCAACCATTTTAGCCTCGCCTGACGCACCGACAACACAAGAAGAGGCGGAGCGTGCTATTCCAAAATCACAAGCCGCGCCTCTGGAAACGATTAAAACACCGCAACGCGGAACAGAGCAGCCTTTGACGAGTCTCCAGACACCACCGCGGGGTGGTTTGCCTGTATATAATAGTGGAAACCCGCCCGCAGGCATGGCCAGAGGGACGCCAAAATCCAGTCCTGGAACAAAGGGTTGGACGTTGGCCGCGCCAAAAGGTACGGATATGGGCGAAGGCTATAAAGGGATAAATCTTGATATTCGTTGCCGCGAAGCGGGACGTACCCATGAAGATTGCCCCGAATACCTCCGTCAATTTGCAGGCCGCAACCGCAACGGCTTTGAGACTTTTAGCGCACACGCCCCCACACTCGGTAGCGCTAGCGGTGCTCGCCCGAACCCTCGTGCGTCCATGACTGGCGCACGCTCACCACAAAACGGGAATACACCTTTCAATTCATCGACGGGTGATAATAGCATTAATGCAGGCGGCCCTTCGACAACGATTTTTGATGACACGACCTTCAGTGGCGGTTTTCAAGGCATTGGCGCGCAAACAGACACTTCAAGACGCGTTCGAGATATATTCAAAGAACCCGAAAAACCGTGGGAAGACGCCCCTGTACGCTTACCAGAGCCAGATGAAGAAGAATAAATGTAACCCCTAATACCTTTGGACACTTAGGCTCTACCAGTCAGGAACCCTTAGGAAAAATGGCTTTAAAGGACAAAATTCTCAAAGTGGCGACGAAGGCTCGACTTGATTTTCAACAATTGTTTTCAACCGATTAAGCGAACGATCAAGACGCATTTTAATCCGGCCTTCTGAAAACTTCACGGTAATTCTTTGTAAATACGGAAATCCACCGAGGTCTTGCTCGCGTCGCAATAAAACATTCACGGTCTCATTACCCGCTTCATGTGACAGCGCATAGGTTTGCGAACTCATTACACCGTTTAGGTTCAGTTGTGTGCGAACAAATTCAAGGGTTTCGCTCTCAACGATTTCTTGAGTGCCAATACGCGGCGGCACATCATCGGTTTGCCACGCTGCCGTTTGCCCAACGCCGCTCTCAGGCCCACCAAATGCGATCTCTAAATCATCCCCGTGATTAGACTGAAATTCCCATTGCGTATACGTGCGCAAATCATTGAGTATCGGAAAAATATCTTCCACATATCCGTCTATATCAATGTTCCGTTCTAGCGTTTGAGACGCGGGTAGCGTCCACCCAATGCCGATCAAACATAAAAACGCAAAGAATATCCCAAGGAATACTGTCAATATCCATTTCATAATCATACTTTCAGTGCGAAATTATTGTCTAATTATCAGTTAAATTATATCGTGGGCAGAACAGAGTCTACACAAGCTCAGCCCAAAACATAGCCTTCCCCAAACATAGCCTTCCTAAGAATTGCATGATAGGTAAATATAAAGGATAAGTGTTATGATTATAAAAACGCTCACATCAGAGAACAGCTCCGTTTCTGAAACAATGGCTATGTTAACCGGAACAGCGGTTTCAGGTCTCAATATTCTGGGGTCATTATTCCTATTTGCGGTCGGTATTTTAATAGCGGCAGCTTTAATTCTTTTCATCATCGACATCACACAAACGCAGGATGCGATTCGCCGGAATTACCCTGTCCTTGGGCGATTTCGCGGTTTATTTTCTAAATTAGGCGAATTTTTCCGCCAATATTTCTTTGCTATGGACCGAGAGGAAATGCCTTTTAATCGGGCTGAGCGCGAATGGATTAATGAAGTCTCTGAAGACGGAACCGAAGTCGTTCCCTTTGGGTCTACAAAAGTCCTCAGTACCGGGACGCCAATCTTTGCCAATGGCATGTTCCCCAAACTTGACGGCCAGCACAATGCGGCAACGCCCCTGATAATCGGGCCTTACACAAAGCATCCCTACACGCCTAAGCGGTTTTTTAATATTTCAGCCATGAGTTACGGCTCTTTATCAAAACCCGCAATTACAGCCCTTTCCAAAGGCGCAAAAATGGCGGGATGTTGGCTCAATACGGGCGAAGGCGGCGTGTCACCTTATCATTTATCAGGAAACTGCGACGTCATTTACCAGCTGGGCACAGCCAAATTCGGGGCCAGAAACTCGGACGGAACCCTTAACGCGCAAAAGCTTACAAAAATATGCGAAAACCCGAATATTAAAATGATTGAAATCAAGCTTTCACAAGGGGCCAAACCCGGTAAAGGCGGTATCTTACCCGCAAAGAAAGTCACACAAGAAATCGCAGACATTCGCGGCATACCCATCGGTGAATCCGCTTTATCACCAAATCGTCACGTCGATGCGGGGACACCGCAAGAGCTGTTGGATTTAGTCGCAACCATCCGAGATGTATCAGGGCGTCCGACAGGTATTAAATTTGTCGTTGGCAATATTAAACCGATCACAGAACTGATTTTAGAGATCAAGAAACGGGGCTCAAAGAGTGCCCCCGACTTTATAACGATTGATGGCGGCGACGGAGGCACGGGTGCCGCCCCTCTACCGCTGATGGATAATATGGGACTGACCATACGCGAAAGCCTCCCCCTTATGGATGATCTACTCCGCGAATACGGGCTTCGAGACCGTATTGCCTTGATAGCGAGCGGGAAACTCATCACGCCTGCCGATGTCGCTTGGGCTCTGTGCGCTGGGGCTGATTTCGTGAATGCCGCCCGTGGTTTCATGTTTGCACTGGGCTGTATTCAAGCCTTAAAATGCGACAAAAACACATGTCCCACCGGGATTACAACCCATGACAAACGTCTGCAACGCGGTTTAAATCCTGAAAACAAATCCGTTCGCGTTATGAATTACTGCCAAACCATTTGCAAAGAAGTCGAAATGATCGCACATTCCTGCGGCGTCGATCAACCGCGCGACCTAACCCGTGACCATGTGATGATTATCCAAGCGAGCGGACGATCAAAACCTTTTTCACAAGTTTGGAATAGTAGTCGTTATATGCAAGGGGGACAATCAATCCAAACCGCTAAAACAGATTCAGCTTCATAATAGAGCCAATTGCAAGATAAACTCTGGGTTTCAGACGGGTCAAATCCCTAAAATTGCGCCATAAATTCGACAATAATTTCAGACAATTCAACAGGCGCATCTTCTTGCAGGAAGTGCCCTGCGCCTTTAACGATTCTATGATTTTGCCCCACACACCCAGGAACCCGTTTTTGAAAAACACGGTCAGCCCCTTTGGTAATTGGGTCTTGATCTGAAAAGGCGGTTAGAAACGGTTTTTCAAATTTTGATAAAACGCCCCACGCCTCAAGATTGTCTTGTGCGCCTGCCATCTCTGGAGAGATCGGGACAAGGGCTGGGAAAATACGCGCACCCGCTTTGTAACGCTCCTCGGGATAAGGGGCATTATAGGCATCTGCGACACCCGCTTCTAAATCTTTGATCGTCGCACCCTCTATAACTTTACGCGTTGGAAATTCGGGTATCGTTTGTGAAAAATCTCGCCATTTTTGAAAAGCCTCGCTGGGTTTCCGTTCACCCATCGGTAAAAATGTATTGGCGGCAATCACGCCTGCAAATCGTTCTGGATATTTTGCCACAAGACGTAATCCAATCAAACCACCCCAATCTTGGCAGAATAAAACAACATTTTGCAAATCTAGCGCAAGAAACCAATCCTCCACCCACTGAATATGGCTTGCATAGCTATAGTCTGATATTTTCACAGGTTTATCCGAGCGTCCAAATCCAATCAAGTCTGGGGCCAGTACTCGAAAGCCTGCACTCGATACATTTTTAATCATGTGACGGTATAAAAATGACCAACTCGGTTCTCCGTGCATCATCAAAACAATAGGAGCATTGTTTATTTTATGACGCGGACGCGCATCTACATAATGCAAACGTAAACCATTGCCCACGGTCGCATAATGCGGCTTAAAATCATAATCGGGTAAGTTTTCAAAACAGGATTCTGGTGTTCTTAAAATTTCCATTTGGAAATCCCTTTTAATTGGTGGCCACCCCACACGACCAGATTAATGAGTATTGGAGCCTCAATGATTTGGCCCTGATCTTTTGGATTTAATGTTTTTTAGCTTGGACCAAATTCGCTTCAATTGTGTCACTTCCAAGAAGTTTAACGGCCTCAAGACGATGCAAGCCCTCTTGGAGTACATAGCGCCCTTTACCCTCGCGTACATAAATAGGACTATTCATGCCGTTTTCTAGAATATCTTCTGCCAATGGCATGACTTTATCTTCGTCATAAGTACTTTTTTTCGACGCAGGCACATAAATTTGACTGACGGGAATATCGACAACACGCATTGGCGATCCTTTATTTTTGTTCTACGATAAGGCGAACAAAACTTTTGCACAATAAAGGAAACCTAATGCGATATATTTTTCCACCGACAGCGCCTGTTACGCTAGCTGTTTTAGGAACCTCTGCACGTTTTCCAGTGCGTAGAATATATTGTGTTGGCCGAAATTATAACGAACATGTCAAAGAAATGGGCGGCGACATAACCCGCTCGGAACCGGTATTTTTTACAAAAGCTGCGGAAACACTGGTGGCTTCGGGTCAGGATATTCCCTACCCGCCCAATACACAGGAGTTGCATCACGAAGTCGAGCTTGTCGTGGCTATAGGGCCAGACGGTATTTTTGCTTACGGCGTTGGGATTGACCTCACACGACGAGATTTGCAAACGAAAGCCAAAGCCCAAGGCGGGCCATGGGCGCGCGCCAAAAACTTTCAAAGATCAGCCCCCTGCTCGACCTTAACGCGCGCAGAAGATGTTGATATTTCACGGGCTCATATCGTATTGCGCAAAAATGGCGATATCGTGCAATCTTCATCGCTCAATAAAATGATCTGGTCAGTAGAAGAGATCATCCGTTACTTACAAAAAGACATGGACTTACAGGCTGGCGACCTCATTTACACAGGTACACCGGCGGGTGTTGGCCCCGTTGCGATCGGGGATGAGCTATCGGGCGGCATAGAAGGGCTTGAGCGTATTACAGTCCGTTTTGTTTAAGCGGTTGGTGTAAACCCTGTTTTCAAATCTCGTTATTAAAAACAAATCATTGGCCTGATCGTTTGAAAATACAAAATTTGGCTATCTGAAAACATCCTTTTGATTTAGGCCCCATAACTTTGTAAACCCCTAACTTTGTAAACCCTATGATAATAGGCCTATGCTAATGTTTACGCGCAAGACCTTAAACTGCGAGTGCCTTTATGAAACCAGCCTCAAAAAACATCCCGCCTCAAGAGCCTGTCCCGACACAACAACGTGGACAGGATCGCCGAGAGGCCCCGCGTACAGGTCAAAGAGATTGGCGTATCAATACGCGCTATTATGAATTTGTGGGAACATGTTTTGACCCCCTAACCCCCTTGCAAACTCTTGCCAGAGCCAAATGGGTAACAGCTGATCACGGCTTTCGCTATATTGTCACCCCTAATGTCGATCATATTGTTCGTCTTTGGAAAGAACCAGATGTTTACGGCCCGCTTTACGCGGGTGCTTGGCTATCAGTCTGCGATTCTCGCATTTTAGAGCTTTTGGCAAAAGCCTCTGGCTTACCATTAAGTGCCGTCCCGGGTTCTGATTTAACAGAACAATTATTTGATAATGTTCTCTCGCCTAAAGATGCGATAACGGTTATTGGCGCGGATGATGAAATCATCCAAGGCATAAAAGACAAATATAATCTCCAAACGATCCACCACTATGTACCGCCTATGGGCATGCGTCACAAACCTGACGCCATTGCCAAGACAGCTGAATTTATTGCCAATCATCCCGCGCGTTACGTCTTTATTTGTGTCGGGTCGCCGCAACAAGAAATGGTTGCTAAAGCCTGCCTAGAACGCGGTGACTGCGTTGGCCTTGGGCTCTGTGTCGGAGCGAGTCTAGAGTTTTTAACTGGCCGCATTAAACGCGCTCCAAAATGGATGCAGAAAATGCGTATAGAATGGCTCTTTAGGCTTATGTCTGAACCCAAACGCCTCTGGAAACGTTATCTTATCGAAGGGCCAGCGATTTTTACAATCTGGTTAAAATGGACC
>CALCKU010000032.1 GCA_937965735.1 uncultured Caulobacterales bacterium
TTTCCACACTCGACCAGCGCTTTCAAAACTTCCGCATTGGCCGAGCCGTCTTGGCCCCGTTTCTTGCCCGAGGTACGCACCACATCGAGGCCTTGGAAACGGGTCGGCATGATGTCTGTGTAAGCGCCTTTGTCATCCATCGTCATGGGTACGATAGGGTCAATGCCAAGGGCTTCGAGTTTGGTTTGATTGGAAATCCATACGATATAATCGTCCTCGCCATGGCTTGGCGCAGTGTGGACAAAGCCCGTACCAGCATCTGCCGTGACGTGATCGCCTTCGAGGAACGGGACAGGGAAATCGTATTTGCCTTCGGCATCGTCCCAGTCTTTGAGGGGATGATTTAGAATTAATTTACTTGGCTCTACTCCCCAACCCCTTCTGTCGGCAGACTTAATTAATCCCGCTTTTGAAATTTGCGGCCAAAGATCGTCTGCTACGATTAGTAGATCTCCAATTTTCGACCAAGGTTCAAATTCACTTTCTTCCATTTCTGTGACTTCGTAAACGCCATATGAAATTTTAGAAGAATAACTTACGGCACGGTTGGCAGGGATTGTCCACGGAGTCGTCGTCCAAATGACAATGGAAGCTCGGCTACAGATATCACTTACAGTCAACCCACCTCCATCGACCAGAGTGCCTCCGCTCTCAACTGCATCCATACCCCGAACAGGAAACTTCACATAAATCTGTGTCGCCTTCCTATCCTTATACTCCACCTCCGCTTCCGCGAGGGCTGTTTGTTCCACAGGAGACCACATGATGGGTTTTGAGCCGCGATAGAGCTGTCCTGTGCCTGCGATTTTCAAAAGCTCATGACAGATGGCGGCTTCCGATTCGGGACGCATGGTCAGGTAAGGATTATCCCAATCGCCGACCACGCCGAGGCGTTTAAATTCTTCGCGCTGAACATCCACCCAATGGGCGGCATATTCGCGGCAACGGGCGCGGAACTCACTCGGGGCGACTTGGTCTTTCGTGCGGCCTTTGCCGCGAAATTCTTCTTCGACTTTCCACTCAATCGGTAGGCCGTGGCAATCCCAGCCCGGCACGTAATTGGCGTTAAACCCAGCCATTTGGTGCGCGCGATTAATGATGTCTTTATGCGTTTTATTTAACGCCGTCCCCATGTGAATATGGCCATTGGCATAAGGCGGCCCGTCATGGAGCGTGTATGCTTCGCGGCCCACGCTCAGCTCGCGTAGACGCTGATAAAGTCCTATGCGGTTCCAACGCTCTAACCATTTCGGCTCAGCTTTCGGTAAGCCTGCGCGCATGGGGAATTCTGTTTTAGGAAGGAAAAGTGTGTCGCGGTAATCGCGTGTTTCAGGGGTCATAAGGATCTCGAATTTACATTAAAAAGGGCGGAAGTCTCCCGATACGCTGAGCCTCAAAATATCTGGGAGCGTATCGGGCCAATAATTCGACGCCCATTCATGACTTGTAGCACATTAAACATGTGCGCGAGGTACCATAGCGGCGCTTGAGCGTCCAGCGCTTTGGATGCTATAAGCGCGTAGACTTTCATAAGGATTTTCTATGCGTTTTCTTTTCTTACTCTGCACCCTCTTTGGGCTCTTCGCCTTACCCGCCCACGCGCAACTTCGGCCTATGGTCTATTCAGAGGTCACGGTAAATGCAGAGATCGACACGGTATGGGAAGATTGGACTACCGCAAACGGGCTAGAGAGCCATTTTGCCCCTAAAGCCATTGTCGATTTAAAAACAGGCGGCGCCTATGAAATCTGGTTTATGCCCGACGCACCGAAGGGACAACGCGGCGCGGAAGACGGTGTGATTTTGGGAATACAAAACGAAGAGAACGTGCCAGAGCGAATGATCCAGTTTACATGGAAAATGCCGCCTTATATGCCCGAGATAAACGAAAATATGACTGTCATACAGATGTGGTTTATTCCGCAAAGGGACGGAGATACGCGCGTCAGATTATTCCATACGGGTTTTGGGGATACGCAAACATGGGAGAAGGCGCGGGATTATTTCAGTAAGGTTTGGCCCAAAGTGTTAGACGATTACCAAGCCTTTATTCGACAATCAGAAAAGCGGTAACATGGTAAACTGGAAACATAAATAGCGGCATATAGCCGTGCCTTAATTCCAATCGCCCGTCTTAACCGACACGCTCAATCCGTATGGTTTTCAGTCATACCCGACTCGCACGTTAAACCTCTTTTGATTTCGCCCCTAAATCAAGTTCGGCTAACCGCGCGTCCAGTTCCGTCATAATAAAAGCCCGCTTGGCGTCAGAATAGCGCGTCCACATCGCAATTTCTTCGCGGTACCGACCGCAACCTTTGCACAAGCCCTGCTCAAGATCGAGCTCGCAAATCAGTTTACACGGACTTTGAATGACGGGCGTAAGATTGAGCATTATTGCCACCCACGATCTGTCATCAAATAGGTCGCAAATGAAGCCAACCAATGCGACCCCGAATAATGTTCATCGGATACAGCGTTCACACCTGTTTTGGCATGAATTCTTGCCGCATTGACCAGACTATTTTGGCGCAAATCCCCTTCGGGTAAAGCACGGGCAATATTATAGAGGTTCCACGCTCTTGAAGAATTGACCCCGTCCAGATGCACAAGCTTGCCATCACTGGCATCTTTTACAATCCCCGGTGCGAGCCAATCGCTTGAGCCGTCTGTTGGAATTTGCGGCATAAAACCAGAAAGCCAGTCCGCAAATTCATCTGGCCCGAGAATACGGCGCATCAAATCCGCCTCCATCAAACAAGGCGAGAGGAAATCTTCTCCGCTTGGCTCATAAGCCAGTGGACAATTCACATCCGTTTTATGAAAAGCGAGTGAGCGTTCTATAATGAGGCGCTCCATTTCTTGATCCCCCGAAACACGCGCCCAATCGAGCATGAGCCCAAACGCAAAAGCGCTTTGATTATGCGTACCGAGACGAATGGGATAAGCAAGCTTTGGCAGCCAGTCCTTAAGACTCTCCGCTATGTCTTTTTCCAAAGGCATAAGGCGCTTTAGCCACAGACGACCTTGCGGGTCATCCCACTCTCTTAGCTCCGCCGTCAATTGTAAAAACCATGCCAGACCATAGGGCCGCTCCCAAGAGCCGCGCGCAGGACGGGCAAAATTAGCGATTTCGCCTTTAATGTTTTCTTGTGTGAAACTTTTCGCCAGCTTTTCACGGGCTTCATCCCGCCACGGCGCATCTATTGGCCCAACACGCAAAAGCCGTACAAGTAGCCAATGCCCGTGCACAGAGCTGTGCCAATCAAAACAACCATAAAACACAGGGAAGATTTCGCGCGGCGTGCCCATTTCCGCCGCACTATCGGTTGTACGCGACACTTTATTGGGAAACTCTTTATGCACGCAATCCAAAGCCAAGCGCGAAAAACGGTTTGCGAGTTCGGGCGCAATATCGTACGGGTAATCATCAGACGTTAAAACAGGCCTTGTAAGAATACGCGTGGACACTTCACCCGCGTCAACGGCCTGAACATCCTTGGCCCCCGTATTCGTAACAGGCAGTTGGCAGGCTGTAAGGCTGAAAATGACTGTGACGTAAAGGGCGCGCAAAGGGATAAAACTCTGTTTTTGGATAATGGTCATAGGCAAACCTAATCCGTCACGCTTTGAAATAAAATCCCTATAATTGACTTTTTTATGGAAAGCTTAATCCGCTTTCACATCGCCATTTTCTGAATCTGAGTCAGAATCAGAATCAGAATCAGAATCAGAATCAAACCCGAGCGACTTCATTTTTTCAACACTCGGCACGGGTGAGAGGATAAACGCCCCGCCCTCTACGGACATACTATCCGCGCCTAAGGCTTCAATCGCGTCTAGAGCGATCACAAATGTCCCGCCAAAACTTTCAATCACAGGCGGCTCTATACTTACGCCTGATTTAGAAAAAGAAATCCCTTCTGCCGTCATGTTTGGGGCCCCATATTGCACCATGAGATGTGTCATCTTTGGTACCATGACCGATAAAGGTCCAGGGAACATGCGTTTATACCAAGACTTTCCGTCTGCCACCCCGTCTTGCAACTCTGCGAGCGTATAAGGCCCCGTACGGTTTTTAAAAATTATATCAGACCCTAAATTAAATCCGACACGAGGTTTCTCACCTTGAGGTGTGGTCACTTCGCCGCAAAGTTCTGCGTTCTCATTTAGCGTCATAAGATGGTTATGAAAATTCAAAACCTTTCCGTCTGGACTGATACGGAAGGGCTTGATTACCGTGTCGGGATTCGGCCCAGATTTTGAATAAAATTTTGGGAAAACACCCGCATCCGTTTTGCCTGTAAATTGGGCCTGCATAATCAACTCAAGCGTATCTTGTTTGGACGCTTTTATTGTCTGCGTTTTCCGGATCAACTTATTGATTGATTTAATGGGAAAACATTTTTCTTCGACAACAGGGTTCGCTAAATTCTCAGTTGCGGTGCTTTCTGTTAACGGGCGCTCTGATGGAACGGATTCTGTTTGCGCCAAAGCCGGTCCAGAGATTAGAGCTATAGACGCGACCGTTATAATAAATCGTTTTATCATATAAACATTCCTAAAACCCACCCTCTGATGAACACCCTGACTGCGATGTTTATTCTGCATCTGGGCCGCGGGGTTTTCCAATACCGTATTTTTTCATCGTCGCAATGGACGGCACTGGCGAGAGATCATAAGCCCCGCCTTTAATCACAAGACCTTGCGCGTCCAAATCCTCAAGTGTTTGGCGGTCGATCACAAACCCTTCATTATAAGGGCGTGTTTCAAGCGGCACATCTTTATCCCCTATTCGGGCCAAAATCAGCGGTGTCTCCATGATTTGACGATAACGGATATGCAAGTGATCTGTGCTTGGCATAAACATGCGCGCGACTGCCGGTATCATTTTTTTATAATGCGATTTCCCGTCTTTGGCCCCTTCTTTTAATTCTGATAATGTATGAAAGCCCGAATGATTTTTAAAATATGGGGTTAAACCCATTTCAAAATAAAGACTTTCATCATCCGCATCCAAACCAGCACGCGCTCGGTCTGTGATACACACATCTGCGTCTTTATTAGCCGATTTAGATTTTTCAATGAAATCAGGAACACGCCCGTCTGATAATATCGTAAAATCAGTCTCAGATTTTTGAGCCTGAGAATTTTCGGTCTGAGAATCAGCAACAGCAGACCCCTCTGCATTTACGCGCAGAAAATACCGATCTGGAAGTCCGCCGCCGTCATAAATTTTAAATTGCGGGGTAAACGTAATCGAAACCACGTCCTTTTTCTCTGGGCTAAGATCTTCTAAGGATTCAATCGTTTTAACCACGAACTTTGCGGGGAAACAATAGGTGTCGCCGCGCACCCCTTCGCGGTCAAAATCATCTGCGTTCGCGGTGAGTGACACACCGCATATCAAAGCCACGAAACCAATATTTTTAACTCTGTAAAATCTCATATTTCTTAACACCATAAATAGCGACAACGCTCCAGTGACAAATTTGTCATTAACAGCACGAACAAAGCCTACCCATAGAATGAAATCTCATCTCACAAATTTGTGGGTTATGACTCGACGGCGCACGTTATGAACCTTAAAGAAAAGATTGTAATTTCTAAAAGCAGGAGCCTTCCATGCACGGCTTATTCATTAAAACGCTTAAATTTCCAATCCGAACAATTACGCTTTCTTGTGCAATTTCAGCAGCCTTACTCATGTCAGCTTGCGGGATAAAAGGCGATTTAAAACGCCCTGGCCCCATTTTTGATAAAAGCTCAAAAACGAAACCTGTCGCGTCTCCTACGTCTCAATCTGTGTCTCCAAACTCTGCATCTGCTGGCTTTGTGTCTAATACAAAACCCTCTGATATAACCGCTTCAGACCTTAAGCCTTACAACTAGGTCCGAACATGCGTCATTTTGATTTTAGAGACGGCGAGATGTTTGCCGAAGATGTGTCTTTACGCGAGATTGCCAATACGGTTGGTACGCCGTGTTATGTCTATTCAACCGCCACATTTGAGCGCCATTTTAAAGTCTTTTCCGAGAGTTTTGGCTCTGCAAAAACCCTTGTCGCTTATTCCGTCAAAGCCAATTCTAATATCGCTGTGCTAGCGACACTTGCAAAACTTGGTGCGGGGGCCGATGTTGTCAGCGGCGGCGAACTGGCGCGCGCTTTGGTTGCAGGCATACCCGCCCGCAAAATTGTTTTTTCAGGCGTGGGTAAAACAGAAACCGAGATGCGCGCCGCACTCTCAGCAGGCATTCGCATATTCAATGTCGAGAGCTTACCAGAGCTTTACCTGTTAAATTCTGTGGCACTGGATATGGACACAATTGCCCCTATCGCTTTTCGGGTCAATCCAGACGTTACCGCAGGTGGGCACGAAAAAATTTCAACTGGGAAAAAAGAAAATAAATTTGGGATTGCATGGTCAAAGGCCGAAAGCGCCTATGCAGAAGCTGCGAAACTGCCCGCGATTAAGATTGTCGGAGTTGATGTGCATATTGGCAGTCAAATCGACAAGTTAGAGCCGTTTGAAAGGGCAATTAAAAAAGTCGGTAGCCTCATTGAACGGCTAAGGCAATCTGGGCACACGATTCAGAGTTTTGACATTGGCGGCGGCCTCGGTATTCCCTATGGCAATAATACAAAAGCCCCACCTTTACCCACAGAATACGGCGCTCTCGTGACAAAACTCACGCGCCATATGGATGTGGAATTGATCTTTGAGCCGGGTCGAATGATTTCAGGGAATGCCGGTATTTTACTCTCAAAAGTGCTTTATATCTAAGAAGGCGATGACCGTAAATTTCTGATTGTCGATGCGGCTATGAATGATCTTTTACGCCCTGCGCTTTATGATGCCTATCACGAGATTGAACCTGTCAAAGCTCTGGGCGGTAATTTCAATGAAATGATTTATGATGTGGTCGGCCCGATTTGTGAAAGCGGTGACACGTTTACAAAATCACGCGCTTTGCCCGAACTCATGTCAAACGATCTGATTGTTATGCATTCAACAGGCGCATACGGGGCCGCACAAGCGAGCCAATATAACACACGCCCGCTCATTCCAGAAGTCATGGTCAAAGGCGATAAATTTGAGGTTATTCGTGCAAGACCGACCGTCGAAGATATTTTAAAGACTGAAAAAATCCCAGACTGGCTATAGGTTGGAACCTGTTTTTCAAGCCCTTCAATACACTCTGTAACATACCCTACAACGCACTCTGCAATTTATCTTAAAATTAACAAGATTTTTTACGCCCGCAGTTTATAAAGACACCAATGTCTGATCCCAATTATATCGACTCACTGTTTAAATCCGCAAAGCGCCTTACACAGCGCGCCTTACGGCATTTATATTTTGAGACTTACGCGCCGGTCTTTGCAAAAGCGATTTTGATTTTAACACTTTTTGTAATCGCAAGTTTCGCGGGGATATGGGAGCGCATTGGCGATCCATTTCGGCTGATTGCAGGACTAATAGCCCTCTTCTATCTTGGTCAATCGGCATGGGCCGCGCGACATAAAACACGTCCAAGTCAATCCCAAGCACGGCGTAGGGTTGAGCAGGATGCAGGCATGCTGCATAGACCCTTGGATACGCTTTATGACAATGCGGCAATCAATTCCACTCTCTGGTCTGTCCATTATGAAAAAGCTGTTCAAGCGGTACACCGCCTTGTCCCGTCTAAACGCCGCGCCGTCATCACACCCTTAGATCCTTATTGTCTGCGTTTTATCCTCCCCTCAATGCTTATCCTCTCTATGATGGTTGGCTTTGGTGACAATTGGGAACGTTTGCGCCGCTCTCTGACACCCAGTTGGCAGGCGGGCGTCAGCGCATCCAATGTAAGCTTTGAAGCTTGGATTGACCCACCAGATTATACAGGTCGTCCGCCAATTTATTTTAAGAATAAGCAAAGCGTTGAAATTCCCGCAGGGTCAGAATTTGTGGCGCGCATTTCAGGTACAAAATCGGCGCCGCGTTTGAAAATTACAGGCCAAAACAGCACGCAATATCTGAACCTGAAACGCATTGATCCCAAAACATTGGAAGCCCGTACAATCCTAACGGACAAAGCCAAAGCCCGCTGGCGTATTGGCTCCAAAATAAAAAATTGGCGATTAGACGTTGTTCCAGATACGCCGCCGACGATTAAATTTGAAGAGACCCCCAAAGCGGATAAACGTGATCGCTTGGTTTTAAACTATAGTTTTGAAGATGATTACGGTGTGGAATCCCTCGAATTAGAATTGCGGGCGCTAACAGACGCCAAAAACACAGAAACCCAAAAAAACCAAAGTGTAACCGTCCCCTTACAGAGTCGGTCTGTTAAACGCGCTGAAAAACGCCAAACCGAACTGGATTTAACGAAACATATTTGGGCAGGCGAAAAAGTGTCTGCGATTTTAGTTGCAAAAGACGGTCTCGGACAAAAAATGCGTTCTGAACGTGTTTATTTTATTGTCCCCGACAAAATTTTCATCGAACCACTCGCCAAGGCAATTATTGAGAATAGACATCTTGTGCTTAATGGAAGCGCGCCGTACCAACCTCTCCCCAAAAGCTTCGTTCAAAACACACCGAAAACCCTACAAGGCTCTGAAATCAAATTTGATACATTCGAGCCTGAATTACGCTTAAACCGCGCCCCGAAATCTGTACAAAAAGCGGTGACTTTAATTGATGCCGTAACAGATATGCCCGCAGGTCTATTTGAAGACCCTGCGATTTACATAGGCCTTAAGACGGTTGCGAGCCGTTTGCGTTATGCCGACACACAAGAAGACTTAACCGGTATTCCTCAAGATTTGTGGGCCATCGCAATCCGTGCAGAGTTTGGGCTTTTGGGAACAGCCTTACAGGAAATGCAGGAAGCCGAGAAAGCCTTACGAGACGGGATCGCGCGCCGAGCGCCCCAACGTGAAATCGATACCTTATTTGATCGGTATAATGACGCCGTGGATCGCTATATGGAAGAATTGCGCAAAAACGCAACGGTTTCTGAAGGCGGCGCAGGAGGTGAAGGCGGTGGTGACCCGCGTGATATGGCCGAAATTCAAGAGCTTTTAAAAGCAATTGAAGAGGCGAACCGTGTTGGTGATACCGAAGGCGCGCGTAAAGCCCTTACGCGTCTGGCTGAGTTGTTAGAGCGTATGAAAATCGAACTGACAATGAGTCCGGATCAAGGCGAAGGCGAGTCTATGCCGGGTGAAATGTCCGAAGAAATGTTGAAAGCTTTGGAAGAAATGGCCGATCTTTTAGGCGAGCAAAGAGAGCTTAAAGACGAAACCGATCAAGCGCAGAAAGACTCAGAAAAAGCAGAGAATGACTCCCAAAATAACAATCAAGGCGAAAATCAACAACAGGGCCAAAATCAGGGAGGCGGAACCTCACCCGATGCGCTTGCCGCGCAACAAAGGGCTTTGCAGGAAACGCTGAAAAAACTATCCGACGCGGTTGATGCAGAAGGTCTGGGCGAGAAAAGTTTAGAGACAGACGGTGAGACAGACGGTGAGGCAAACGGTCAGGCAAACCCCCAAGACGAGGCGTCGGGGAATGGCGGCGCGGGGGAGACAGACCCTGAATCTGAAACAAGCCGTTCTATCAATTCGCTCTTAGAAGAGGCTGAACGGGCTATGTCTGGTAGTGAAAATGCATTGGAAGGACAAGATTTTGAAGGCGCGTCCGAGGCACAAAACGAAGCAATCCAAGCCCTCCGTCAAGCGGGGCGAGCTTTGGCGCAATCAGCCAAAGGCAATCGCGAGGAAGCCTCTGCTGACGACGAAAATCAAAATCCTTTAGGCCAAGATAATAATGGCCGTAATGATGACGGATTCGAGGCCAATATTGATGATCGTGATAATGCCACGCGCTCACGCGAACTTCTCGAAGAATTACGCCGCCGCGCAGCAGAACAAGACCGTGAAAAGTCAGAGCGTGACTATTTAGAGCGCTTGCTGAAACGGTTTTAAACCCCCTTTATTCCTCGACGATCATTGGAATAGGGTCACGTTGAGGCTTAGGTTTACCTTGAGATATGGGTTTATTCTGATTTGCATTTGCCTTGGGTAAGTCTTCGGTCTCTACAGGCTTATCCCCAGAATCGGGTGAGTTTTCTTGACCCTCTGAATTCACTATGTCGTCTCCAGAGTTTTCAACTCCAAGGCTCTCATCTGTTGTCGTCATAGGGCTTTGTGAAAAATCAAGCGCATTTCCATCATCAAAACCATAACGTAGATATGTGGCATCGACAGGCGGATTAGGGAATTGAGCAACAAATTCTGCGCGCTTTCCTTTTTCCAAATCGGCTTTGTCAAATTCAACTCGCCATTCAGCCAAAAGCTCCTCTGAATTATTATGCAGGGATAACTTCACCATAGGTAAAGGCATTTTGCGTGTTGAAATATTCTTAACACGCCCATTTATCACTAAAACAGGATTCCCATTGATGAATACGCTACGCGATACAGGGTTATCAAAAACTAGACCTTGTTTTGACACTTCAACATTAAAAGCTTTGTACAATGTGCCCGTCTGGGGAAAGCGTTCTATAATATCTTGACGCGCAAGATAGGCAAACAGCGCAATCAGACTTATAAGACCCAAAGTCACCCCCCAAATCGAACCCACAACCGCCAATCTAAAATTGCGCCGTTTCCGATCGACACGATCCCGCATAAGGACATGGGCACCCAACTTATTTGGCGCGAAGGTCGGGTCGCTTGAGCGCTCGGCCCCGGTGTT
>CALCKU010000033.1 GCA_937965735.1 uncultured Caulobacterales bacterium
TCTGCGACTACCAGATGAAAACGGAGAAGAACGATTTCTTATTAATCCCTACGGTGTGATGTTTGACGAAATGACGGCATCATCCCTCGTGAAAATTGATATGAACGGGAACATTTGCCAAGAGACGCCCTATTTTATTAATCCGGCGGGTTTTACGATTCACAGTGCTGTGCATATGGCGCGCCATGATGCTGGATGTGTCATTCATGTGCACACACCTTACGGTATTGCTGTGTCTGTTCAAAAAGCGGGGCTGCGCCGATACTCACAGTTTTCAATGCAAGTCTATAATGATTTGGCCTACCATGATTATGAAGGCATTGCCTTAAATCATGATGAGCGTGAGCGGATTGTTAAAGATCTCGGCGATAAAGGCCTAATGATGCTCCGTAATCATGGCACGCTGACTCTTGGCCCGAATTGCGCCATAGCATTTTTACGCATGTATTTCTTAGAAAATGCCTGCAAAACACAAATTCTAGCGCAAGCTGCGGGGGGCGAAGCTTTCCTAAACGAAGAACCGCCCGAAATGGGCGATCTTGTCTACGGGCAAGGCGCCGCCGCTTTTATGCCTGGTATGGGGGATAACCTTGTTTGGCCCGGCCTTATGCGGAAATTAAAGCGTGTAAATCCCGGTCACGACCATTAGCCGCCCTTGAATAGAGATGTGAAGGTTTTTGACCCACATCAGTAAGTGTTTGTTTACTTACTGATGTGAAGCCGACCAATAGGCTTAAACTTTAAAGGCAGTGTTTTCACTTAAACGTATGGTCCTTTAGTGTTTGGCTTTGGTCTTGCAAAAATCTTTGTCGCGCGCGCGCCAGAACACTCGGATCGACATTGTCCTCTAGCCTTTGTTTCAAGGCTTGACGATCTTTTTCGTACGCATCAACCGCAGATTCTCCAGATTTTAACAGCCAATAATAAGCGTCTTCAAAGGATTGCTCAACGCCTTCACCCTTTGCGAGTGTAAAGGCATAAAGAAATTGCCCTTCTTTTTCGCCGCCTTTTGCTGCTTTTGCAAACCAATGTGCGGCGCGTTTCGTGTTTTGTTTAACTCCCGCCCCTTGATAGACTAATAAACCGTAATCGGCTTGCGCTGCAGCGAGCCCGCCTTCTGCGGCTTGACGCATTAAGATCGCCGCTTTCTGACTATTGGGGCGAATGTCAAGGTTTTCAACATACATAAGCGCGGCAATATAGGCCGCTTCAACATCGCCTTTCGCGGCTGATTTTTCATACCAATTCAGGGCTTCTTGCGGATCTGTCTCAATCAATAAGTCACCCATACGACGTGCTGAGCGTGTATCGCCGTGACGATTAGCCCGCTCAAGCCATTTAGCGGATTGCTCAAGATCTTGTGGGACACCGCTCCCTTTGGAATACATATCGGCCAGAACCCGCATGGCATCCCCGCGTCCCAAATTTGCCGCTTTCACAAGCCAGTTTCGGGCATGACTGGGCCTAAGACCCGCTTGACTGCGTAATGACATTTCGCCCAGTGCGACGAACGCGTCTGGATGATTTTGTTCCGCTGCAGAACGAAACCATTTCGCCGCATCATCGACATCAATGACACCCGTCTCGCCGCGCAATAAAATATGCCCGACCATGACTTGCGCATCGGCATTGCCGTTCGAACCGGCTATTTTCGCATTGACGAGTGCGAGCGTTTTATTCCCGTCTTCATAAGCAATCAGCGCATCTTGATAGGTAATGTGTTTCATGCTGTTTTCAGGATTGATAGAAATCCCACTCGGGGTGGACGCCCATGCAGTGTCTGAAAACGTCAATGTTGCAAGTGTTAATAAAGACAGTTGCATGCTAAGGTAAAGTGCCAATACGGATAGGCGACTGGCTCTACAACTGGTTATAGGCTTGGTTTCAGAAGCCTTCGAATATACAGTTACAGGTCCAGTTAGAGGCCCAGTTACGGGATTTATTGCGTGGCTAAATGTGAATTTAGGCAGAGTTTCGATAATGTTTGCACGGCGATCTCGGGGCCAGCCGAATGCGCCCAAACGCCGGCCGATAGCGCGATAAAATCTGCGCCTGCTTCGATTACGGATTGGGCGTTCTCGACTGTGATCCCGCCAATCGCGACAGAAGGAATTTCTATAAAGAGGTTCCACCATTTTAAGATCTCCATATCACAACGTGTTGGCGCGTCTTTTGTCTGTGTTTCGAACACAGCGCCAAAGGCGACATAATCGGCACCCGACTCTGCCGCACTTAAGGCTAAGTCCTTTGAATTATGGCAGGTTACACCAATAATTGCATCCTTTCCCAGCAGTTCACGAGATGACAAATAATCCATGTCGGACTGGCCAATATGGACGCCGTCTGCACCGACCGCTTTGGCTATGTCAGGACGGTCATTGATAATAAGCAAGGTTTGATGCTTATGCACAATTGTCTTCATCGCACGTGCGGCCTGTAACAAAGCCGTGTCATCTAAGTGTTTTAGACGGACTTGTAGGCACGCAATTGGCGCATTACTGGGAACCGCTGCCAATGTACGGTCAAGCGTCGCGAGAAATACGGCCATATCATCAATAATTGGAGGGGTGATGAGGTAAATCTGGCAGGGCATATGTGTGGGGGCTTGTGGGCTCATAATAGGCTTAAAGTTTTTAAAATAATCTGGTAAAATAATCTGGGTAATAGAGTTTGGATTATAGAGACTGTCTCATAATAAGGCGTTATTGAAACCGCTCAGGAGAGAAACATTACACAATAAGCCCTAATAATAGTCGAGCGCCCCATTATAAAAGTCGAGTGCCATTGGGCGTTTCGCTGTCGGGACTAAATAAAACGACATGACCCTCTGCATTATGAAAGCCCAGCGTCAGCACTTCAGACCGTACAGGACCAATTTGACGCGGTGGAAAATTCACAACGGCTGCAATCTGTTTTCCGATAAGGTCTGATTTCGCATAAAGGCCTGTAATTTGGGCTGATGATTTTTTAACGCCGATATCGGGGCCAAAATCTATTTTTAACTTATAAGCAGGTTTTCGTGCCTCGGGGAAATCATCACAAGCTATGATCGTTCCAGTTCGAATATCAATCTTAAGAAAAGTTTCAAAGTCCGTTTCAGTTAATTTAGAAGTCTTTTTCATAGAACGTCATTAAATAAAGAAAAGGCATATAGCAATCCATATGCTACGTCAGGAAGGTATAATTCCACGCTAAAGCCATAATGCCTTATTGGGCACGATGTACACCTTATCTTGAAAACATTTCTCATATATTGCGCATTAGCCTATAAATTGCATACCGAAACTGGTAAGGCGCTTGCAATAGGCGCAAGTCCTCTCTTACGGGTGGTTGGGCTTGATTGAAAAACGCACTTGTTTTGCAACGCCGCACGTAATTTTGACGGAGTTTATGATGGCGAATATGAAGACAAAACAATTCTTTGGAACGGACGGTGTACGGGGCAAAGCCAATTTTGGTAAAATGACTCCCGAAAATGTCATGCGCCTTGGAATGGCGGCCGGAAAATATTTTCATAAACAAAATGGGCAACGTAACAGCGTTGTTATTGGTAAAGATACGCGTTTGTCGGGCTATATGATTGAACCCGCGCTTGTTGCAGGCTTTACCGCCGTTGGGATGGATGTAAAATTATTTGGTCCGATTCCGACCCCCGCCGTCTCACTTATGACCCGAACCTTACGCGCAGATTTAGGGGTTATGATTACGGCGTCCCATAATCAATTCTTTGATAATGGGATAAAGTTTTTTGGCCCCGATGGCCGTAAATTACATGATGATACGGAACATGCAATTGAAGCATTAATGCAAGAAAAATGGAAAGAAGGTTTAGCCGAATCTGAGTATTTAGGCCGTGTAAAGCGCTATGAAGATGTTCAAGCGCGTTATGTCGAAATCGTAAAAGCCAGTTTCCCGCGCCGTATGCGCTTATCGGGTCTTCGTATTGTGGTTGATTGTGCCCATGGCGCGGCTTACCGTACGGCCCCTGATACCCTATGGGAGCTTGGGGCTGAAAAGGTCATCCCAATAGGGGTAAGCCCAAACGGTACCAATATCAATCAAAGCTGTGGTTCAACCTCAACAGACCTACTCTCTAAAACGGTTGTCGATATGCGTGCAGATATTGGCATTGCATTTGACGGGGACGCTGACCGCCTCATCATGAGTGATGAAAAAGGGAAGATTATTGACGGTGACCAATTACTCGCACTCATAGGTACGGGATGGGCTAAGTCAGGGCAATTGGCGAAGCCCGGTGTCGTCGCGACTGTTATGTCAAATTTGGGACTTGAGCGTTATCTTGAAGATAAAAAGCTCTCGCTTATACGAACCAATGTCGGAGACCGTTACGTTGCAGAGCGTATGCGCAAGGATGGTTATAATGTGGGCGGTGAGCAATCGGGTCATATGTTAATGACAGATTTTGCTCCGACGGGCGACGGTGCGATTGCAGCGCTACAAGTTCTGGCAGAAATCGTAAGAGCGGGTAAACCTGCGAGCGAAATGCTCAACCTGTTTACACCAGTGCCCCAAAAACTTAAAAACGTCCGTTATAGCGGGGCATCACCCATGCGGCATAAAGATTTAATCGCGGCAATAGAAGATGCAAAGTCGGATCTCGGCAATTCAGGGCGAGTGTTGGTGCGGGCTTCGGGTACAGAGCCGCTTATTCGCGTGATGGCCGAAGGCGATGATATCGGGCAAGTTGAGCGTGTAACGGACGGTTTGGTTAATCTGATAAAATCAATTGCGGCCTAGGCTCTGATCACCCATTGGGATCAATAATATCACGGCTTCATACTCAAATCAAAAACGCTCCCCAATCTAAAGCGTTACGAATAGCGCGGCTAAATGTTTAGACCCAAGCTCATTCTCTACCGATAAAAAGAAGGCTTTGCTAATTTCGCAGTTCAAGTTACACCCAAATGGGATAAACTGGAAATTGTTATTGGGTGTGTCTATATGCGAGCTTTATCTTGTTTAAGACAATTGAACCAAGATAAGGGTACAATATACACTCGGTAACAAAGAAGCGGGTAGGGTTTAAAAATAGTGGCGTCAGCATTACAATCTATGCCGATAGAGATGATTAGCCTTATTGTCACAATAGGGGCTGTTTTACTGTCCATTCTTACAACCATATCCGCGATTCGGGCTTCTACACGCGCGGGGGATAAAGGCGGAAATTGGAAAAATAAATGTAAGAACCTCGACGAAAAACTTTCGCGGCTGGATTCTATTTTTGGATCCTATCCGGGCCTTATCTTAGTTTGGGAAGAAAATGTTCCAAATTATGAGGCGAAACGGCAGGATTTAAAAAAACCAGACGCAAAAAGCCTAGACCTCAAAAACAGTGAAAGCAGCCTGCCAGGAAACGAAGATTGGTCGGATGAAAATTGGGGCGACCCTCGGCTTTATGGCTCTCCCGCAGCCTTGGCTTCTATTATCCGTTTTGCCGAGCCCGGTCGTCATAATCAATTTGCCCAAAGAGTGCTGGACGGATTGGCAGATTTGGACACATTATCTGACAGTGAAGACAGCACGACATTACGGGGACATTTGGCGAAGTTACGTCGAAAAGGCGAGCCGTTCTCGCTCTCGATCGTTTTGCCAGAAGGCGCAGTCATCGAAGTTGACGGACGTGTCGCGGGCCGTCAAGTCGTCTTGTGGTTAGAAGACGCGACGATTCGAGGTGAGGATGAACGCACGGCTATTAGTCGTTTTGAAAATCACCGCATCACCGCAGAAACAGACCCTGTTGCCTTTATAGAAATGATGAGCCGCGCCCCGTTTCCTATGTGGCGTATATCAGGCACGGGCCGCCTAACATGGGTCAACGAAGCCTATGTTAAAGATGTCGGGGCTGAAAGCCTTGACCATGTTATTGAAGAGCAAATTCAATTAGACGAACACGCTGGCGAGCAAGCCAAGCGCGCCCTCTCTTCTAATGAACGGGTCGAAGATATTCGACATGTTGTTCTCGGCGGACAAAGACGTTCAACGTCAATGACTGTGTTTCCAATTTCAGGCGGCGCCGCAGGGCTTGCAATGGATGCCAGCGAGACAGAGGCTTTGCGCGATGCGCTAACCCGTCATATCCGCGCCCACGATGAAACGCTTAACCGTTTGGATGAAGGGGTGGCAATTTTTGGGGCCGATAAACGCCTAACCTTCCACAATAAAGCCTTTGCAAAGATTTTTAAACTCAAAGAAGAATGGTTTCAAGATCGCCCAGGGCATTCGGATTGGCTGGCACAGCTGAGGGAAAAACGCCAATTGCCTGAGCAAATTGACTATAGAAGCTGGCGGGATCGAGAATTGTCACTTTATACAGATTGGCCCGACGAAATGCCAGATGAAGTTTGGAATCTACCAGACGGGCGGAGCCTTCGAATTGTTCGAATGCGGGATCCCGAAGGCGGGATCTCATTTATGATCGGGGATATAACGGATAAGCTTACATTGCAAAGCCGTTTTAATACGTTGATTAACGTTCAAAAAGCGACCCTAGATCGTTTGTCCGAAGGCATTGCTGTATTTGGAACCGATGGTCGTTTGAAAATTCATAATCAAGCTTTTGCCAGTGTGTGGAACTTGCCTGATGAGATTTTGGCCGAGAACCCTCACTTTAACAAATTAATCCCGCATCATTTACCCCTTTACCATGACCGTGCGTTTTGGGAGGAGCTGAAAGCTCGCTCAACAGACCCAAACCCTGAAGTTCGCCGTTCTGTCCAAGGTGAAATCCGACGCTCTGATGATAAAATGCTGACATGGCTTTCGCGGCCTTTACCAGACGGGGCGACCCTAGTGGCGTGGGATGATGTTACGGATGAGCGCCGCGCTGAAGCGGCCTTGCTTGAGCGGGCCGAGGCGATGGAAGCGGCCGATCGCTTGAAGTCCGAGTTTGTGGGTCATGTTAGCTATCAATTGCGAACCCCGCTCACAACGATTGCTGGCTATGCGGACTTATTGCAAAGCAATGCCGCAGGGGAGTTAAATGATAAGCAATCCGAGTATATTTTTGCCATTCAAAGTGCCTCGGAAGATTTGGCTAAGACTATTGATGATATTTTGGATATTGCCGCGATTGAAGCCAATGTTCTGGATCTCACGCTTGGTGATGTGGATGTCTATAGTTTATTGTTCACAGCGCTCGATTATGTCGCGACAAAAGCTGAAGATACAAAAATTGCCTTACGGCTCGCATGTCCCGAAGACGTCGGTACTATTCGCGCGGATGAGACCCGCCTGAAACAAGTGGTCTATAATCTTCTCTCTAACGCTTTACGATTTACCCAAGCGGGCGGCGGTATTGAGCTGGGTGGACGACAGACAGAAGATGGCGGCGTTATGATTTGGGTCAAAGATGACGGCGTGGGTATACCGCCCGAACATCAACCCAAAGTGTTTGAGAGCTTCCAATCCAGTCGCGGCGGCGCAGGCCTTGGTCTTGCACTCGTCCAACGGTTTGTGGAACGACATGGCGGTTGGGTAGATCTGGAATCAGAAGAGGGTGAAGGTACGCATGTTACCTGTTACCTCCCGAAAGAGGCCGCCGTAGATAATGCGCATCCAGAGCTTGATTTTAGCTAAGTGTCAACACGACCTAGGGCTGAGCCAAGTTTTTGACCCGTAATCATTTTGTGTTATGCGATAGAGTTTCGTGAAATAAATCTCGCGCAAAATAAGACTGGCGCAAAATATTACAGACGAAGACTTATTGAGATTCGGGTGTTCTAATCCGAATACCATCCAGTGTATCAGACATTAAAATTTGACATGAGAGCCGTGAATTGTCTTCGACATTTTCTGCAAAATCTAACATGCTATCTTCCATATCATCTTTGGCTTTAAGTTTGTCAAAGAACCCCCCTTCGACATAGACGTGGCACGTAGCACAGGCACAAGCCCCGCCGCAATCCGCATCAATACCCGGAATCATATTCTGTACAGCGGCTTCCATAACCGATGTACCAGATTTGGTTTCGATTTCACGTTCGGAACCACTATGGTCGATGAAAATAACTTTCGGCATGATAGCTCCTTCAATTTGTACGAAACTTATGTAAGGTCTTGCTAAACTTTTGCAAGCGCGTAACGAAGGATTATAATGAAGATTATACTGTCAAATGAGTTCAAAACACGAAGCTTAGGTGCGCATATGGCGCATTCGGCACAAATTGGCGACGTGATAACCTTGGCAGGGCCGTTAGGCGCGGGAAAAACCAGTTTTGCGCGTGGGTTCATAGAGGCGCTAACGGATGTATCGGATGTACCGTCTCCGACCTATACGCTCGTGCAGACATATGCCGCTCGCGAATTTGAGATTTGGCATTGCGACCTTTATCGTCTCAACACGTCCGAAGACATTTTGGAACTCGGCCTGTTAGAGGCTTTTGAAGAAGCCGTATGTTTGATTGAATGGCCCGGTAAAATGGGGCGCTATCACCCTAAAGACTGTAAATCGGTTCAAATTGATTTCCAGGATCAGGGTCGTATTGCCACCCTATCAGGATGGTCGCCTGAATTTGAGACGATGCTGAAAGCAGACTTTAAATGACCTCGCGCCAATCAGAGATTAAAGACTTTTTAAACGTACTCGGTTGGGCGGATGCAGAGCGGAAAACCGTACCAGGGGATGCCTCTACACGCCGCTATGAACGCTTGTCTCGCGCTCAGAGTACCCGCGAAGCGGATATTGGGAACGCTAAAAATTCTGAAAATCCTAGAATTATCCGCGCGATTTTAATGGATGCTCCCAAAGAATCGGAGACCCCGAGCGAACCCGAAGGGGCCTCAATCGCGACACGGAAAGCGCTTGGCTATAATGCAACAGCGAGACTCGCGGGATCGGACATGCGAAGTTTTATAGCGGTCGCCGAAGCACTCACACAGAGAGGGTTTTCAGCGCCAAAGATATACGGAGCGGATATTGAAAAAGGGCTTATCCTTCTCGAAGATTTTGGCGATCCTGTTTATGCGCGCAAGATTGAAAACAATTTAGCGCTAGAGCGTCCGCTTTATGAAGCGGCGATTGATACATTAGCCAGCCTTTACCGCTCTAGCTTTCCAGAAGTTTTAAGCTTTAAAAAACCATCAGCTTAAAAGCGCTCTGCCTCTAACCCGTCTTCCTCAAGCCCGTCTTCCTCAAGCCCGTCTTCCTCAAGCCCGTTTTGGCGCATTCGCGATTACGACAAGACGGCCATGCTTGCAGAAACAGATTTATGTTTGGACTGGTTCGCTCAGGATTATAACCGCGTAATAACACCAGAGGCGCGCGAAGAATTTTACAGCTTATGGAGCGCGGCATTTGAAGTCTTCAAGGTTCACGCTCAAGGTTTATGCCTTCGTGATTTCCATGCAGAGAACTTGTTCTGGCTTGAGGCTCGAAAGGGGACAGAGCGCGTTGGCTTGATTGATTTTCAAGATGCCTTATGGGCCCATCCAGCTTATGATCTGGCTTCGTTAACTGAGGATATACGCCGAGATGTGTCCACAAATTTAACGGATCCTTTAATTGAGCGGTTTTGTGATCAAGCTGGACTTGACTATAATGCGGATTTTCTAGCCGCCTATGCGGTTGCTGGCGGTCAGAGAAATACGAAATTACTGGGCTTCCCAGTGCGCGCTGATTTAAAATTTAACAAACCGCAATACCGCGCCCTTCTGCCGCGCGTCAAAAGGCATTTCCAAAACAGCCTGAAACATGATGCCTTGCTGGATATAAAAATCTGGTTTGAAACCAACCTCCCAGACGCTTTAAAAGCCTCTTAATATGACACGCACTCTCACAACGGCGATGATTATGGCAGCGGGTTATGGCACACGCATGCGTCCCCTGACAAACGATCGATCAAAAGCCATGGTTAAGGTCGGCGGCATGCCTTTGATCGACCATATGCTTGCACGTCTTACAGATATTGGCATTAGACGCGTTATCGTCAATGTCCACGCCCACGCCGATCATTTAGAAGCCCATTTAAAATCGCGCACAAACGGGCCTGAAATCATCATATCGGATGAGCGAGCGGCTTTATTGGAAACGGGCGGCGGGGTTGTCAAAGCCTTGCCTTTATTAGGGCGGCATCCGATTTTAATCTGTAATATTGACGCCGTTTGGGCCGAATTTGAGCCCGTTCTCAAAGGCCTTATCCAGAGCTGGAAACCCGACCTTATGGATGAATGTTTATTATTGGCCAAACGTGAGGATTGTCTGGGGTATTCAGGCGTAGGGGATTTTGACTTGAATTCAGAGGGTCATATCACGCGCCGCGCTGGCGACCATGCGGATTACGTTTATGCAGGGGTTCAAATATTTAAACCTGAACTGGCCAAACCTTTTCCCGTAGAACCGTTTTCACGCAATAAAATTTGGGATAAAACCCTCGCGCAAAAAAGGATTTTTGGGACTGTCCTCCAAGGCTATTGGATGCATGTCGGAGATCCCCAAGCACGTTTGGCCGCAGACGCTGTCCTGTCTCAAGTCAAGTCCATTGCGCCGCCCGAAAGGTTACAGAAAATATGAGAGGCGTTTATACACTGCCCGCAGGCCTTCCCTTTCTTCCAAGCTTGGCGAAAGGCCTCATGGCAGAGTTTGGTGACCGCCTTTCTGACGCGTTGATTTTGTTACCCACGCGGCGGGCTGTGCGCGGCCTCGGGGATGCCTTTGTCGAGTTGCGCAGAATGGAATCTGTTGGCGCAACGCTCTTGCCACGTATGCGCCCGCTTGCCGATGTCAATCCTGATGAACCGCCTTTTGAACCCGGAGATTTAGGTTTGGATATCCTACCCGCTATCCCGTCTATGCAAAGACGGTTTGAGCTTGCGACCCTTGTGCAGGCTTACGAAAATAAAATCTCTGATTTTCCGATTTCGTTGACGGGCGCATTGGCTTTGGTTGATCCCCTTTTGCAAATTTTGGACGATGCAGATATGGAAGAGGTCGGCCCTACAGGCTTTGCGAAATTGAAAGAAATTGAAGCCTTTGCTGCGCAACATTTTCAAAATGCCTCAATTTTTTATACGATTTTACAAGAATATTGGCCCGCCCGTATGCGTGAACTCGGCTATATGGCGCCCAAAGCCCGCCAAGTCGCATTATTGAACAAACTCACAAATCTCTGGACAGAACAACCGCCTGATTATCCGGTCATTATTGCCGGTTCAACAGGCACTTTAAAAGCGACGGCTCGGTTGATGACATGTGTTTCACAGATGAATGAAGGCTTAATTGTCCTTCCGGGTTTAGACACGCATCTACGCGAGAGCGCATGGCAACATGTAAGTGTCGAACATCCGCAAGGGGCAATGAAAACTTTAATTGAAACCCTCAATGTTTCGCGTGCGGAGGTCTCAATTTGGCCCGCCGCTTTGGATTTAGATCGTAGGGATTTAAAAGCGCGGCGGCGTCTAATTTCAGAGACCCTTGTGCCTGTCTCTGAAACCGATGATTGGCCTAACCGTATTCAAACATTGCGTAATGATGAAAAAGAAGCCGACCCTTTTATCGAGGGCCTATCTGGCCTGTCTTTGATAGAGGCAGCAACACCGGATGAAGAGGCTTTGTCAATCGCTCTTATTATGCGTGATAGTTTGAATCCGCCTAATGACAGTGAAGACAAGAAAACCTGTGCGCTTATCACGCCTGACCCGTCTTTAGCGCGGCGTGTACGTGCGGCTTTGCGGCGTTGGTCGGTGGACGTTGATTACTCCCAAGGGGAGCCTCTGGAAGAAACCGCCTTAGGCGCGTTTTTAACGCATATTCTCGATCTTGCATGCACGCCTGATTCGCGCGTGGAGCAGGCGGTTTTATGCAAGCACCCACTTATGGGACTTGGTCGGACGCTTGGCGCGGTAAGAAAAGTTTGGAACCAAAGCGAACGTAATGTCTACCGAACGACCCGTCGGACGCCATTAACACAAGATGTTGAAATTGCGGAACGTTTGCAAACACAAATTTTAACTACGATAAAACCTTTAACAGATCTAAAGACTGAAACAGCCTTTGTTTGGGCGCGGACTTTGACCCAAGTCGCCGAGACATGTGCCAGCACGGATGAGACTTTGGGGTCTCTTAGGCTTTGGCGCGAAGACGCGGGCGAAAAGGCCGCCAATATTTTGGAAGGCTTAATGGCTTATGGTGACAGTTTACAGGCCATGACCTTGCCTGAGTTTAAAAAACTGTTCTCTGGCTTGATACGCGGACAAGTCGTGCGACCGCGTTACGGTATGCATCCGCGCTTACAAATTTTAGGCCCGCTCGAAGCGCGCATGTTGACCGCTGATACGATTATCCTCGGCGGATTAAATGAAGGGATTTGGCCGAGCGGGGCGGGGCAAACCCCTTTTCTATCGCGTTTAATGCGCAGTGAAATTGGCTTATCACTGCCAGAGCGGCGTTACGGATTGGCTGCCCATGATTTTGCCGAGCTGGCCTCTAACCCGACTGTGATTCTAACGCGGTCCGAGCGCTCTGACGCGGGGCCGACTGTAGCGTCTCGTTGGATTTGGCGATTGAAAACACTCGTGCGCGGGGCCTTGGGGGACACGCAATCCCTCATTCCCGCCACCCCTTACCAAGCTTGGGCGCAACACCTTGACTTTGTGCGCGCTGAAACCGTTATAAGTGCCACCCGTCCCGAACCCCGTCCCCCCGTGAATATGCGTTGGCCAGAACCGCGCGGACGGAAATTGTCGGTTACGCAAATCAAAGTCTGGATTCGCGACCCGTATAGTATTTATGCCAAGATGATTTTAGGCCTTAGCAAACTCGATACGTTAAGCGCAGAGACTGATGCGCGGGATTACGGCAATGCGCTTCATGCGGGTTTAGAGACTTTTGCTAAACGGATTGTGGACGGTAAGTCTGTGCCGAGCGCACGACATTTACAGGCGGATTTTGAACAGGCGTTAAAGGCCAATGGTTTTGCCGATTACGAGATTTCTGCCAATCAAGCGCGTCTTGAAGGCCTCGCACGGGCTTTATGTGAGTGGCATACCGAGCGTTTGAAATCGGGGCATTCGATTATTTCGATTGAAGGTGACGGGCATTATAAATTTGAAGATGTTGATTTCACCCTAACGGCTAAAGCGGATTTAATAACGCGCGGGCCTAGGGGCTATGCTGTGATTGACTATAAAACAGGTCAACCCGCAAGTGTTTCAGAGGTCAAAGCGG
Source organism: uncultured Caulobacterales bacterium (assembly GCA_937965735.1). GTDB lineage: Bacteria > Pseudomonadota > Alphaproteobacteria > Caulobacterales > Maricaulaceae > CALCKU01. The sequence continues at coordinate 13,181 of CALCKU010000033.1, forward strand.
GATTTGACCCGCAGCTTCCTTTGACCGCCTTTATGCTCGCAAAAGGTGCGTTTAAACAGGCACAAGCGGGTGCAAGTGAAGATCTGATTTATATGCGCATTAAAGGCTATGATCTCAATGCAATGGTCAAGCCGATCACACCACCTGCAAGAAAAGCTATGAGCGCGTCCGAATACGGTGCAGATGCGGATATTCTTTTGCGCCAACTCATATCGGATTACGACCTGCAAGAAACGGCTTATGCGTCTCAACCGAGGGCGAAATATACGCATGATTACGGTGATTATGACCATCTTGCGCGGCGGGGTGAATGGGCTCGCCTTGGGCTAGAGACGAGTGGGGGCGGAATACATGACTGATCGCCGCCCTGAATCTATCAAGCCTGAATCTGTCAATCCTGAATACAAACAAGCCGTTCAAGCCCAAAGTCAGGCCGCCCACCCCAAATATACGCGCCTTGTTTCAGCGAATGCAGGGTCGGGTAAAACCCGTGTCTTGGTAGACCGTGTTTCGCGTATTCTCTTATCGGACACTGCGCCTGAAAAAATACTCTGCTTGACCTATACAAAGGCGGCAGCGTCAGAAATGCAAGCGCGCCTGTTTGACACTTTAGGAGAATGGTCGGTTATGCCAGCAGAGGCCTTAAAAGATAAATTACAAGCCTTGCTGGGAACAGATCGTGATTTACCTGATTTGAAAACCGCGCGGGCTTTATTTGCGAAAGCTTTGGAAACACCCGATGGTTTGAAAGTCCAAACTATTCATGCCTTTTGTGAGCGTATAGTGTCGCGCTTTCCAATCGAATCGGGTATTTTGCCGGGGTTTGAGCCGCTTGATGATAGCGATATGCGGGTTTTGCAAGACCGTGTGAAACAAGCGCTTTTACAGGCCTGTGCTGAACAGGCTGACGGGCCATTAAACCAAGCCTTACAAACTCTTGCGGTTGAAAAAGCCGACCAGACCTTAGACAGCCTGTTTGAATGGATGGGTTATAACGGCGATAAAATCCAAATATGGGCCCAAACGGGCCTGGGGCCTCTCGCAGAAATTCTAGGTATAGACGCGCGCGCAACAGTAGAGGATGCGGGGCATCGCGCATGGACAGAATTTGATCCGAACACGCGCCGCGCAAAGGCCGCAGAGTTAGGCGAAAGCCCGTCTGTTACCGATCAAAAAATTGCGCGCAAGATGTTGGATGCTTTTGATTTTGATATTTCTGAGCCTCAAAGCCCAACTCAAACGCCCGTACAAATGTCTGTACAAACACCTATCGTAGCGACTGGCCAAACTGTTTCTAAAAATGTGGCGCGGCGCTCTACAGAAGCTTTCTTAATCTACGCGCAAGCTTTTTTAACCCAGAGCGGTGATTTGCGTAAAAAGATCACAACACAGCAAGCTTTGCCGAGCGTGCAAAATTTCTTTGCACCAGACGGGGCCGAAGTCACGCGTGTCATGCAGGCTTTGCAAAATATTCGCAGCGCACATTGTCTAGAGATGACGCGAGCGGTTTTTGTTCTGGCCCAAGATTACACAAAACGGTTTGAGGCTTTCAAGCGCTTGGATCGCCGCCTAGATTTTAGCGATCAAATCCTGCTTGTGCGCGACCTTTTGATCAATTCTGAAGTCTCGGACTGGGTGCGTTATAAGCTTGACGGAGGCGTTGAACATATCCTCTTGGACGAGGCGCAAGACACGGCTCCGACACAGTGGGAAATTATTGACGCGCTTGCAGAACCGTTTTTTCAAGACAGTCCCGAACGTATGAAACATGTTCCGCGCACTCTTTTTGCGGTTGGGGATGAAAAGCAATCCATTTACTCTTTTCAAGGCGCAGAGCCTGAAAAATTTTTAGATAAAATACAATATTATACCGCGAGTCATTTGGATGTTCGTGGCAAAAGCCAGCAAGTTCGAATGCGTATGTCATTTCGATCTGCGCCTGAAATCTTGAAATTTGTTGATCAAATCTTTGTCAAAGAGCAAGGGCGTCAACGCATGTTTGATCCTGCGCGTCATCCGCCTGCGTCTGACCTTGATGGTCATACCGCTCATCGTTCGGATTCAGGTCGGGTCGAGTTTTGGCCGCTCGCCTTTAAGCCCGACATAGAAAAAGAGCGCGAAGCGTGGGACACCCGGCCCGTTAATGCCCTCGCCTCGGGCGACCAAAGGGAGCAATTAGCCTTGGGGCTTGCGCGTACGATCAAACACTGGTTAGCAGACAAAACACCTATTTTTGACCGAGATTTGAAAACGACCCGCCCGATGAAGGCGGGTGATATTTTGATTTTAGTGTGCCAAAGAAATGCATTTTTTGACGCTATCATTCGAAATTTAAAAGCAGAAGGGGTTGCGGTTGCGGGGGCAGACCGCTTAAAATTAAAAGATTCAATTGCCGTGCAGGATTTACTCGCGCTTGCGCGGTTTGTTCTCTTGCCAACGGATGATTTATCATTGGCAGAAGTTTTAAAAAGCCCGCTTTTTGGGTTTGATGAAGCGGCCTTGTTTGACGTTGCCACACGCCGCGATCAGAATAGTCTTTGGCAGACGTTAAGAACACGCCGCCCTGAAACCGCCGCGCGCTTATCCGAATTAATACTCTATTCACGGCGCTTGGCCCCTTATGAATTTTTTGCCCGTGTTCTGGCGACCCTGAATGCGGCCGGTATCAGTCTGACGCAATGTTTTTATCAAAGGCTTGGTATGGAGGCCAAAGATGCGCTTGAAGCCTTTTTATCAATCGCGCTCTCACACCAAAGGCAGAACGCGCCGTCCTTGCAACATTTCATTACGCATTTCGAGCGTGATGACCCTATTTTAAAACGAGAAATGGATACGGTCAGTGCTGGTTTGGGGCAAGTACGCGTTATGACTGTCCACGGTGCAAAAGGCCTAGAAGCGCCCGTGGTCTTTTTACCCGATACGACACAAGTCCCGACATTAAGGGGGCCGTTAACCGCAATCGGTACAGAAAGTGGCGATGGCGGTTTTGTCCTCTCTGGGGCCAGCGCTATACGGCCTACAGCCCTAGAGCCATATATTGAAGCGCGTAAAGCCCGCGATATGCAGGAATATATGCGCCTGCTTTATGTCGCAATGACACGCGCGGAGTCGCGCTTGATTATTTGTGGCTATCAAGATGGGCGCAAAACTGTGGGCTATAGTGAAGGCGCGTGGTATCAAGAGGTCGAACGCGCATTTGCTGGCTTAACAACAGAGACGATTGAAACGCCTTTTGGTGAGGGTTTGGCCTTCGGGGCGGGGGCAGCGCCCCTACCGAGTGCAGTGCAAACCGGTCAGCCTAAGACGGACATAGATATACCCGATTGGGCGCGACAAGCGGCCCCGTCCGAAAGCTTGCCTTATCAACGCGTCACACCTTCGCATTTACTCGTCGAAGACAATCAGGCTTCTGCCCCAGTCCGTTCGCCGCTTAACCACCAAGCCGAGATACGCTACGGGCGCGGTGTTTTAATTCATAAACTGCTTGAAATTCTACCCGATATTGAAAAAACACGCCGCGAAGCCATTGGTCGCGCTTATTTAAGTCTGCACATTCAGGATAAGGATGATTCAGAGCGTAAGGCTTTGCAAATAGACACAATCTTGGCCGAAGTCATGGCCGTCTTAAACGCCCCTGAATTTTCCGAGATTTTTGGCATTGGATCCCGCGCAGAAGTCTCGCTTGCGGGGCGGGCCAAGACTTTGCCTAAGACCCTGTATCTAAATGGCCAGATCGACCGCTTATGTGTCACCGATGAAAACGTTTATATTGTGGATTATAAATCCAACCGCCCGCCACCAAAATCACCCGCGGGGGTCGCGCCGCTCTACCTTGCGCAAATGGCGGCTTACCGTGAGCTTGCGCGCGAAATTTACCCAGATAAGGCAATTGTCTGTGCGCTTTTATGGACGGATGGGCCTGATTTAATGGTACTGGATGATTTCCAACTTGACGAAGCCTTGACGCAGGTTAAGCGGCTTCTTACTTAAACTAGGAATGATTAATTTAGGGAGTTTCTAATGGCAACCATTGCGGTGAGTGATACAAGTTTTAAAGACGATGTAATCGGGTCTTCTGCGCCTGTACTCGTGGACTTTTGGGCTGAATGGTGTGGTCCGTGTAAACAAATTGGCCCTGCGCTTGAAGATATAGCGGCGGAAATGGGCGACAAGATGAAAGTCGCAAAAGTCAATATTGATGATAATCCAGAGACGCCTGCAAAATTTCATGTGCGCGGCATTCCAACGCTGATGATTTTCAAAGACGGTCAAGTGGTTGCGACCAAAGTTGGTGCAATGACGAAAACCAAATTACAAGAATGGGTTTCGGAGCATACTTAGGCCCTAATCAAAGGCCGATTATCTTATCATTTTGTATAATAATTTGTGCGCTTAAACGCGGTACGAATGGTCAATGTCATTTCAGATAATAATCTCACGGCGCATAGAGTATATGGGCCGTTTTTATTGGAAGCGGTTATAGTTTTAAAACCTCACCTGCAAGATAGAGAGAGCCGCAGATTAGAATACGCGGCGGGATGACGGGCTGTTCCTGCGTGTCCCGCGAAAGGGCTTCACCCGTATTGATTGCCCGTTGGACTGCGTCAATGAGATTGCTTGAGATTTGGCCAAGCATGTTTCGAGCGCTCGCCAATTCTATCAAAGTTTCAGGGGCGAGCGCGCTATGTCCGGGTATATCCACCCCGATCACGGCGCTGGCAAGGCCTTCAAACGCATCCAGAAAGCCGCCTATATCCTTATTCGATAAAATTCCCGTAATCAGGATGAGCGGTTTGGGCGACTGGCTTTCGAGTTCGGCCATATAACTTGCAACCGCGCGCGCGGCATGCGGGTTATGCCCGCCGTCGAGCCATAATTCGGCTTTCGCGTCACGCGCCATATCCGCGAGGGCTCCGCGGGTTAGTGACTGCATTCGCGCAGGCCAAGACACCGCAGAGAGGCCGTCTTTAATCGCGCGTTCAGAGAATTGCATTTCGCGTGCGATCGAAATCGCAAGGCCTGCATTCATAATTTGATGCTGACCCGCAAGCGCTGGTAAGGGTAGGTCTAGGAGCGTATCTTCGCTTTCAAAAACAAGCCGTCCTTGTTGTTTATAGCTACGGTATTCTTGGCCCCATATATTGGGTTTGACTGCGTGTTGTGCAGCTTCCGCGTCGAGCACAGCATTCACTAAGTCCGATTGTTTTCCAATATGGACAGGGACATGACGTTTCATAATACCCGCTTTTTCGCGCGCAATACCCGCAAGGTCACGGCCCAAGAACTCGGCGTGATCATAATCAATCGGCGTAATGCCGACGCAAGCGGGTGTAATGACATTGGTCGCGTCAAAGCGTCCGCCAAGGCCCACCTCTATGATGCAAATATCAGCGGGTGTTTCCGAAAATGCAAGGAACATGGCTGCCGTAGTCGCTTCAAAGAATGAGAGCGGTGCGCCTTTATTGGCCGCGCGAACTCTTGATAAAACATCGACGAGTTTTGCATCGGAAATCTGTTCGCCCGCCAGTACAATTCTTTCATTAAATTTCACAAGATGTGGGGATGTATAGACATGCGCTTTTAAGCCCCCCGCCTTAGAAAATGCGCTCAGATATGCGACTGTTGAGCCTTTCCCGTTCGTCCCTGCAATATGTATAACAGGGGGAAGTCTTTTCTGGGGATTACCGAGCGCATTCAACACGGCCAAAATACGGTCTAGCCCTAAATCGATCTTTTTGGGATGTAAGGCTGATAAGGTCGCCAAGGCTTGTTCAACAGTCTCACCCACAGCTTTGCCTATCGTTTTGCTAGGGGGTGCGTTCTGGGGGGCGTTCTGGGATTCGTCCTGAGTTTCAGCCATGGTAGACCCTTATTTCATGCCCTATTCGTGACAGGCTTAGTTGGTTGACGTGGCCAACGCGTCAAAGCTTAAGCGCTTTGTTTGACTAAGTCTGATTTCATCAAGACCGCGAGCAAATTTGATAGGGTTTCGCGCATAGCCTTTCGAGACACGACCTTGTCGATCATACCCTTTTCTTCGAGATATTCAGCGCGTTGAAAGCCTTCGGGTAATTTTTCACGAATAGTATCTTCGATCACGCGTGGCCCCGCAAAGCAAATTAAAGCCCCAGGCTCTGCCAGATGAACATCACCAAGCATAGCGTAACTGGCCGTAACGCCTCCCGTTGTCGGGTCACATAAGACAACAATATAAGGCAGACCGTTTTCACGCAGGCGTTGCACGGCGATTGTGGTGCGCGGCATCTGCATTAAAGATAAAGCGCCTTCTTGCATACGGGCACCGCCTGCTGCCGTGAATACGACTAAGGGCAATTTATGCTCGCATGCGTAATCAGCGGCTTTAATAAAGCCCTCACCGGCCGCCATACCAAGCGATCCACCCATAAACGCAAAATTTTGTACAAGGACAACACTTTTGATACCGTTTATCTCGCCAACCCCGATAGACATGGCGTCTTTATCACCAGTTTTAGCACGCGCCGCCTTTAAGCGATCAACATACCGCTTATCGTCCTTAAATTTTAATGGGTCTTTGGCAACATTGGGCGTCTCAACGGCCAAATATTCACCATTATCGAATGTATAGCCGAGCCGAAGTTTTGGCCCGATCCGCATATGATGTCCCGCAGGCGTGACATGCATAAGACCGTCAAGGTCGGCTGAAAATACCATTTCACCCGACTTTGGACATTTAATCCAAAGATTGTCAGGTGTATCTTTCTTGGTGAAGATGTTCTTGACCCCAGGGGGGGTGAGTTTTGTTAGCCAATTCATAAAGGCCGTTTTGCCTCATTTCTCACAGGGTCGCAATAGCCTATATGCGGTGCAATGCGTCTTTGATTTTAAAAATATTGCTTAATGAGGTCGTTAATTTTATCCTTAAAATTTGACATCTTGCGTTTGACGCGCAATGAAAATCTCTTGAATAAGGGCCTAAATTTGGACCCTATTGAACATGTCAGGGCGCATTATGACTATTGTTTCTAGCGTATATCCGATGATACAAAAGACCAACGAAATGGCCCTGCCAATCCTGCAAGACGCTGTCCCGAGTTCGCCTATTCTGTCAAAGACCCGCAGGGTTGAGGACATGCTCTTAAGTGCGAACTCTTACATGCAAAAATTTTTAGAAAACGTACTTTCTGTTGATATGATTTGGCAGTTAATTGCCGTTTTTATCGCCTTCGCATTTGGATGGATGGCCTCTCGGCACCCGCAAAAGCGTTTTCACAATTTAGCCACGGCGCGTTCCCAGCGGGATATTCTATATAATATTTACAGCGCCCTATCGGCTTCATTATGGCCAGTATTTTCAGTTGTGTTCATTTGGGGCTTTTTGTTCCTTTTCCGAGTCCTTGACATACCGACCCATACGCTTCGCGTTATTGTCGGTCTTGTAAATGCGTGGATTGTTGTCCGTCTTTTAACGAAAAATATGAAGTCAGGCACATTTAAAACCTTTGTGGCTTTGTTTGCATGGGGCATAGCCGCTCTGTATATTTTGCGTTTGCTACAACCCCTAATTACCACTTTAGATCAAGCGGGGTTTAATGTTGGCAATACACGAATTTCAATTTTCCAAGTCTTAGCCAGCATAGTTTTTGCCTTTGCTGCGCTCTGGATTGGTCGCGTCGCAGGGGATGCCGCACAAGCACATTTGAAATCGAGCCCACGCCTGACTCCGTCTATGGCTGGCCTTTTGGGGCAAGTGGCCAAAATTGCATTTATGGTTTTATCCCTTGTCATTGCCCTTTCAATGGTCGGTATTCAGATGTCTAGCTTTGCCTTTCTCGGCGGGGCGATCGGGGTCGGTATTGGTTTTGGTCTACAATCTATATTCTCAAACTTTATCTCGGGGATTATTATCTTGTTTGAGCGCTCTATAAAGGTTGGAGATTTTATTGAATTACAATCGGGCGTGCGCGGGGAAGTCAAAGAAATCAATATTCGTTCCACACTTGTGACGACTAATGACACCGTCGATATTCTGATACCGAATGAAGAATTTATAAAAGCTCAAGTGATTAACTGGACGCTTCGCGACCCGCGTAGACGCCTTCGCATTCCGTTCGGTGTGGCGTATGGTACCGATAAAGAGATCGTTAAAAAAGCGGCTCTCGAAGCCGCGCAAGCGGTTGAGTGGACGGAACATCACGACCCAAGCCGCGCCCCTGCTGTCTGGTTAACTGAATTTGGTGACAGTAGTTTGAATTATGAATTGGTTGTTTGGCTCAATTCGACTGCAGTAAAAAAACCCGCTCGAGTTCATGCCGATTATAATTGGGCATTACACAGCGCACTTGAAAAATACGGTCTTGAAATTCCGTTCCCACAACGCGACCTTAATATTCGTCAACCCGCAGAATTATCTGTTCGGATCGCTAAAGATTGAGGGATTTTTCAAATTTCTAATGAAATTATGCACTATGTGTGGCATCCGCCAGCGACTTTACGAGCGCGAGTGCGGCCTCTGGCCCGTCCTCATGCAGGGTTTTGACAATTGCTGAACCAACGACAACACCGTCTGCCTCTTTGGCGATAGCTTTCGCTTGTTGCGGTGTTTTCACACCAAAACCGACGACCACAGGTAAGCCACTGGCTTTTTTAATGCGACTCACTGCGTCTGAAACCGCTGCCTGTTGACCTAATGCTTTACCCGTAATGCCTGCAACAGAAACGTAATAGACAAATCCCTTTGTGCCTTGGACGACACGCGGCAGACGTTTATCATCCGTAGTCGGGGTTGCAAGACGGATGAGCGCTAAATCTTGTTGTTCAAAAGCTGTGCGCAAATCCATGTCTTCTTCGGGCGGTAAGTCCACGATAATCGCGCCGTCTACGCCGGAGGCTTTAGCCGCCTTTGCAAAGTTTTCATAACCCATATGATGAACAGGGTTGCAATACCCCATAATGATAATGGGCGTTGTATCATTCGTGTGTCGGAACGCTTTGGCCATCTCTAAAACCGTGGTCAGCGTTGTGCCCGCTTTGAGTGAGCGCAAACCTGCCTCTTCAATGGTTGGGCCATCTGCGGCGGGATCGGTGAACGGCATGCCCAGTTCGATAATATCTACGCCATTGTCGGGTAGGGCTTTGAGGACGGTTTGCGATGTTTCTCGGTCTGGATCTCCGCCCATAATATAGGCCACAAAGGCGGCTTTGTTTTGCGCTTTAAGGGTCGAAAACGTGGTGTCTATACGGTGTGTCATAAGGGCTAGCTTTTAGGAGTCTAAGCGAGCTTTGACCAGTAAAAACATGAGTAGAAAAATATTGTCGAAAAATAAAAAATCAAAAGACACACATAAACCCGAGCCTCAGATAAATCTAAAGGATAGCAGATTTTACGGCTCGGGCTTGGTAAGGGATTCAAAAGCTGAAAGTGCTACTTGTTTTTAGTAATTTCCTTCGCTTTATCACCTGCGCTTTCTAGGTCTTTTCCGACACCTTCCACCGTGTGACAAGCAGAAGCGATAAGTGTGATACCTGCAATAAGACAGGCTGTTATTTTTTTTGAGTTAATTTTCATAAGGGCTCCAAAATTTGAGATCAGCTAATTTTATATCGATCGATCAATGCGGTTTAAGAGTCTATATTCCCATTTTAGGAATATTTCTTACACACTATTTTGTGCCATAAAAAAGGTCGGCTTGTAAAATGAATTTGTGAATTTCGATCGGTTTATTCTGGCTTCACGTCTTGGCTTATTGCGGCTTTGCATCGGATAGGATTTTGACTATTTTGTAATAGGGTTCGCAAGCTTTACCATCGAACGCCGTGAGAAAAACGATTTGGCGAAAACCATTTCTATTCTTGCGGTTTTTCACCCGCTCACCCATGACGCGGTCATCCCATATTGTAACCTCCACGGATCGTTTACAGCCTTGCGTATCCGTTTGTACGTGGCGCGTGGTTTTGGGTTTATCGGTCGGTACTGACTTCCAACCCGCCTGACGCAAAAGAACACGGTAGCGATGGGTTATGATTTCGTGTTGTGCAATAGAGATATTAGGCCGTAATTTTTCACAGGTAAAAACAAAAAAACCGCCACTTTCCGTCAAACCTTTGTGAATTTTAGCACACCCATCAATCGGACCTGTTTCAGGAAGACGGGGTAGGTTTAGAACTTCGGGTAAAATCAAGGGCACGTTTAAGATGATTTTGGGCTGAGTGGCTTTTTTAACTTTCTGTCTTAACATCTTGGTTTTTCGGGCGGCGTCTTGCCGCTTAACGCGGGTATTTAATTCATCCGAAAGCGGGTCAATCACGCGCCGCAAAAAAATAACGTCGCGAATATTATCAGGATCCGATTGACCGAAATATACGTGATGCGAATTCATGTAAGCGCTATGACTATCAAGGGCTTGCCCGAGCATAAGGGAGGCGGTTAAGCCTGTAATGAGTCCGATAATTGAAATAAACTGGCCCTTTTTAGTGCTTCAAATTAAAATCCAAGCTGATTCTGATCCTCTCTTTCCAGATACTCTTACCCGTCCGTGCCTTCGCTGATATGCTCCCCCAGCGCGTCCGCAATGGTGAAGACATCTTTATCACCCCGTCCGCACATATTCATAATCATCAGCCCGTCCTTACCGATTTCTTTGGCAAGATCGAGTGTGCGGGGTATCGCATGTGATGGCTCTAGTGCAGGCAGAATGCCTTCTAGGCGCGCGCAAAGCTGGAACGCTTCAAGTGCCTCATCATCTGTGGCACTGACATATTCGGCGCGGCCAATATCATGTAAATACGCATGTTCAGGCCCGATGCCCGGATAATCAAGACCTGCCGAGATTGAATGCGCGTCTTTGATTTGCCCGTCCTCGTCTTGTAAAAGATAGGTGCGATTGCCGTGTAAGACACCCGGTGTGCCGCCTGTCAGCGAGGCGGCATGAAGACCCGATTTGACACCTTTGCCAGCCGCCTCTACGCCGATAAGGCGCACAGATGTCTCGGGCACAAATTCATGGAATAAACCCATAGCGTTCGAGCCGCCGCCAATACAGGCGACGACGGCATCTGGCAGGCGACCCTCACGCTCGAGGATTTGGGCTTTGGCTTCGCGGCCAATAATGGCTTGAAAATCACGCACCATAGCGGGATAGGGATGGGGGCCTGCGACCGTGCCAATGCAATAGAACGTATCACCCACATTCGTGACCCAGTCGCGTAAGGCTTCATTCATAGCGTCTTTGAGTGTCGCTGTTCCTGAATGGACTGCGCGGACTTCGGCCCCTAAAAGGCGCATGCGAAAGACATTGGGTTTTTGACGCACAATATCGGTTGCGCCCATATAGACAATACATTCAAGACCAAAACGCGCCGCGACTGTGGCCGTTGCAACGCCGTGCTGCCCTGCGCCTGTTTCGGCAATGATACGGGTTTTGCCCATACGTTTGGCCAGTAGGATTTGGCCCCTGCAATTATTGATTTTGTGCGCGCCTGTGTGGTTTAGCTCATCCCGTTTGAAATAAATCTTGGCCGCATTGCCGTTATTTTCAGTTCGGATATAGTTGGTTAGGCGTTCGGCGAAATAAAGCGGGCTGGGCCGCCCGACATAATGGGTAAAGAAGTCATCAAGCTCTGAGATAAAAGCAGGATCAGATTTGGCTTCTGTGTAAGCGGCTTCTAACTCTAAGATTGGCGGCATAAGGGTTTCGGCAACGTAGCGTCCGCCAAAACTTCCAAATCGACCCATCTCATCGGGGTATTGTAAATTGTCCATCTTGCCCATGATTAGCTCTCAGTTCTGTGTGCGGCTTTTATAAACCGCGCAATCTTTCCAGACTCTTTTACGCCTGCGCTTTGCTCCACGCCAGAGCTAACATCGAAAAAATTCAGGCCTGTTACTGATTTAGCGAGAGCGATATTATCGGGGTTTAATCCGCCCGCGAGTCCGATGGGCGTGGTTTGGTTCAAAGTTTTAATATGTCCCCAATCTAGTTGATGCCAATCAAATGTGAGGCCGTGCCCTCCCGCTTGGGTCACGCCCGTGGGAGCCGGCGCGTCGAGCAATATTGTGTCCACAAGCCCAACACATTTCGTGACCGCCAAAACATCAGAGGAATCTTTAATCGTCAGAGCACGAATGACAGATAAGCGTGTTTTTGTTTTTATCTGGCGGATAAAATCAGGGGAAATATTTGAGCCGTGTAATTGTATGAATTCAAAGGCCGGCAAATCAGCAATGCGAAACACTAAATCCATTGTAGGGTTCACAGTCACAGCCACACACGGGCAGAGCCCCGTAACGGGTGCTGTGAGTTTGGCGGCAGACGCCACGCTCAAGCGCCGCGGACTTTCAGCCTCAATAATAAAGCCCAAATAATTCGCACCAAATTCAAGGGCTGTTTCAATATCGTGCGCGCGGGTTAACCCGCAAATTTTAACTTGGCTTTGCATAGTCTTTCTTATCACGCGCGCGCCGTTGGGACACCCTTTATTCCAAGTGTAATAAGTGCGGCGCTCGGCGCTGTGGCAGATATTTCTTTGGGGCAGTTAGAGGTAGGCGTCTCAAAACCCTCCCCGAATTGTAAAATTCAATTTATTTTAGACTATGGTTTATAAAGACTTAAAGGTGGGAATAGGCTTGGTATTTTGCAGGATTCTTATAGATTTCTTGCAGATTCTCTGTTGAAGTTACGCGTCGTTTAGGGCCGCTTAAGCAATAATTGGGCCAGTTTGACGCGCGATCAAACGACTCCTTAAACATTTTCAGTTACGCCTTTGTCTCAAATAAGGGTTTGCGTTGATAAAGCCTGAGAATAATGGGCCGGTTATACGGGTAAGTTTAAGGTGAATATTATGGCGATGGCGCCAAAGTTACAGGTCAAACAAAGTCAGTCATTAGTGATGACGCCGCAATTGCAACAGGCGATCAAACTGTTGCAACTCTCCAATCTAGAGCTAGCGGCATTTGTTGATGAGCAATTAGAGAGCAATCCCTTGCTTGAGCGCGGAACGGGCGATGAAAATCGTCGCGGCGAGTCTGTTGACAATAGTAAAGACGGGAATTCTGAGGGCCTGCAAGAAGTCAGCCTATCGGATACTATGGCATCATCTGATCTTGATGCGCCTATGCATGCGGTAGATACAGAGGCGTCTTCGAGTGATATAAGCCGAGAATACGGTCCGACGGCCGATGTTGGTGGTACGGTTGATTGGTCCAAAGCAGGCTCTGGAGGTTCGTTTTCGGGCAGTTCGGATTATGACGCGGCCGCAAATACGGCGGCGGAAAAGACTTTAACGGAAGTCCTAACAGAACAACTCGTCATGTCTATACACGGCGAAAAAGAGCGTATGATTGCCAAAAACCTGATCGATCATGTGGATGAAAATGGCTATTTGCGCGCTGATTTGGCGGATATAGCTTATCGCCTCGGTGTTGATGTTGACCGTATTGAATCTATTCTTTTGACGTTGCAAACGTTTGAGCCGACCGGTGTCTTTGCGCGATCTTTGCAAGAATGTTTAACGTTGCAATTACGCGAGCGTGATGAACTTGATCCGCCAATGATTGCATTGGTCGATAATTTAGAACTATTAGCTAAACATGACCTCACTAAGCTTAAGAAAATTTGTAAGCTCGATGCTGAGACCCTGCATACTTATATCGTACGCCTACGCGCTTTAGCGCCTAAACCTGGCTTGATTTACGGCGGCGATATTGCCGCTGCGGTTGAGCCTGATGTCTATATTCGCGAGACCCCGCAAGGCGGTTGGGCTGTTGAGCTGAATTCGGATACTTTGCCGCGTGTTCTGGTTGATAACCGTTATTTTACAGAAATTTGCGGGCAAGACGGAAAATCCACAGACGAAGAAACCAAGACATTTATGACCGAATGTCATCAAAATGCGAGCTGGCTTGTCAAGTCTCTGGATCAACGTGCGCGTACAATTTTGAAAGTTTCAACAGAGATCGTCAAACAACAAGATGGCTTCTTTGCTTACGGGATTGACCATTTACGTCCGCTCAATTTACGCGCTGTTGCTGACGCGATTGAAATGCATGAAAGTACGGTCAGTCGTGTAACCTCTAACAAATATATGTCCACGCCGCGTGGCTTGTTCGAGTTGAAATATTTCTTTACAGCCTCAATCCCGTCATTAGACGGCGGGGAAGCCCATAGTTCAGAGGCCGTCCGTCATAAGATTAAAATCTTAATCGGTGAAGAAACAGAAAAAACGGTGAAATCCGATGATAAGATCGTCGAGTTGTTAAATGCACAGGGGATCAATATTGCACGGCGCACCGTGGCCAAATACAGAGAATCTATGCAAATCCCGTCTTCGGTAGAAAGACGACGGATTTTTAAACATGCCTAAGGCCGAAACGGGCCAAAGCATGGTATGCGTTATGTAGGAAATTGACGGGCGTCCGGGTTGAATTTGGCTATGAGCTTCGTCTGAGTTTTAGGGTTCAGCCTGTGATGTAGGTTCGGTTGAGACCTTGGGTATATAAAGTGTTCCAAACCGTAAGATTTCTGATTCAATCGCAGTGCCGATACGCGTGATCTTGTATAATCGATCATATTCGGTTGGCTCATAAATTGGTGTCCCGCCCGATCCGCCTAACAGTTCAGCGAGTTGCGGCGTGGTATTTGAATGTCCAACAATCAAGAATTGTCCGTCCCGCTTTAACAAAACATTGGCAAACCCTTCAAGGTCGCGTGGGTCATAAAGGGCAATATTGAGGTTTTGTGCGTCTGCAATCGGTTTCGCTGTATCGAGCGTACGCGTCAGATCTGTCGAAAATATTTCAGTAAAACTCACAGCGGCAAGCTCTGTTTTTAACACTTCTGCTCTTTTAAGCCCGTCTGGATTTAGTGGTGGGTTCTCAACGCCTAACACTTTTTCCGCGTGCCGCACGAGGTAATATGTCGCCGTATCCGCTGTGACAGGCGTTTGATGGGTCGAAGGCTGACATGCCATTAAAGCGACACTCGTGAAAGCCATCAAAAACGCATGTGTAATAAAGCGGAGTGTCGCGCGTTTTATGGGTTTCATTTTCTATAGGCTTTCGTAATCACAACGGGGTCGGTCAAAAACTGCCCTGCGGTCACAGGGTTATTCTGAACATCGCCAATCCCAACGGCTTGTGTTTGAATACTGCGTACCACATCCATACCTTTGACCACTGTACCAAAACTGGCATAGCCTTGCCCGTCTGGATTGCGTTCCCCGCCATAATCAAGAAATGTGTTATCGCCAATATTGATAAAGAAAAAGGCCGCACTGCCCGTACCAGGCGCGTCTCGGGCAATTGAAACGGTACCGCTGACATTTGAAATGCCAGTTTTCGTTTCGTGTTCGATTCCTTGGGTCACGGGTAGCAGATCCGCGCGTCCACCTTGGATCAAAGACATGCCCATCTGTCTGGGATCGTTTTGCGGTGTTACAGAACGGTAGAAACTTTGTCCGTTATAGAGGCCTTCATCAACATAATATAAAAAATCCGCCGCAGAGAGTGGCGCAACATTCGGATAGACTTCAATTTCTATTGCGCCCAATTCTGTTTCTAAGATGACATTTGGCGATGTGTCCGTGCAAGCGCTCAAAAAGAGCGGCGTCAATAAGAGTGTTGCGAGTCTCTTGGTACGTGTTTTGAACGTATGGGTCACGGCAGGGCTCTTTTATTTATCAGAATCAATTTCATCTTTTTTCTTATTTTTGCCAATACGGCCAGATTTAAAGCCCATATCAAGACCGACGACTGCGATAACCCCTGCAAAGAGCGCAAAGAGCGGGTGGCGGAGGGCTGCGAGGACAACAATGCCGATGCCGATTCCAAAAATAAGAGCGTATGGGTGTAATTTATTTTTCATGCTTCTAATTCAACGTCCCAGTATAGATAGTCAAGCCAACTTTTATGTAAATAATTTGGCGGGAAGCGGCGGCCCTGTGATTGGAGTTGATGCCGAGTCGGCGCATAGGGTTTTCGCTTTGGAAACATTTGCGCGTCTTTGGGCAAACGTCCGCCTTTACGCAGGTTACAGCGTGAGCAGGCTGCGGAAATATTTGCCCATTCGGTTTTACCGCCTAGGCGTCTTGGGATGACATGATCAAAGGTCAGGTCATCGGGGCTATTACAATAGACACATTCAAACCCATCCCGCAAAAATAAATTAAAGCGTGTAAAGGCGGGTGAACGATTTTGTGGGATGTAGTCTTTTAACGCAATTACGCTGGGTATAGGCATTTCAAACTCAACCGAGCGCACCGTCTTCTGATAAGAATTTACAACATTGACGCGGTCAAGAAAGACAGCTTTCACGGCGTCTTGCCACGACCAGAGCGATAGGGGGAAATAAGAAAGCGGCTGATAATCCGCGTTGAGCACTAGACACGGAAATGTACCCGAACGCACAGTTTCGGGCATGGGTAAAGTCTCGGCCCTGTTTTCAGGTAATTTCGGGGGTGATTTTTGCGGTAAGTTTGGGTCAAATGTTCCCATAGTCCTATACCCCGCCTTTTAAAAATACGGCCAATAAAAACATGGCTTGCAAAGGTATAGGGAAACCGCATTTTTCATAAAACACGATTTCAGAGGGGTGCGGTGCTAAATTAAGGCGCGCTGTTCTCTTATTCCAAGCGTTTTCCTTTTCAGAGGCAATCATATTTAAATTCAACACATGACTTTTGAAAGCACACTCCCTCAACGCATTAGACCTATTCGTTTCAGTCTAGCGCACTTAAAGTCGCCATGACAAGCGGGGCCTGAGGTCATCCTTAGTATAAACCGGTAAAAACAGGGCTTTATATCTGTACGGGTCTCTCTGCATGTCTCTATAAAGCCGTAACGCTTTTTGTAAAAATTCTTATTGGGGGTGTGCAACCGATAAAGATGTCTATCCGTCAATCCGGACATAATCACATATACGGGGTTTTTATGCGGGCAATCCCCTTTCAAATACTGTGAGTTTTAGTCGAAAATTTACATACAATGGCCCACACTCATTTGGTGATTCGCAGAACATGTGATTCGTTTACGCATTTACCGAAAGGCTTTGGCTTGAAAACTTGGCTTTCAAATATTCATCCTTCAAAATCTCGAACGTCCAAACGCTCGGTACAGAGAATAGGCCGTATACCGTTTTGGATTCTGAATTTATATGGTTTGATCGGCGTGAATGTCGCAATGGCACAAGCTCTTTCGAACACGCATACTTTAGGTCAGACTTCGAGATCTTCTGAAATGTTCGCATTAGGGCCCAAACAAAGTTCAGTGCGTCTACCAAAACCAGCGCAGCCCCTCAGAAAGCAAGCGCGTGGTCAAACCCTATTGCAATCCATTTCAGGTCTACAGGTTTCCGAGGTTATGACAGGCTTAGGAGAAATTTCTGACCTTGAGCTGTCCCCATCGGGCGATATTTTTGTGAGCGATGCACAAAATGGACGGGTTTGGGCGTTAAGTGACCGTGGCCAAGATGGGAAGCTGGATGGGCGACGTCCAATTTGTGGCCTTTTCAAAACGCCATCTGGGTTAGCGGCCCATAGTGAAGATGTTTTATTCATAGCCGATTTAGATGCGATTTGGCGGTGTAATCCGAAAACTGGGCTTCGAGATGAATATGTCAGCCTGCGTGGACTTCAAAGCCAGAAAGACAGGGGGTGGGCTCTATCGCCTAAGGCAAATCAACCCTCATCCGCGCCGCAAACCTTTATGCAGTCCCGCGCAAAATCGTCGCTAAGATTAGCGTTAAGGCCCATGGATTTTGCCCCTAAAGACCGCGCCTTACTGATAGGCATTACGGATTTTGACAGTCAAAGCCAAGAGCTTTCCCGCCTCATTCGGATCGACCCGCTCTCTCGTCAGGCGACGATCCTATCGCGGTTTAATGCGCCGATTACGGTTATTTCGACCCGGCCTCAGGGTGATATTTGGCTCGGTGTTGGGCCTTATATTATGGAATATCAAGGCGGTATTGTGCAACGTATGGAAGGGTTTGAGCACTCGCAAAATACGGCGCCGCATGATGTGGGTGGCCTTATCTTGCCAGGCCAGTTTAAAACACCAGAAAAATGGCCACAGGCTTTGAAAGATCATATTCTTGTATCGCAAAGTGGCCCGTATACGCTACCGCAATCGAGTAGTGGGGGCATGAATATCATGGCCGTACCCACAGAATTTGGCCGTCCGCAAAATAAAGCTAAAGTTTTTGTAGACGGCTTTTTGACACAGCGAAAAAACGCAGCTTGGGGCCGTCCGACCGCGATGATTATTGATATGCGGGGTCTGTTTTTTGCCGATAGCTGGTCTGGGCGTTTATGGCGTGTTGCCCCGCAATCAGATTTTGTTTCTGGTAAACCTGTTCAAGAAAAGCCCGCGCAAAAACAGGTTGAAAAACAGAAAACCGAACAAGAATATGCTGCGCTTGAACTCAAGGCCGCAAAAGAGAAAACGCAAGCGGCGGCAAAGCTCAAAGGCTCTCAAATACAAGGGTCGTCAATTTCACAAGGATCTTCCATTTTGCAAGGCTCTCAAATTGAAGTCGGCTCATACCTCCTTAAAGCGTATGATGAAAAAAAAGCACAAGAAGAACAGGCAAAAAGAGACGCTGAAAAAGCAAAGCGCCTTCAGAAAAACTGGAGTCCCAATATTAGTGCGCGTGCTGAAGCCGAACGCGACCCTGAACCGTGAAGGGTGTTGAGCTTCGGTTTATCTCACGGTTTAAGTTCGGTCATATTCAGGACTAGGCTTGCTCGGTTTGCTAAGCGTTCAGCATGTAAGTGTACACGTTCATTGATTAAGTCTTTGTCCGCCTCTTGAACACTGAAGGTCAAGGTCGTTGCCGTTGTAGACAGCGAGAAATTATCTAATAAACGGGGTGAGCGTCCAGAGGCGACAACAGCTAAACGAATAGCGGCCCCAAAACAACGCGCCGCATTTTGTTCTGACTGACTGAGTAAATGCTGAATCGCGGGTTCATTAGGGGTCGTCGCGCTTTTTGTGTATGAGCTATAGAGGATAAGCGATAAATATGCGCGTTCTTTATGGTCTAAACCTGCAAGCGGGGCGTAGAGCACGTCTTCAAAAACAAGATCGGCACGATAGTCAGGATGCAAGCCTTTGCCAATACCGACCAGATAACACGCTGCGCGGCGTAAACGGAGTTCATTTTCTGGTTGAAAGCATTGCGGAAAATTTATAGCGGCATCTTCTAAAAACCGAAATAAGGGATCCGAGAAGTGTACGCTTTGCAGATTGCCCCGCGCTAAATCTCGACATCCATCAAACAAGCTATTCCGAGCCTGTAATTGCGGTGTTAGCGCGTCATATAAAAGGCCTTCGCGAAGACCCGTGGTTGAAATCACAATCTCACTTGGATCTAATTGGTCTATTAATATATCTAATAAAAGCGCGCTATAGGGCAGGGTTTCTGCGCGGCGTTTGTTAATACCTTGCCATGCTAATACGTCATCGCGACCCTCACCATACGACCAATGTGCATGCGCTCGCGCGGCGTCCGTTGTTAAGCGATACGCTTGGAGCGTATGCATTGGATACTCTGTTAGCGCTTGATGGATCGTTGCGAGGTTGCGCCATGCACCGCCAATTAGATAAAGGGTTTGGCCTTTAGCATAGCCTTTGTCTTTGGTTTGAGCGCTCAATTGTTGGGTTACGCTTGCACGGATGTGTTCAACATTAAACTCATGCGTTGAAGATAGATTATTTCCGATTATCTTGAAGGGGCCGATAGGATAACTTTGGCCCGCTTTGACTTGGCCTTGATCGATTTCAATTAATTCTAGACTGGCTCCGCCTAAATCGGCGGCAATACCGCGTGCATTCGGAATCGCGGCAATAAGCCCTTTAGCCGTTAACCGCGCTTCCTCACGGCCGCTAACGGGGTGAATATCAAGCCCTGTTTCAGCTTTTACAATGGCAATAAAATCAGCGGCGTCCTCGGCTTCGCGCAAAGCCGCCGTTGCACCAACCAATAAATGCGAAAGGTTTTGCGCTTCTGAAATGCGTTTAAACCGCTTAAGAGCAGACAGAGCAAGTTTTCGTCCATCAAGGCTTAGGCGATTCGTTTCTCTGAGGTCACGCCCTAAACCAGCGAGGACTTTCTCATTATACACAGGCGTGAAAGCCGACCCAAAAAGTTCATAGATAACAAGTCGAACTGAATTAGAGCCAATATCTAAGATCCCAACGCGGTCTATTGGTGTTGACTGTGCGGGAATAGGCAAATCTCCAGATCAGAGTTGGGAATTTGTATCACTCTGCTTTTGTTTTGTGACGCGAAGCGCTCGTTCTGTCAAATTTTTGTCAGGCAAACTTTGCGAGTTTCGTCTGTCTCGCTGGGGTAAACCTTGATGGGGTAGATCTTGCGGCGCGGAATAGCGCAGCGCACTGCCCCGCCCAGAGAGCGAGGGATGTTTCATAAAGTATTCATGGCTTGAAAACACAGTGTCTCTGTCTGAAACTTGTCTGCGTTCATATCGGCCTGTCGGGCGTAATTCCCAACAATTGGCAGTATCGAGGAGATTTGCCGTCATAATTTGATTTAAGATTTGCCGCCGGACTGTTATGGCTTCTACGGGTATCAAAGTCTCAATACGGCGACTTAAATTGCGCGGCATCCAATCCGCAGATGAGAAATAAATTTTGGCGTTCATATTAGGCAAGGCAGTCCCATTCCCAAAACACACGATTCGCGAATGTTCTAGAAATCGCCCGACAATACTAATGACCCGAATGTTTTCTGATAAATCTGGAACGCCTGGGCGCAAACAACAAATACCGCGTACGACAAGGTCAATTTGCACGCCCGCATTGGATGCCGCATAGAGCGCGTCAATGATCTCTATGTCTACAAGTGCGTTCATTTTGGCCCAAATTGCGGCAGGCTTTCCTGATTTTGCAAAGTCAATTTCAGCTTCAATTTGCTTCAATAAATGTTGGCGCAAATTTAACGGGGCAATCACAAGCTTTTTAAGGCTTTGTGGTTTGGAATAGCTGGTGACGTAATTAAATAATTTTCCGACATCACTGCCGAAATCGGCATCCGTTGTGAATAGGGCTAAATCGGTATAAATTTTTGCGTTCTGCGCGTGATAATTACCCGTGCCTAAATGCGTATAAGTTTTAAGGCCGTCCGATTCGCGGCGAATAACGAGTGATACTTTGGCATGCGTTTTATAATCAATAAAACCGTAAACCACATGCGCGCCTGCACGCTCTAAATCCCGAGCCCAGCGTAAATTGGTGGCTTCGTCAAAACGGGCTTTTAATTCAACAAGAGCCGTTACATTCTTACCCCGCTCAGCAGCATTGATCAGCGCTTTGACAATTGGACTGTCATCCGAAGTCCGGTAAAGTGTTTGTTTAATCGCGACAACATTCGGGTCGAGGGCGGCTTGTTCCAAAAACTGGATCATCACGTCAAACTCTTCATAAGGGTGATGGACAAGAATATCTTTGGCCGCAATTGCGGCAAAACAATCTCCGTCATGTTCGCGAATCCGTTCGGGGAAACGGGCCTGAAAGGGTGGAAATAAAAGCTTAGGTTTTGTCGAATCGATAATATCAGATAAATCTCGCATGCTAATCATGCCACTCGTATCTTGAATATCCTCATCCCAACATTCAAAACTCTCAATTAGAAAGGCTTTTAAATCACGCGGCATATCGCCTTCAAGCTCAAGCCGAATGACGCGCCCACGGCGTCTTTTTTTGAGTAAAAATTCAAAATGTTGAACAAGATCTTCGGCATCTTCATCAACGGCAATGTCACTATCACGGGTTATCCGAAAGGCTCCGATGGCATCACGCGAAAACTCTGGGAAAAGCTCTTCTGCAAAATGCTCAAGCGCGTCTTCAACCCGCACATAGGTCACATGCTTTTTCTTACCCTCTTCAATTTTGATAAAGCGGGGCACATGCGATGGAACGGGGACAATTGCATAGCGGGGTTCAGAGTGTTTTTTGTCTAAAAGACGCAAGACAACCCCTAAACCCAGATTTTGAATAAAAGGAAATGGGTGGGCGGGATCAATCGCCATAGGCGATAATAACGGCATGATTTGCCCGCGATAGAGTTCGGTTAATTGCTCAAGCGATTCAGGAGAAAGTTCTGAGATTTTTTTCACAAAAACGCCCTCATTCGAGAGTAGCGCTGAGAGCTCTTGCCAACAGGTATTTTGTGCTTTTGTGATTTTAGAAACACGTTTAGCGATTTTCTCTAACTGTCTTTGTGGCGTATAGCCGTCAAAGCTTTCTGTCGTCATACCCGCCAGAACTTGTGTACGCAGACCCGCCACACGCACCATATAAAATTCGTCAAGATTAGACGCCGAAATAGATAAAAACCGTAAGCGTTCAAATAAAGGCACCGCTTTATCTTCGGCCATTTCCATAACACGTGTGTTAAAGAACAGCCAAGACAGCTCACGGTTAAAATAACGTTTGTTGGAATCGGGTTTCACGTTTGTTGAACCATCTATAGAAGGGACGGAATGTGTTTTATGTGTATTCATTAAGGGGGCGTATGTCCTGCGGCGATTATCGCGCAAGCCCTAACCCTACTTTGCAAAGGCTTTATGACAGAGTGATGTGTCTCTGACAATCTGGATAAAATACGTTAAATTTTAAAATAACGAAAAAGAAATGAAACAAGCGTTTCGTCTGAAAACGCTGCCTCTTTATGCTTTTTAGCTTTCCAAGCATTTTACCTTTGAACCCTGCCCATTTTTTAAACAGGCTCATTTTTGAATTTTTGGTGTTGTGGCGTGTCCGTGGCTGTGTTTTCTTTAAACCCTAAGTGTCAACAAACCCTAGGCCGCATGTGCTGATGTTTCATCGGTCAAACAGATATATAGGCTTTCTGCATTTGGGGCCGCGCGTAGACGTGCGCGAACCTCATCACGGCGTAAACGGCGTGAAATTTGTGCGAGCGCACGTAAGTGCTCACTTCCAGCGTGTGCAGGGGCCACGAGCATGGCGACCAAATTGACTGGACGTTCATCAACCGAATCATAATCCAGAGGCGTTTCAAGGGTCGCGAACACGCCTTTAACAGATTTAAGCCCCTCAATACGGGCATGTGGAATGGCAACACCCGATCCCACACCGGTAGACCCGAGACGCTCGCGCTCAAGCGCGGCATTAACAACATCGCGAGCGGTTTGTTCTGTGCCGTCGAGTGCGCCGCTTTGTTCCAGTGTCTGAGCCATTTCTAAAAAGAGTTGCTTCTGACTACTCGTAGAAACATTGCAGAGCACGTTTTCTATATCAAAAATTACGTCAAGGGCCATACTGTTCAAACATCCCGCATCATTACATCAAAAATCTTGCCGCTTGGAGTAGTGGCAAGATGTTACTGCTTATTTAAATACGCCTTGAAAAATGAGGGCCGTATTCTGTTGGCGTGGCTTTAGCGAGATTAGGGCGCGGGGTCAATCCAGCCAATATTACCGTCAGACCGTTTGAAAACCACATTGATACGGCCATGTTTGGCATTGTTAAAAATAACAACCCCTGTATCCGCGAGACCCAATTCCAAAGCGGCCATACTGGGCGTTAGGGTTCGAATTTCGCCTGCTTTTTCGGCAATCACGATAGGGTCTTGTGTTTCAGAATTTAGATCATCATCTGTTTCGTCGTCACTCACGGGGTTTTCTAAAATAAACATTGAGAACCCTTGGGCTTTACTCTCGGCCTTATGGTCTTTGAGACGCCGATTATAGCGGCGCAGTCTTTTTTCCATATGTTCAAGTGATTCGTCAGAAGCTCCGTAAGCATCTTGTGCTTGGCCTTTGGATTCCATCGTCGCCCCAGAGGGTAAATGAACGGAAATTATAGTTTTAAACCCCGTGCCTTCGCGGCTAACCGATACATGAACATCGCCGTCCCTATGTATATATTTATCCATCATCTCTTCGAGTTTTCCAGTGATGCGATCGCTGAGCGCCGGTGAAACATCAATCCCTTTGGAGACAATTTTTATATGCATAAGGTGTCCTCTTTCATTAGTTGCCTTTTAAACTTAGCACAGTTTTTGTTTAGGTGTAGGTATAAAATGCTCGCATACTGGTTTATAGTAAAAAATGATGATGAATGATACGCTCCGCCGCGCCGCTAATTTAATACTTGCCCCGATTATGTGGGGTGTGTCGACCTTGCCACAGATCACGGATTGGGGGCGCACAGCCTCTGAATTTTCAAATCAAAATGATAGCTTACTTGTGCCTTTTGGCGCTGCTTTTTCAATCTGGCTTCCGATTTTTATACTCTGTATCGTCTACGGGGTTACACAAGCCCGTCCAAGCCAGAAGGAAAATCCAGTCTTTAGGGCGGCTGGCCCATGGACAGCAATAGGCTTTTTGTGTGTTTCCCTTTGGGCGTTATTATCCGCGCATGCTCCAGAGGATTGGGTTCTGCCGGCGACGGCACTTATATTTATTCCCATTGTATTTTGTCTTGTAAAAGCCATGCTCATTATGGTCAGTAAAAAAGGGCTTACAACACAGACGGCAACCGAGATGAATACACATTTTGCGCCAAGCGGGTTAAGCACGCTCGGTATTTCTTTAATTGCGGGCTGGACGTGCCTGGCTCTATTTTTGAACTGGACCCCTTTAATTGGAAACCTCACGGGTTTGAACGAAGTTTGGCTCTGCGTGATTATACTTTTATGTGCGCTTATTGTGATTGCGACACTTTTGAAAAAAAGCGGCGGTGTTATCGCTTATGCATTCTCTGCGATTTGGGGGCTATCCTTTTTAGCGCTTGAACGATTTCAAACGAAAATCGCATTTGAAAGCATCGGTATATTGGCCATAGTCGGCGCTCTCGCCCTCGCACTCTATACAGCCTATTTGAACGGGCGTTTTCACAAGCGTTAAAACCAGCGGGCAAGTCAAAATATTGGAAAGCATTCGCTAATTTTATAGTCGTCTCAATTTAAACCCATAATAGCACAATCGTGAATTTTTCACTTGCGGGACGGTCACTTTTTCGACAAGAGGGCGATATTGGTGCCCCGTAAAAAGGGCTGAATATGGGAATGAGGTGCGAACCGAAACTTGTTTGCTTTTAATCGAATGCAATCGCCATCAGAAAACGGCTAATATAGCCAGATTTTGATATGATTTTACGCAAAAATTTAAGTTCAAATCCTCAACTGCACCCGCAGCTGTAACCGACGAGACGACTGCATATGTCACTGATTTTAGGCTTAAAGCGTTTCAGCTTTGAGAGATTTTCGGGAAGACGCAGTTTCATCATTTGAGTCGGAAGTCAGAAGACCTGCCAATACAGTCGCCAGTGCGCGAGAGGCGGGTCGTACTCTTGAGCGTGGAGTTTTCCAATGACGACATTTTGTTCAACCGCCTGCATTATGCGGGCTACAAGGAGTCGTGTTATGAAACGCGCTTTATTTATAAATTGTGCCGTCTTAGGCCTTTCTTTCACTGCCGCCCAATCTTGGGCACAGACGTCAATCTCTCAGAATGGGCCTCAAAATTTAACCGATTTTGACAATCGCGAGATTATCACCATTGGGCAACGTTTGGGTACAAGCCAAACGGATGAAATCACGAGTCCCGTTAGTCTTTTAACAGAAACAGATATACGCAATCGTGGTCAAGGATATGTGTCTGATCTTTTACGCGCATTGCCGGGCGTCTCGGTTAACCGTTCAGGACCGTCTGGGAATTTAACTCAAATCCGCGTACGGGGTTCAGAAGCCAATCATGTCCTCGTTTTAATTGACGGTATTGAAGCGGGTAATCCAAATACAGGTGAATTTGATTTTGCAGGCTTGCGCACAGAAGACATTGTTCGTGTTGAGTTCTTGCGCGGTGAACAGTCAGCCCTTTACGGTTCTGATGCGGTTGGCGGGGTTATCAGTATCACCACGCGCGCGGCAAATGTTGAAAGTGGCTACGATACATCTTTTGAAATCGGTAGTTTTAAAACACGCGCCGTTACAGGTAATGCGGTTTACGGTCTGAATGAGGCCTTTGGAGAGCGCTCAAGCCTGTCTGTGAACGGAACATTCTTTGAAACCGACGGCTATGATATTTCGAATGCGGATCGCGATGAGAAAGATGGAAGTCAAAGTAAGAGCGTAAATGTTGGTTTAAACAATATCGCGCTTGGGCCGTTTTCAATTAATGCGAAAGGCGCTCTGTCAAAGCTAAAGACTGAGTTTGATTCGGATTCTGATTTTGACGGACGTTTAAATGACACGGATGATGAACTCACAACGAAAACGGCTTTGGGGCGTGTCTCTGTTGGGTTTGATGTTATGGATATTGCCAATACGCTTGCTTTTTCTTTGACGGATACAGATACGAAAAACCCGAATGCCAGCTTTCAAAACGACACGAAAGGGACACGTCGTCAATATAGCTGGGTGGCCCGTAAAATTATAGGCAACCATGATATAACGGTTTTGGCCGAGGCAGAGACTGAAAAATTCACAAATTTCGGCGGCGAGAATGCAGGACAAAATCAAAGCAAAAGCCTTAGCCGTGAGGCTATTGCGGGGGATTACCGGTTTACGCCCGGGGACCTCACCCTTACGGCGTCTTTGCGACAGGACTTCAATTCACGTTTTGATGACGCCCTAACATGGCGTGTGGGCGGCGGTTATGAACTTGCCAGTCTGGGTGGACAGGTTAGAGGCTCTTACGGTACGGGGATTAAGAACCCAACCTTAACCGAGCTTTTTGGTTTCTTCCCAGCATTCTTTGTTGGAAATCCAGATTTGAAACCCGAAAAATCAAAAGGCTTTAACATTGGCTATATGCAAAGCTTTGGCGACTCGATCAACGTTTCTGTTGATTATTTTAAATCTGATCTTGAAAACGAGATTTTCACAGACTTTAGCGTTTTCCCGTCTACGGCCAAAAACCGAACGTCTGAAAGCCGCCGCGAAGGTGTGGAAGTTGAAGCGCGATGGACGGTTTCTGATATGTTTAATTTAAGCGGCAGTGCCACACTCTTAAACGCTAAAGAGAACGGCGTGAAAGAAATTCGGCGTCCCGACTTTACCGCGAGCGCTTCTGCAACGTATAATGTTAATGACAAGCTTTCTGTAACAGGTGTGGTCGATCATACGGGTTCGCAAACCGATCAAGATTTTGCGACCTTCCCAGCGACTGTTGTTAAACTTAAAGCCTTCACACTCATTGGTTTAAATGCCAGTTATCATTTGACGGATGATTTGACATTCAGTTTACGCGGAGAAAACCTTCTGAATGAGACTTATGAAGAAGTTATTGGATATGCATCCCAAGATCGTGCTGTTTACGGCGCGCTCCGTGCGCGTTTTTAATCTGAAGCGTCTTAATATGGTATTGAGTGCAAGGCCTTTTGGCCTTGCACTTTTACTCTTGCCTGTGTTGCTCAGCATAATTTTTACACATGGCACGGCATTCGCCCATGATACGTCTCAGGCCCATGATACGTCTCAGGCTCAAGATACGTCATGGATAAAAACGGCTACCCTTAAGACAGACGGGATAGAGGAAGGTGGGATAAAATCTCCCAGTATTGGGTCAACCTCGCTTTGCGGGGATAGCTATATTTTAGCGCTCGTCCCCGACCATGTTCGGGCCTTATCTTGGCAATCCAAAAGTCGTTTGTCACGCGCCACAGATAGGCAAAAGCAATTGCCGCAATTATGGGATGATTTAGAAGTCCTCGCCAAAGCGGAAGCGGCCTCAATAGCCTCGGTTGATTTCGGATCTCCGCATACGCTTGACCTTTTACTTTTTGGGCCGGGCGAAGGTAAAGACCGGGATCAACTCAATACGCCGTCTCTGGTTTTAAAATGGGGCGAGGATTTTGATACAGTTTTTACAAACGCTCACGCTATTAGCCTAGAGCTTAATGCAGGCATGCCTGAAATTCGGGCGTTAAAATCGCGCGTTGCGGCGTTACGCGCTCGTGACAGATTTGTTGAACGTCCCAAAATTTTATATCTTTCGCGCTCTGGCGGCACGGCGGGTGCGGGTACATTCATTGACCATGCGATACGCCTCGCAGGGGGTGAAAACATTATCACCACGCAAGGTTGGTTCTCACCAGATCCAGAACAGCTTTTGGCGCTAAGGCCTGATGTAATTCTTACAAGCTATTTTGAAGACGGTTATGAAAGTGTCCAAGCCATGGCGATACGGCATAAAACTGTGTCTGACTATATTGCTCAGTTTCCGACCTTCGAAATTCCGGGACAGCTCTGGCCTTGTGCTGGCCCAGGGTTAATAGAGGCGACTGAACGTATTTCCGACGCGCTGGTTCAGCTTGGACTTAATCCCGGTGAAATGGGAACCGATAAAAGGGAACCCGTTACAGTAGACCTGGTGCAGCCCGTGAAACCAACGCCTTCGGACGGTTCAAAACTATGAAAGTGTTTGCGTTGATATGTGTGTGCCTTGTTTGCGCGGCGCTCTCGCTTTTATTTGGCGCGGCTGATCTCGGGGCGCGAGAGAGCTTTTATGCCTTAATCGGTCAAGGGAGCGCGCTTAATATTATGATTATACAAGATTTGCGTTTGCCCCGAACACTCCTCGCGCTCGTGATTGGGGCAGGCCTTGGCGCGTCTGGCGCTGCCTTGCAAGGCTATACCCGAAACCCTTTGGCCGCGCCCGGTATATTAGGCTTTTCTGCCTGCGCCGCATTTGGCGCAGTGCTGGCTCTATATTTTGGACACGCCCGCTTTGTGGCCATGAGTGCTTTGTTCACAACAATCTTGGGGGCTGTGTTTATTTTAATTTTGGCGGGGCCGCGAAAAGGCGCGTCTACACTCATTCTCGCAGGCGTTGGTGTTGGAGCCATGGCAACCGCTTTAACAGGTCTTATAATGAATTTTGCGCCTAACCCATGGGCCTTGTCTGAAATCGTCTACTGGCTAATGGGCTCACTTAAAAACGCAGATAAGACTGCCTTATATATGTGTAGCGGCTTTACCGTTACTGGACTTATCTTGCTTATGTTCACAGGGTCAGACTTAAAGACGTTGAGCCTCGGTGAAGATACGGCGCGTAGTCTAGGCGTATCGTTGGCGCGTGTTCGTTTATTGATGATTGCAGGGGTTGCATTATGCGTTGGTAGCGGTGTTGCCGTTGCCGGCGCGATTGGATTTATAGGCCTATTTGTCCCGCATATTATGCGGCTCATATTTGGGCCAAACCCACTTCGCCTTATTCCTTTATCAGCGATTGGGGGGGCTGGATTTTTGGTCTTTGCGGACACATTAACGCGCGCCGTCTCTGGGCCAGGGACGCCGCTCTATCTGGGAGTCTTAACCTCGCTCATTGGCGTGCCGTTTTTTCTGTATCTGGCCGTGAAAGAGAGCCGTATATGAGCGGGCTCAAAATTCAATCCCTCACCGCAGGCTATGGTCGCGGAAGCGCCCGAAAAACTGTGCTTAAAGATATATCTATACAGGCTGAATTGGGACAATTGATTGTCTTGCTGGGCCCGAATGGTAGTGGAAAATCAACTCTGTTAAAAACAATCGCGGGTTTGATTGTCCCGAGTCGCGGCACGCTTGAATTTAACGGGACGCACTTGAACCGCTTATCTTTGAAAGGCCGTGCTAAGACCATATCTTATTTGGCGCAAGCGCGGGCTGTACCCCCAAATTTAAACGCGAAAGCGATTGTCGATTTAGGTCGCGCCCCGTTTCGCGGCACACTTGGGCGCCTGAGTGATGACGGAGAGGCCGCTGTCTTCCGCGCTCTTGAGGTGACGCACTCTTTAGATTTCAAAGACCGCGTAATGGGGTCTATGTCGGGCGGTGAGCAAGCCCGGGTTTTATTGGCGCGTGCACTGGCGGTTGAAGCGCCGATCTTACTGGCGGATGAGCCGATTGCTGCGCTTGATCCTTATTATCAAATCACGATGATGGAGACATTAAAAGCAGAGGCGCAAAACGGACATTTAGTCATTACGGCGTTACATGACCTTACATTAGCCCTGCAATTCGCGGATGAGATTTGGGTCATGCAGGCTGGTGAACTTGTGAGTCACGGGACACCGCAAGACGCTTTGACGCCCCAAACCCTTAAAACTGTGTTTCGAATTAAACAGCCAGTAAACGGCTTTCCGCAACTGAAAACAGCGCCCTCAAAGTAAATTTTAGGGTTTTGGGCCCCTCTCAGAGCGTTACCCAGTACGGCCCGTAATATAATCTTGTGTTCGTGAATTTCCAGGATTGGTAAAGATCATTTCAGTCGGGCCAAATTCTACAAGATCGCCCATATGGAAAAAGGCGGTTTTATCTGAAATCCGCGCAGCCTGTGCCATGGAATGTGTGACAATAACAATGCAATAACGTTCTTTAAGTTCATCAATCAGCGCCTCTAATTTAGCCGTTGCAATTGGGTCGAGCGCAGAGGCGGGTTCGTCCATTAAGATGACTTCGGGTGATACGGCAATCGCACGGGCGATAACAAGACGTTGTTGTTGTCCGCCAGAGAGACCCGTCCCCGGAGATTTTAGGCGGTCTTTAACCTCGGCCCAAAGCCCCGCCCGTTTTAGGCTTTTTTCAACCAAATGATCCATTTCGGCCTTACTTGTCGTTAGACCGTGAATTTTAGGGCCATAAGCCACATTGTCATAAATCGATTTCGGAAACGGGTTTGGTTTTTGGAAGACCATGCCTACGCGCGCTCTTAAGAGTACGGGATCAAGGTTTTTATCGTAAATATCTTCGCCGTCCATAAGGATCGAACCTGAAACGCGCGCGCCTTCAATTGTGTCATTCATGCGGTTAAAGACGCGCAAAAAAGTTGATTTTCCGCACCCTGACGGGCCGATAAACGCGGTGACGCCATTATCTGGAATTTCTATATCAATTCCGTGTAAGGCTTCATTTTGACCGTAATGGACGCGCACATCTTTGCAGCGGAATTTAATGTAGGGTTCAGCTTTTTTATCTGACATTTTATCTCCGTTTCTCAAGCTTGTTACGAAGCCAGATTGCAAATCCGTTCATTGTAATGAGGACAAGCAAAAGAATAATAATCGCCGCAGAGGTTCGCTCTGACCAAGCGCGTTCGGCACTATCTGACCAGAGGAAAATTTGCACAGGCAAAGCCGATGCAGGTTCCATGACAGAGGTAGGAATTTCAGTCACAAAGGCGACCATGCCGATCATCAAAAGCGGGGCGGTCTCACCAAGGACTTGCGCCATGCCAATAATCGTCCCCGTTAATATACCGGGTGCCGCCAATGGTAATTTATGATGGAATACGGCTTGAACATGGGAGGCCCCGACACTGAGCGCGCCATTTGTGATTGAAGGCGATACAGAGCGAAGGGCCGCGCGCGTAGCAATCGTGATGGTTGGAAACGCCCGCAGGGCTAAGACCATACCGCCAACGAGCGGTGCAGAGCGCGGCATGCCAAAGAAATTCAAGAAAACAGCGAGGCCAAGTAAACCAAATACAATTGACGGTACAGCCGCAAGATTATTGATGTTTATTTCAATCAAGTCTGTCCATTTATTCTTCGGAGCGAATTCATCCAAGTAAATCGCTGCCCCGACCCCAATGGGAAACGCCAAAATAAAAGCGACAGATAACAGCATAAGAGAGCCGACAACGGCACTGGCTATACCCGCTAATTCAGGGTCACGACTGTCTGTGCCCG
Source organism: uncultured Caulobacterales bacterium (assembly GCA_937965735.1). Lineage (GTDB taxonomy): Bacteria > Pseudomonadota > Alphaproteobacteria > Caulobacterales > Maricaulaceae > CALCKU01. The sequence goes on from CALCKU010000033.1 coordinate 44,808, forward strand.
TAAAAAAAATTGTATTGAACTTGGGTTTAATCACGCCGCGATCGACGAGTTCATCAATCCATTCAATTTGCTGATTACTAACCTTACGGCGCGCTTCGGGTGTTTCTCGGTCAATATACCCCTTTAAGAGCTGATCGACTTCATCAGAGGTTGGTACCGTCACTGTTAGAGTCTGACCGACAAGATTTGGGTTTTTGTACACTTTCTGGCGTACATAATTGGTCGCACCAGACGCTGAGACAAGATTAAACAAGGCCCGTTTCTCTTTACGGTCTGTGACCCCTTCTATCTGTGCCTGCATAGAGGTTTGGATAAGGCGGCGATAATTCGCTGCGCGTAATTTTTCAGGATCGCGTATATCTGTGGGATCCAATATAGAGGCTTCGAGTTTGACATCTAAAGTAATAAAATGTTGCGTAAAGGCCGTATAGCCAGTGCCGACAAGACTGAAAAGTAACCACATAAGCGAGGCGACAGCAAAGCCAATGGCCAAGCGCCCCCAGAGGATAAACCGACCTTCTTTAGCCCTGCGTTTCTTAAGCCGTAATAAGGCGGCTTCAGAGTTATGCAAAGACGTCATCTTGTGCGGTTTTTTTCCACTCTTGCGATTTTTTTTCTTCTTAGATTTCGTTTCAGGGTTTTCAATTTGAGACATCAATCATACCTCTCGCGGTATTTTCGAACAATTGTCAAAGCTATGACATTTAAGATTAAAGTAATGACAAAGAGTACCAGCCCTAATGCGAAAGCGGCCAAGGTCTTGGGACTATCAAATTCTTGATCCCCTGTAAGGAGGGCGACGATTTGTACCGTCACAGTGGTGACCGCTTCAAAAGGATTCCCCGTAAGATTGGCGGCGCGACCAGCGGCCATGACCACAATCATGGTTTCGCCAATAGCTCGTGATATGGCAAGCAAGAACGCACCGATAATACCCGGTAAGGCGCCTGCAAAAATAACTTTTTTCATTGTTTCGGATTTTGTTGCACCGAGTGCATATGACCCGTCACGCAAGTTTTGGGGAACTGAATTTATGACATCATCCGAGAGTGAAGAAATAAGGGGAATAATCATCACGCCCATGACAACACCCGCTGAAATCGCGCTTTGTGTTGGAACAGAAAATCCAAACCCTTCAGCTAGATTTCGAATGGTTGGGCCAACGGTGAGTAAAGCAAAAAATCCGTAAACCACCGTTGGAATCCCAGCAAGGATTTCAATGGCAGGTTTGACATAGGCACGGACCCGTTTGCTGGCATATTCGGAAAGGTAGACGGCAATCATCAACCCAATCGGCCCTGCAATCGCCATAGCGATAAGCATAATTAGAAAGGTACCCGCAAAGATCGGGACGGCACCAAAACTCCCTGATTGACCCGCTTGATCCGCCCGTAATGCCATTTGCGGTGACCATTGGGTTCCAAACAAAAATTCAGTAAATGGGACTTTGTCAAAAAAGCGTAAGCTTTCAAACAAAAGCGAAAGGATGATGCCCAGCGTTGTGAAAACCGCAATCGCAGACAAGACGATCAAAGCCCCTATCACTAAGCGTTCCACATGTGTTCGAGCGCGAAATTCAGGTCTGATCCGTTGATTGCATAAATATGTGATACTGGCCGCAGTTAGGATGAGGACGCCTATCCACACCGTATTGAAGATGAGGCCCCCTGTGTCTGGACGTAAAAACAATCCGCCTAAAAAGATTAAAAACCCACTTATACCAATCAGCCAGGCCGTGAGATAGCCATGATAACCAGATTGTGAATGATAGACACGCTCCGATTTTACATCGACGCCTTTATACAGGGTTATGCGTTTCTGTGCCGCGGTAAAATTAAATGCAAACCCTGCGATTACAGATATAATCAGTAACATTAAGATATATGCGACAATACTATTCACAAAAACTCCGAATATTTGCGCGGACAACGAACCGACTGCATTTAAAGTAATAGCTTATGTCCCATAACCAGAAAAAAGGCGACTCGTAAAGCCGCCTTTTTTAAATGATTTTATTGACATTTATTGTGAATAGGCACGTAGATTTTCCACGTCAGCCCGAACCTTTGCCCGTTCCGCATCTGTTAAGGGAACCAGACCAATATCTTCTAGATAACCGCCAGGGCCAGAGGCTTCTTCAGATGTGAATTCAAGTGCATATTCCTGTAATCCTGGTGTTTTACCGACATGATCTTTCTTCAAATAGAAATATAGCGAACGGGATACAGGATAAACACCGCTTGAGATGTTTTCAAAACTGGGTTCAGCACCGTCAACATAGCCGCCTTTAATTTTGTCGGTATTTTGATCTAGGAATGAATAGCCAAACACCCCAATGGCACTTGGCGTGTTCACCAGTGTCTGCACGAGTGCGTTATCATTCTCGCCGCCGTCAATCCACTTCCCATCTTCGCGTAGTGTGTGGGCGATATTTCCAAAAGCTTTCTTGTCATTTTTACGCAAGACCGCAAGGCATGGTATCGTTTTTGCGCCACCTTCCATTGCGATTTCAACAAAGGCATCGCGGGTTCCAGAGGTTGGCGGCGGGCCATAGGCTTCAATTGTTTGCGGTGGTAGGTCTGGATTAATATCTTGCCAATTTGTGTACGGGTTGGGTTGCAGTGTACAATCCGTATCGGAAACAGGCACTTGTTTAGCAAAGGCTAAATAAATATCTTTAAGACGCATATCGATTGGCGCTGCGTCAATTGCGTTCGCAATGACAATACCGTCATAGCCAATTTTAACTTCAATGACACCTTCAACGCCGTTTTCCGTACACATTTCAAATTCGCTTTTCTTCTGGCGACGCGAAGAGTTTGTAACATCTGCCGTTTCAGGGCCGTTACCATCGCAAAAAAGCTTATGTCCACCACCAGAGCCTGTTGACTCCACGACGACTTTAAACCCTGTTTTATTGCCAAATTCTTGCGCGACTTTTGTCGAAAACGGATAAACCGTTGAAGAACCGACAATGCGAATATCTTTGACGCGTGTATCCACTTTTGCGGACTCTATAGCGTTCGATTGCGTTTCAGTGCTTGACTGTGTGTTCGTATTCCCACCGCACGCAGTTAAAAGTGCCGTTAGCGAAACAGTGAGTGCATAAGCGCTCGCAATTTTAAACATCTTCATAATGAAATCTCTCTTAGTGTTTAAAAATCAAATTGTAGACGGGTTACAAATCCTGTTGCGTCAACACGGTTCGGACTTGTACTGGTTTGCCTATTGGCTTTGGCATCGAAATAGTTAACCCCAATATGTATTTTTGAGGTTGGCCACCATTCGGCACCGACAATAAATGTATCAAGATCACCCGCGCCAACCGTATCATCTTTCAGGTTTAACGTATCATATCTTGCGACAAGAGACAAAGCACCTAAGCCACCCTTTGTCAAAGGGGCATCCACATCTGGGCGTCTAAATTTTCCGCCTTTATAGGTTCGTTTCCCACCGATGAAATAGCCGACTTCGCCGAAATAGCCGTCAAAGGTTGCATCCCCTGCGGTTTTATCACGATTGTCGGACTGTGTTAGCGCATATTCGCCTGTCGCCCAAAATCCTTTATGGATTGTGGCCGCTTCAACGCCAATCATTGTATCTTTCTGTGCAAATCTTTGTGTCGCCAGAATACGAGGCGCGGTATGCGCAAAAGGGCGTTGACGATAGCGAAGCGCACTATCGTCTTTTTGGTCACGATAGCGTATAGAAGCCCCGACATGTACCAACCGATCCTCTTCAAGCACAGGTAAATAGGTCACGCGAGCGGCTGCCGCCATGCCGTCTGTTTCATCAATCACTTCTAGATTTGTTAAAAACACCCCCGCCGTAGCCGTGTAGCGTTTGCCGCTTGTACTGACGCCGAGGCCAAGGCGACGATTAAAACCAAAGCTATCGGTAAAAGCCGCGCGTTCAATTGTTGAGCTAAAGCGCGAAGACGTTAACTCATCCAGTGAATTGGGTGTATTAAATTGTCCCGCTTTAATTTTTAAATTTATGCCTTTGGGGGCATATTCCACCCAAATATCTTCTAGATTTACTTTATCTGATGAATCCGTATTCAGCTCGACTTTATATTTAAGGCGTGATGTGAGTTTGCCAGAAACATTAAGACGTGCTCGCCTCACTTCTGTGTCACTCTCTGTACCCCCGACAAGATCAGATTTTACAGAGGTTACATCATACATAAAACGCCCGCCAAATTTCATTGTGAAATCGTCAGCAGAGGCATTTTGCGAACCCGCAAGGCAGGCAAAAAAACAAGTTCCACTCAAGAGTAGGTTTTTAGTCAGATGGCGCATTAGTTATGTCTTTCATTTACAAATTTGGGCGTAAATTTAGGTCAAAATTTATTCTAGTCCATGCACGGCTTCTGTGATGCTTTTGTACAAGTTTTATGACAATTTTGTGAAAGTAGCCCTGCAAAATGAGAGAAATTAAGGGGCGTACTTATTGTTGTGCCCAAATGTTTTATCTGAATAATCGTGTCTAAATCGTTGGGCCTGAGTAAAAGCCCATTCCGTGAATGAAATGGGCTTTATCGCTAAGACTAAATAGAATAAACGGCTTATTTGGGACGCGAAACACTCTCGTAAAAGTCTTTTGTGCGGTCACTATTCGCCTCGAAGATAACATATTCGCGAATGGATTCAGATTGTTCTTGCGTCAAATTATTGGCAAAATTGGGCATCCCATTTTCAGCTAAAGCGCCGCCAAGTAGAATATCATTCCAAAGGTCTGCATCGGAAATTGCCGCTGACGCACGAAGATTAGGGACAAGCCCCATTGAGTAGGCTTGGTCGCCGTGACAGGCTCCGCACCGATTGGCATAGTGTACGGCTCCCGCTTTTATGACGGCTTCCGTGGCCGTCGACTTTGGCGGCGTTGGCGCTGTGTACTCGGCCATTTGTATGTCAGGTAGCGTTGCTGTGCCCCCCACTTTATAAACTAAAACCCGACCCACCTTGGCTGCACTGCCTGTTGGCAGAACACCGCCAAACCCAAGCGCGTATGAGCCGCCCCAGCCTGAGGCGACAGCAATATATTGTTCTCCGTCAATGGCGTAACTGATCGGGGCCGCAACAATGCCTGTTTGCGTGAAATTGCGCCAGAGCCGTTCCCCTGTTTTGGCATTATAGGCGGCAAAATGTGCGTCCGCAGTGCCTTGAAATACAAGGTTGCCAGCGGTCGAGAGAATACCCCCGTTCCACGGGCCGCCGTGTTCGAATGTCCAAGCTGGCTTTTGCGCCACGGGATCCCATGCGAGGAGACGCCCTTTAAGCATGGACCGCAAGGCTCTGAACGTTGCTTTATCTGTTGGCAACATGCCGTAAATAAAGTTCGTGCCTGTATTCCATGCCGCGCCGCCTTCTTGTTTATAATTTTCCATTTCTTGGTAGACCCACGGCGCTTCTTGCGCGGGGATATAAACCAGACCCGTATCGGGGCTGTAGCTCATTGGATGCCAATTATGCGCGCCCAAAGGTCCAGGCAGTTGCAAAAACGGGTCTTTGCCTTGATAGCGCGCCTCTGCGGTTTCAACGGGACGACCCGTCTCTTTATCGATATGGGTGGCCCAGTTCACTGGTACGAAATTCTCGCCAGAGATAAATTCGCCTGTTTCTCGGTCAATCACGTAAAAGAAGCCGTTTTTCGGCGCTTGCATAATGACTTTACGGGTCGCGCCTTCGATTTCAAGATCGGCTAAGATCATATGTTGCGTGGCGGTATAGTCCCATGTTTCGCCTGGCGTGGTTTGGTAATGCCAAACATATTCGCCCGTATCAGGCCGTACGGCCACGATTGACGATAGAAACAAATTATCCCCGCCTTCGGGTGAGCGTATCGCTTGGTTCCAAGGCGAGCCATTGCCAACACCGACATATAGCAGATCAAGCTCTGCATCATAGGCCATAGAATCCCACACTGTCCCGCCGCCGCCTGCCGCCCAAAACTCGCCTGTCCAAGTTTCCGCCGCCATTTTCATTGTGTCCGATTCAAAACCGTCGGCAGGATTTCCGGGAACCGTGTAAAAGCGCCAAATCTGCTCGCCTGTATCTACGTCAAATGCGCCGACATATCCGCGCACACCCAGTTCCGCGCCGCCATTGCCGATAATCACTTTACCTTTCACGACACGCGGCGCGCCCGTCATGGTGTAAGGCTTGGATTTATCAATGGTTAATACGTCCCAGACAACCGCGCCTGTTTTACGGTCTAGCGCGACAAGGCGTCCGTCAATGGTCGCGGTAAAGACTTTATCGCCCCAAATCGCAACCCCGCGATTGACCACATCGCAACACGCATTGGCTGCTTGTTTTTTATCAATTTCAGGTTCCCAAACCCACAGCTCTGCGCCCGTCTTGGCATCCAAAGCCGTGACTATATTCCACGTCGATGTCACATACATAATTCCGTCATGGACAATGGGTGTGGCCTCGATACCGCGACTTGTGCCAAGATCATAAGAAAAGGCGAGGCCGAGTTCTTTGACCGTCTCAACGGTTATATCATTGAGTTTTGAATGTCTTTGTTCGGCGTAATTGCCGCCATGTGTCACCCATTCCATTGGGGAGGCTTTGAGGATTGTGCCTTCTGTTACCCCAGCGGTTTGCAGGGATTCGGACTGAGCTTTTGCAGGCGTATCCGAAGCCGTTTTGGCTTTGCAAGCTGAAATTGTCAAAAGAGCCGTCAGGCAAGCCGTCGTTAAAAGGCGCATAATATTCCCCATTTATATTTTAATATTTTGTATATTTTAAATCTTGTTAACTCCGACAATACACATTTTGACATTAAATGAAATAATCCTTTGTGCGATCAAAAAACCAAAACATTGCCATTGCCGCACTGGCGTAAGTGAGCGTGATTTGCGCAGGGCGTAAGCTTTCACGTTTGAAACGTTCAAGCCCCCAGAAGAGTATCAGCATGAGCGCGACCACGCAGATCTGCCCAAGTTCAACGCCGAAGTTAAATAAAAGCAGTGCGAGTAATTCTGTGTCTTTGGGCAAGCCAATATCGCCAAGAGCGCTGGCAAAACCGCATCCATGTATAAGGCCAATTAGAAAACTCAGCAGGTAAGGACGCCGTAATGCGAGGCTCGTTTGTCCTTTAAATTTACGCATAATTTCGACGGCCATTAAAACGATACTGGCAGCGATTAAGATTTCAATTGGACGAATGGGCAGGGTGATTACCCCAAAAACAGCAAGCCCCAAAGTCAAACTATGGGCGAGGGTGAAACTTGTCGCCACGCCAATGATTTGACGACGGGATACCATCATGGTGAGGCAAATCACAAAGAGGAGGTGATCCCATCCCCGCAAAATATGATCGACTCCGATCATAAGATAGTGTGAAAGCGGGACGGATTGATCGTGTCCTAAGGTTAATATGGGATTGGCCGGTTTGATGAGGCCCGATACAGGGCCGCCCTCTAGATAAGTGATTTCAGTGAAAATATCGGTAAGCGTGCGTTCTAATCCGTCAAATCGAATGTCTCCACTTTTTAAAGCGCAGTTCAGGGTAAATGTCTCACGGACTGTACCGCTACTTATCTCTTGACGGGCTATGCTTTGTTCACAATCCTCTGGGAAATTAGGCGTAATTTTTAAACGTTTTCCGTCAAGGACGGGTTGTTTCCATAGCGCTTGAAACTGCGCAGGAGACGTTTCTGATAGTTTTAAAAAAGCAGGCCGCACTTCATGGGCGCTTGCTGTTTGGCAGGCTGCAAGTGATACCGCTATCATTAAAAAGGTGAAACGCAGATAAACCCTCTCATAAACGATCTTGCAAAATTCTTGGCAAAATATCTGGCAAAATCCGTGGCAAAATATCTGGCAAACGATCTGGCAGGTCATAACCGGGCGGGCCATCACCATTTTGGACGCGCTATCATTATATAGACCCCCATTATACAGCCCGCCATTATACAGCCCACCATTATATTGGCCATCAATTAGGCCCTTCCACTTCTACGGTGTATTTTTCGATCAAATTTTTTAACGCCATTTGATTGGTTTCGCGCGTTTTCGTATCAATCCAGACTTGTTGAACTGTATCGCGAACGGTTTCGAATTCAGCCGCTTGCGCAGGCGTTTGATTATCAATACGGACAATATGAACACCAAAAGGCGAGCTTATAACGCCGTGCCAATACGGACCTGTCTGTGAAAGAGTCTCTTGACTATTTTTTGGATTGTCTTTTGGGGCAAAGAGTGCTTTCGCAAAATTCTCACCAAACAAGTTTTTAATGTCCGTCTCGGACACATTCCTGTAACGCTTTTTCAACATGAACGGATCGCCAAATGTGGTCATATCAAGCGCGTCATTAGACTGTACCTGCGCAAATAATGCCTGAGCTTTTGTGAAAATATCTTCGCCTTCATCCTTTGACGGATGTTTTTCAGGACTTAAATATATATGCGTGAAACTTAAAAGCGCTGGCGTGCCAAAGTCAGATTGTCGTGTTTCAAACCATGCGCGTAACACAGCGTCAGACGGGGCCTCTACCTCTGTTACATCTTCAATTAAAAACCGCATTTTTTGAGCGAGACGTCTGCGAATAATCGTATCGCCCGTATCCAATCCGCGCTTCATAGCTTCGCGCACGAGAACATCTTCTTCGATATAGGCATAGAGGAGCGCTTTCAGATCATCATCTGTGGGTTCGCGGCGATTTTCACCTGCAAAGATAAGCGCTTGGCGCTCCATCTCTGCGGTTTCAACAATTATCGTATTCGTGTCTGTCTGTGTCTTGGCCCATACGGCATGACCCATAAACAATGCCGCGCCGAGTAAAACAAAATGAACAAAAGGCTCTTTTAAGCTTGCCTTAAAAAAAGACGCCATAGAAATTACTCAGCAGAATACCAAATCGGCGACGTCCAAGCCCTTTCTTTAAGGGTTGGCTGTAAATCAGGGTGACGCTCAGCCCCCGCTTTCAATGCGTCCCATGTTGACCAACGACAGGTCGGGTTTTCCAGCACACGGACATAGTAGGCAGCGGATTGCGTCTTATCAAAATCGGGGTCTTGCCAAACTGTACTTAATTCTGGCGCGCCTGAATGTTTTGAGAGTGAACAATCGGATAGGTCAACACTGGCCCCGTTATCCGTGCATCGACGCGTCTTCGGATCGGGCTTTCGTCCATCAGAACAGACCGTGTCATAAACTCTTTCTTTTGCGTCAGTTCCGTCATGCCAAACTTTAACAATTTGGACGCGGTCAAGCGGCGCATTACGCGGGTCACGCATTGCCCAAACAAGGAAGCTTGGCGCGCGGTCAGAGGCGACTAAATCGCCGCCCATAGGAACGCCGCGTGCATAAGCTTGGGTAATCATGTCACCCGCGCTTAACAGGCTTTCATCGAAATCATAACTTCCGAAAAATCGGACTTGAATACGGGGGCCAGACGTGGCGAATGTCTCTTTACGACGCATGCCACTAAAAATTGACTCGCGCGTATTCTCTTCGGCCCAAACACCCGCCAGACCTGATGCCCCCCAACGTGTGAACCAGTTCTCGGCATTTTCATCTCTTTCAATCCCGTCCCATGATTTTGCCCCTTTGGGGGGTACGGAACCTCTTGCCTCTGCCGTCCCATCGACAATACCGACTTTCGACCAATACTCGTCTTCATCAAAAGCTCCGCCTGCGACATGGGAATCAGAAGCGGCGATCAAACCAAATTTATACGGGTTTGTCCCTGTTTGACGTTCCAATTCAAATCCGTTGGCAAGCGCTTCACGAATATAACTGCCTGTGATTTTAGAGGTCACATTCGAGGAGAGTAGTTTCTCGTAAATCTCAAAATCAGCATATTCATCATTCGGTGATAAGGCGGGGTGCGTTTCAGAAGTGCCCTTGACTTGGGACATTTCAACAATCGGTTCATTGCGTAATCGTTTTGCGTTGAGCACCGCAGTTAAAGCCTTGCCCTTATAATCCGTCATTTTAAACATATCCCCATCCGAGACATTTGAATTATGCGGAACAGAAATTGAATCTAAGCCTTGTGCGCGCTGATTATCCATCCATGTCCAGAGGTCTTCAGGATTGATCGAATCCAGTGTCGAAAACAGGCGATTGGGCGCTTTATCTTTAAAAAATACATTTCTGTGCAAATTGCCGCCCGCAAATGTTTGTCCTGAAGAGTCGCGTTCGCTTACAGCCGTATATTCATAGGCTGAAAAAGTCGTCAGCTTGCCAGGTTCATAATGCCGGTCTGCCGCGTCAATCGCACTCTGCCATGTGCGGTCAATCAAATCGCGGTCATAGATTTCTGGGAAAGGCACGCCGCTTCGCACAGAGCCACCAATTTTACCAAAGGCCGCCACAATTGCGGCAGGGTCAGTGCTAAACATCGCTTTTGACATCTCTAAATCATTCAGCGGATGTCCTTTTGTATCCATGGCGGGGAGAACCCCCATATAAGCTCCGTGATCCGTGGCTGCGACAAAGTCCAAAGGCTGGCTGCCAAGTTTGATGTTATAGCCAGAGGGGTGACGGATCGTTTCCCCTTTGGCAAAGCGGTAGACATCATCTGGTGTTGAGCGGACATTGAAAATATACGCATCGAACGAGTTTTTTGTATGAATATGGGTGTCGCCGAAATAGGCATTACGCGTGGCGCTATAGCCGGGAGTTCGTTCCGTATTCAGGGCAGGGGCTGTACCCGCAAGTGTCTCTGATATCGGGTCAGCAACTTTTGGTTTGGCGTCTATTGTCGTGGCTGAGGATTTATCAGACACTGTGTCAGACAGCGTCTCTGTGTCAGTGCCCGTGCAGGCGCAGAAAGTGAGTGCAATCAGGCTCGTGCCCCAAACCAATTTGGCTCGTGTAGCGTGTTTCATACTATCCCCCAAGCTGTTTTGTAACAGTCTTATATGCTTTAAATTTACGGCTCTAGCCGCGTAAAAACTTATTGTGACGAAACATAGTTTAAATTACTAGCAAAAAATGACCCTGCGCCTTTGCCAAACGCATGAGCGGTCCCAATCCGCCTCTTCGGTTTCGTCTTTACGGCCTAATTTCATAAAGCAATATAACTGTGTTCAGCGCTTAATGGGTCGGGGTGAAGGCGGGCTTGATTACAGCTTCGCCTTGGAAGCTGTAATAGCGCGATACGGTGTACCCTTTATCTTGCATACGCGATTGCAAACAATCTTCGCCAAGTAAATGCCCAATGCCAACGGCGACAAAACCGGTTCCACTGCCCTCCATAAATTTCGTAAGTTCCTGCGCCCATTTTGTATTTCGATCCGAGAAAAGGGCTGTGTACATTTCGGGTGAGGTGACTTTGGCCGCCTGAACAATTTCAGTGGTGAGGAAATCTATATGGCCTACGGCCCATGCTTCTGCCACACGGGTTAAATCGGATCCCAGCGCATTAAAGCCCGATAAGGCGTCAGAGAGCATCGCCATTTGTACAAATGCGTCTTGATTGGCAGACATTCGAATTTGGCTCTCAATCGTATCTAGATAAAGCACATTTTTTTGCAGGCGTTTGGCCCGACTTTTCAGCGCCGAGTCGGCTGATAATTCCGCGGATAGCCCAGCCTCTTTCGCGGCGGCAAAGGTTAAAAACTCACTCGCAAGCCAAGGACGCATCGAATCGATCACTGCGAGATTAAGATTGGCATTATTGACCGCCGCATCTAATAGCTTCAGCTGATAGCTATCGAGCTTATCGGATAAGCGTTGCCCGTCACGGTAAAGGCCTAAGGACGATGTCAGAATATTCGCCTCAAGCAGGGATTTATCTGTCGTATCGACTTCAAAAAAAATCGTCCCGGATGCATCAAAGACCGCGCGCATATCGTCTTTTTCCCATATGGTTTGACTGGGCAGTAAATGAACCGTTCCGTATAGGTAAAGCGTGCTATCCACATCTTTGATAACCCAAAGGGGTGGCCCGTCATTCCGGGCTCGGGCCTCATTGATTTTTTCGGTAACGCTTCCGCCTTGGTCACAGCCCAAAAGGCAAAATATGAACCCAAATAGGATAAATTTAAAAAGGCTCTGCACAGAAATCCTGAAATATGAAAGTAAAGACGAAAAGAATAAAGGTCGCAAAAGTAAAGACAACAAAATTAAGATGACCCAATCATAGCGTAAGCCTTGCGCCAATCAAGCGCTTAGCCTAAAAGGCTCAAAATCCAGTCTTGGATTCACAGTATGCTTTCAAAGCACCCGTAGCTCAGCTGGATAGAGCGCTGCCCTCCGAAGGCAGAGGTCACAGGTTCAAATCCTGTCGGGTGCGCCATTTTTATGAATATTTTCAAATAGTTACCGAAGTTATTCTCTATTATGACGTTTTAACTGCGCGTTGGGGCACCTAGGGGGCACCATATCGCTGGTAAAATCATCCCATATAAAGTAACTTAAGAAAATCAGAAGGAAGTATCGAGAATGGAGAGCATGCCACTTGCAAATGTCAACAAACTAAATGCTAGGCTGATGGCTATCTGGGATGAACACCTTGGCAAAAGTGAAAGTGAATTACACCCTGTTTACTTTCGGCCCTTTACAACAAATTCATTGACCTTTGTCGGAATGAACCCTTCGTTCAACATCAACGGGATAGCTACGACAGTTAAAGATACCGAATTTGAAAATCTAGAATTAGACAACTATTTTCTCACATCTAATAACTCTTTCAGTATAGATGTTTCCAACCAGATTGCCGAACTTTCGGAAGAAAAATATCCAACCTTTTTCAAACAACATGTATTGCTATCTGAAAGATTAAAAGTTTCACATTGGAATCATTTCGACCTGTTTCAATATAGGCAGACAAACCAAAAAGACTTTCTACAGAAAGTAGAAAATCGAGATGGTAAATTGAACAACTTTGGGCGAGACCAGTTCAATTTATTTCTGGATGCCCTAAAACTAAGTTCTCCCAAGATATTATTGCTAGCGAACGCCAGAGCAGCCAAAATTTTTAAGGCGAATACGCAAATGACTTTCTCAAGTGAGATCGGAACTTACCTAGTAAATTTGGATGGCAAACAAGTTCCAGTATTCCTATCTGGAATGTTAACTGGTGGCAGAGCCTTAGATGTATTCTCAAGAGAGCGGTTATTTTGGCATGTAGAACGTGTTTACAAGGCACAACAAACCCCCACTTCTTAACAAGTGGGGGTAACGGATTGGCTAATCGCCTTTACCACGCTTACGCTATTCCCCACGGTTGTCTGCGTTTTACAACGCGACTTTTAGCTTTTTCCTGCCCATTTAATATGTCCTGACAACGTCACCGGCAAAACCTAAAAAGTCGCCTTGCTAAATCGCGCGTAACGACAACTGTGGGAAAAAGCTCTCGGCCGAATGGCCCGAGGACGATTTCACGGGTTTAAAAAGGAACCCCAATGGGATTCCTTAATGTTGCTCACACTGCCCTCACTTGTAGCGCGGGAGCATGGCTATAATGTCTTCGCTCATTGTGTCCGGCTTAACGCCATC
>CALCKU010000034.1 GCA_937965735.1 uncultured Caulobacterales bacterium
ACCGCTTTCGAATACACCCTATTTATAAAGATGGGTTACGGGGATTATGAGCACTATCGATCGATGGTTAAACAGAGTTGCCTAAAGATTAAATGCCTTCAATCAACGCCTAGCCCATATGAAACAATCAACAGGCTAGCGTCATTCAGGATGAATCGTGATCAAAACTGAAAGACTCTAACTGTCAATATTGCACCATTAAGGCTTTAGTAAGGACGTTTTTTTTTCGAAATTTAAGCAATACACGGTAGAAAATCTTTTGAATAAAGAAATCCGAGGTGGCCCTTGTCTGTAAAAACTCTGATAAAAATTAAACTGCGTAAAAACCCTGTATCCGCCTGTCTCAAAAGGTATTCCAAAAACGCAGACGGCAGCACGGCCATGGAATTTGCAATTTTGGCAATTCCCTTTTCAGGGCTTCTCTTTGCTATTCTAGAGACAGCTATCGTTTTCTTCATATCTTCAACCATGACCAATGCCGTTAGTAACGCTTCCAGGCAAATTCGGACGGGACAATTTCAAGCTGTTTGTGCCGATAATGAGCAAACATTCAAAAATCTTGTTTGCTCGAATATGGGTCAACTTGGAAACTGCCAACAAAGATTGCGCGTTGATGTGGTGAAATTGACTAATGGCAATTTTGATCTGAGTGCCCTACCGACAACGCCCCCTGAAAACACAGCGGACCCGAACCAAGAGACCCCGATCCCAGGGAGCACATATACATCGTCTGCTGGCGAAGAAATTGTTATTGTCAGAGCACAGTACTTTCATAAACTCGTACTGCCAGGTTGGATGACCATGCTGCCCAATAGAAATGGTAATGTAAGATTACTGCAATCTACGACTGCTTTCAAAAATGAACCTTTTCCTGGAACATGTTAAGTTTGGAACATGTTAAAATAAGCCAGAAAGCGAGCGCTAAAATATGGGCCGCTTACAAAAAAGTTTGGAGACGCGCGTCTATAAAAGTCTTTAAAGCCGATAATATCACGTTATAAAAAAGTATGACATTATGAAAATTTTCAGCACACTCAACCCCGTCAATGTAAATACGGTAAAGATCAGAACCTCTTTTGTTAAGATGCAAGTTGACGCGTTTGGGGCTCTGCAACGGTTCCGAAAAAACTCGGCAGGGATTGCCGCGCTCGAATTTGCCTTATTAGCGCCGGTCTTATTTGGAATATATTTTGGGGTCGCGGTTATATCCCTCGCAATTAGCGCTGACAGAAATGTGTCGCATGCCACAAGTGTAATTGGCGATCTAGCATCGCAAGAAATATCACTAACACCCGATATGATTGATAATATTTTTACAGCCGGAACAGCGGTGATTGGTGTCGGTCAAGACAAGTATAATGACCAACGGATCACGCTTGAGCTTATCAGTTACAGAAAAACCAATGGGGCGCTTCAACAAATTGGGTATGCGCGCCTTGGCCCTTCAATCGGAAACTATAATAACTCTGCTCTGGCATCAAATGACCAATTGGTTGGAAACGATTCTGGCATGGTTGTTGCGCGTATTGCGTATAAATATCAAATGCCGTTAGGGAATTTTGCAAATTATACACTCGCTGAAACCTTTATGCTGAAGCCGCGTAAATCCAGTTATGTTCCTTTTGGTGCCACAAGTGGCGGCACAGGCGGAAGCTTTACAGGGTGTAATGTGAGTGGAGGCTTAGTCGTTTCGGGGTGCTAAAGCCCGTTAAGACAGGCCGCCGTTAAGATAATCCGCCATTGATATAGGCCGATTGTATCGCAGAAACCTCAGCATCGCTAATTGATAAGGTCTCTTTAACATAGGCCTTCATATTACCGATAGCCGCTAAGGAATTTTCTAGATAATCGGGCGCAACGCTAAACATTGGACGCAGCGCATCCGCACTATAGTCGCGGCCATAACGCTCGGACATCATTTTCGCGGCGGGCTCAAGATAGCTTTCAATATCAACAGCCTCAAGCGTCAACATATAGTCTTGCATAATCGTTTCTAGATCGACATCCAAAACGGATAAAATAATCGCAGCCAATGTGCCCGTGCGGTCTTTTCCAGCGGCGCAATGAATCACCAAGCCTTCACCCGTTTTTGCCATATGTTTTAAAGTCTTTGAAAATATTTCTCGGTAGCCAGCCTCGTGTGGACGCAAGTGATAAGACTTGCGCATATATTGACGTGCATCCTCTGGCACGCTTAGATCTTCTTTGACAAAGGCTTCATGCGGCGCCAACTCACCCTCTTTGAGGGTTTTAGGGGCCGTGTAATTTAGAATACGCGTTTGGGCATGTTCGGGCCATTTATTGGGCTGTCGTTTACGTTCGGGCAAATGTCGTAAATCTACAAGCAAACCAATATCGAGTGCCGCAAGACGGTCTAAATCTTCTGTACTAGATTTATAAAAATTGGCTGACCTGAATAATTTTCCCGATTTGATATGCTGCCCACTGCGCGTCGGATAATTTCCAAAGTCGCGAAAGTTCAAAATCTGATCGAATTTATAAATACGGGTCAATACGGGCTCTTAACGTTCAAACACAGTCCACGCAATATGCACGCCTGTAAGGTCTAAAAGATTTGTAAGCGCTTATAAGGCTTTCAGCCCATAAGTAAAACACATCTCGCCTTTCGGTAAGATGCGCCTCTCAAAGCGCGTGGAATGTGCAATGAACGGGCCGTTTACACTCACAAACCGATTTTAAGACGTTATTTTGAGTAAACCCAATACCACCGCATTCGATTACATTAAAAACGTCTATAACAGGCCTATTCAGTCAAAAGCTCAGAACGCTTGGTTTGAGACGCTTCAAATCGACTCCAAACGCCGTCATCGCCGTGCCAAACACCGCGTGTCGCCCCTTTAGAATATTCTGTGGCACGGGCTTCAAAGAAGTTTGCATGCTCCACACCATTGGTAATTTCTGTTAACCACGGAAGCGGATGTTCTTTAATACCGTAAACAGGCGGCAAGCCGAGCTGCTTTAAACGCCAATCCGCAATATAACGAATATAGCGTTTAATGTCTTCAGATGTCATGCCTTCAACAGGCCCCATTTCAAAAGCAAGATCGATAAATTTATCTTCCAACTTCACCACAGTTTTACAACAATCAATAATATCATCCGCAACAGCGGGGGTGAGCGCACCCGTTTCTTTGGCAAATGTATGGAAAAGCTTTATCATTCCTTCGCAGTGCAAGCTTTCATCACGAATCGACCAGGTTACGATCTGACCCATACCCTTCATTTTATTAAGGCGCGGAAAATTCATTAACATCGCAAATGAGGCAAACAGTTGCAAACCCTCTGTAAAGCCGCCAAAAACAGCCATAGACGTTAGAATATAGCGGTCTGTCTCGACACCAAACTGTCCAAGATAATCATGTTTGGCCGCCATTTCTTCATATTCCATAAACGCGGAAAACTCTGAATCTGGCATACCAATGGTCTCAAGCAAGAGCGCATAAGCGGCAATGTGAATCGTTTCCATATTTGAAAATGAAGCCAACATCATGCGCACTTCTACGGGCTTGAACAAGGGCATGTAATTTTCCATGTAATTCGCCCCAACCTCAACATCGGACTGAGTGAAAAACCGGAAAATCTGCGTCAGCAAATTCCGCTCAGTCTCTGTAATATTGGTCGCCCAATCTTTACAGTCCTCCCCCAAAGGCACCTCTTCGGGCATCCAATGGACTTGTTGTTGCTTTTGCCAAAAGTCATAGGCCCATGGATAGCGAAACGGCTTATAACTATGTGACGGTACCAGTAAGCCTGATTGACTGCGTTTAAAGTTTCCTAATTGTCCCATAATGCTTCCCTATCAACTTTCCCTCGTCTCCGATCGCCCCAGTATAAACACAAGGGGCTGCGCTATATGTAGCCATAAAATCAGATTGATACACAATATGTAGAGCCTTGGTTAAGGTTTAGTAAACATATTTTTTAAGAAATCCGTGTATAAATTTGTCTCAGTCAAAACAATTTATATAGGAGGTAACGCGCCTATGCTTAAGTCGTTGAAATGATAAGCTGAATTTGCGTTACAATGGACATTTGACATTTATAGATCCAAAACCCGTAAAATGTCCATTGGCACAAGGACCTTTTGACATTTAGGCCGTGGCGACAATTTCAGATTTGTCACCACGGCCTAGATTTTACTACAATATTATTTTCGTATGAATTTTGGGGTTTATCGACGCCACGTAAAGGACAAAGTTGCCGCGTCTTCTTTATACGCTGTCTCTTCCGCTATGTCCTTAGTACTTAATCCCGATACGGCGCGACGCATATAAGACAATGAAACATCTGCATCGCCAATACGGTATCCGACACCGGCTTGTGCGTCACCCACAATGATTCGGTCTTGCAAGTTGAAGGTCCCCCGCACAGGCCCTTCTGTAGAATTAGGCCGATATGTTAGCGCTTCGGCGTCTGCCCCTGCAAAGAAGTACCATTTATTATTCGTAAAATCGGGACTTTTGCGTAAATCATCACCAATCCGCAGATAAGCGCCCAAGGCTGCACTAGAGCTGTCATTATCGAACCGAAAAGCCGCACTCGGCGTCAGTTCAAGGTCTAAACCCTTACTGTTCAATTTGACATATTTAGGCGCAGAATATCCAATTTCAGAAAAATCTAATTCTTGCGATAAACACGCTGAATCATCCGTAAAACAGCCCGAGCCCGTAAAATCTATATTTAAAAGAGACATATCGCCTGTCGGTATATCCAAAAGCGCACCGCGTAGGGTCGGACTTAACCCGATAAAACGATTATCTGTAAAAGCGGAACTGGATTGCAGATTTGTTGACAATCCGATCGCAGACTGGCTGGGTGTTTCGGTTTTTCCCGTGATCTGTACAGCGTTAGGCGAAGCTTGAGACGGTGAAAGCTGAGCTTGCGCCGTACCAATCGACGCAAAAAAAAGACCAAAGGCGGAAACGCTCAGTTTCATATAGTGAGAGTAAACACCCATAATCTACGCCCCTCTTCCTTACGCGGTTTGCCTCAACTCAACATGTTTTGGCATAAAATTTTAAATTGCACATCCCTTTACTAAGCATAAGCTTAATACATTTTGAACAAAACACCATGTTCAATAAACTTTAAATTTAGTTTATTATTATGAATAGATATAGTCAAAAGGTGTTAATTTTTTGCTTAAAAAATTAATGATTACACCTACAGATACCCAAAGCATTAACTTAAAGTTTATAATTCATAAATGTCAGCTTGTTTTCAAAAAAATACCACGGTCAAACCGTGGCTTTTTAAACTTAAAGAGCGCTTCATTCCTCTTCCCCCTTTAAGGGACGCATTTAACACGTTCATCTGCCAAAGGATTGGCATAGATTCGTGCAATTAAGCCCTTAAGACCGAAACAAAGCCTCCAGCCTTCCACATTCAGCGCAGAGTTAGGCGCTCAAATTATTGGCAGGCTAAACACTCTTCGTAATCCGTCGGCGCGGCGGCAGCCATGGCCTTTTCCATATCCGAGAGTTCGGCTTCGGACGTCTCTTCTGCACCCGCAAAAGAAGCGCGTTGGACGGATTTAGAACGGCAATAATAAAGTGATTTCACGCCACTTTCCCACGCTTTCCAATGTAACATATGCAAATCCCATTTATTAACGTCTCCAGGGATAAAAATGTTCAAGGATTGAGCCTGACAAATAAACGGCGCACGATCTGCGGCATGTTCAATGACCCAACGTTGATCGATTTCAAAAGCCGTACGGAAAACCGCTTTTTCGTGGTCATCTAGCCCGTCTAAATGTTGCACAGAACCTTCTTGTTCTAAGATCGTTGCCCAAATCCCGTCTGTATTCATGCCTTTTTCTTCGAGGACCGCTTCAAGCTGTTTATTCCGAACCGTGAAACTGCCTGACAATGTTTTATGCGTGTAAACATTGGCGGGAATGGGCTCGATACCCGCAGAAGTACCACCGCATATTATGGAAATAGACGCCGTCGGAGCCACAGCCATTTTATGTGAGAACCGAGCATTAATCCCCGCCTCTGCAGCATCGGGGCATGCGCCGCGTTCATTAGCCAGTGCAACAGAGGCAGCGTCCGCGCCCCGGCGAATATGACGAAACATGCGATTGTTGAAAGACTTCGCCATAGCCGATTCAAACGGGATATTTTTATTCTGTAACATGGAATGAAAGCCCATCAAGCCCAGACCCACAGAACGCTCACGCGCCGCCGAATATTTGGCATCCGCCATTTCATCGGGCGCACGATCTATAAAGTCCTGCAAAACATTATCCAAAAAGCGCATAATATCTTCGATAAAGCCCTCTTCGTCTTTCCACTCATCCCATTTTTCGGCGTTCACAGAGGACAAACAACACACGGCGGTTCGCTCACGGTCATATTTATCTTTGCCTGTCGCAAGCATGATTTCAGCACAAAGATTAGATTGCTGAACCCGTAAGCCTTGATCATATTGATGCCGAGCAAGCGCATTGTTCACAGTGTCTGAAAACACCATATAAGGTTCGCCTGTTTGCA
>CALCKU010000035.1 GCA_937965735.1 uncultured Caulobacterales bacterium
GATTGGGTAATATGGTGGGCGGAGTTTTCTGTTGAAAGACGCAGTTTTTCTAAGGATTCAGATTGTGATTGTAGACTGCCTTCCATATCGGACATACGTGCATAGGCTTGCTCTAACCGAGCGTCCACAATATCGATTTGGTTCTTCATCAGGTTTGAGAGTGTGCGGGCTTTTTCTATGATGGCTTCATCGGGACGCATGAGGTCGCGACTGGTTTTATTAAGTTGTGCCGCCATTTTACCGATCTGTGCCAGTTTAGAAAAAGCATAAGCGGTTAGGGCGATGAGGAAAACAGGGCCAAGAATAAACAGCGTAAGACCCGCAAGAGTTATAGGCGTTAGCGTGCGCCATGTTAGGCCTAAATCAAAAAA
Source organism: uncultured Caulobacterales bacterium (assembly GCA_937965735.1). GTDB lineage: Bacteria > Pseudomonadota > Alphaproteobacteria > Caulobacterales > Maricaulaceae > CALCKU01. The sequence continues at coordinate 372 of CALCKU010000035.1, forward strand.
ACCATAGGCAATAGCGCTCGAAATCACCATCCAGAAAAATATAAAAATTAGCGTTGCGTATTTGAAGCCCCCTAACTTTGTGGTGGCTGTAGGTGGATAGAAAATAGTCTCGGTATGGGGCGGTTTTTGAGACGGGTATTCTTGCGTGTTAGAGGCTCCGACGTCTACGGTCTCGGGCCGTTTTGCAGGTGTTTTCTCGCTAGGAATTTTAAATAAAACATCTGCATTGTCTACAGTGTTCATATCCAAATTCAGGTTTGGCCGTTCACCAAGATTATCATCGGGCTCATCATCGGGTAAAGTCCCAAATCCCCGTGTCAAGAAAGCGGGTAATGGCTTTTGATGAAACTCATCCTCTTCTTCTATGGTTTCTTCACGTGGGCGCATATTTATGTCTGGGCCAGATTGTTCTTTCGGATGTATTCCAGATTCAGAAAAGACTTCCGTATTTATATCGGGTACTGACCGTGGCCGTAGGCCTGTGTCTGCTGGATCCTTTATTGGGGGAAGCGATATTCTGTCCTGATCTTCACTAAAAAGGTTCAAATCGTCATCATCAACATCAATCGTTTTTATTTTTTTGAATATATCTGACACGTCAAGGGTTTCCCGTTAATGAGAGGGTGGCGTTGAATCCAGTGTAACACCGTCAATAGGTTTACGGGTACGATACACTAAATATGTCACAAACGCTAGAACCGCCATTCCAACGGGTAAATCCACACTAACATTCATTTTTGCAAGGAAAATGGACGGGGTTGGTAAGACTGAATTTTCGTAATTGACAAAAATTGCAGCAAACAGGTTATTGGCGGCATGAACACCAATAGCGGCCTCTAATCCACCTTCAAAATCAACCATAATGGACAATAAAAAACCGAAAATGAAATAGCTACTCATTGTCATAATAAAGATAGTCGGGCTTTCACTCGCGGCTTTTGTAGCTTCTGGATTGGCCAAATGAAGCGACATAAAGGCAAGGCTTGAAAGGGTAAATGCGATCCATTTATTCTTGAATACAGAAACCAAACCCTGGTTCATATAACCCCGTATCAAGATTTCTTCCGTTGCAGCTTGTAACGGAATGAATAAAAGAGAGACAAGGGCAAATGCGAAAAAACGACTCGGATCAAAAACAAATTCAACTGGGCTTAGGCCTGAAAAATGACTGATAAATGTCAGTACCGCGTATACCACAAAGGTGATTCCAATAACTTGCAAAACGCGTTTCCAACGGAATGATGTGGCCGCTGTATGTAGGCTTAATATCGGTCTGTGATGTAAAAATTTCTGCACAATATACAGCACAATTAAGACTGCAGGGAATGTTAAAAGCATAAGCATGTACGACAAGGCCGAGATGCCAAGGAGTGTGTTAAAAGCCGCATTAAACTCTTCTGAGCTCATCATTGGAAGTAGTTTGGCGAATAGATAAACAGATGTAGCCATCATTAGGCCCGTTAAGACACCAAAAACCGATCTTGCTTTGCCTTTTAAGGCGCGGTTGAATATCCAAAAGATTCCCACTAGAACGGACACTAATAATAAAAGACCAACCAGAACCCCAAATGTTACCATATCAATGCTCGCAAGGAAATTTGCGGAAGCGTCTTCATAGGCCTTAAGCGCTTCGGGGTTTTTAGCGCCTGAAATATCGGGGATAGGTGTCACCAGTACGGATTGCCAAAACAAGGCCCCCACAATGGTAAACCATAGTCCGACACACCAACTCCACCAACGCGACTCTCCAGATTTGGACTGATCTAAATAAAGTGTTCCGAGATCTTTCATGTTTTCCGTACTTTCCATATTTACAAGATTTTATTTTCCAGAGTTTGATTTTCCAGGGTTTGATTTTTCAGAGCCTAATGTTGCTAGACCTAATTTCCCAAATTCTAATCTTCCAGAACTATTCCTGCTCATTGTCTTTGTGTCACGCTTTTCTTTGTCTTACCGCGCATTAGGGCCCAAGAATAGCGTTAAGATTAATCCTAATATTCGGTAAAGGTCTTAATTATTGATTGAGGTCTAAGCGGAGACATAGCGTTAAGTTAGGCGGTTTTTATTATCAAAAAATATCGCTAAAACGCCTGTTCATTTTCATTGAATAATTTACACTGTCTTTATGTTAGACGACTCGACACCTGAAATAGATTTCGATCATCTCAATCAGTTTGTGGGAGGCGATATAGCGCTGACAGCAGAGATATTTGGTATGTTTCAGAACCAAGTTGAAATGTGGGGGCGGGGCCTGAATATTGACGCCGATGATGAGACATGGTCGGCGATTACGCATTCCCTAAAAGGCTCTGCTAAAGCTGTTGGTGCGACCAAAATGGCTGACATTTGTCAAAAGGCAGAACAGCTTGTGGGCGAAAGCAATCGTCCGGGGGCACGCGAGGTCGCTTTACAAAATATAGAACATAAAATTTATCAAGTTTCAGCAGAGATTCAACGCTGGCAATATCGCCGCAAGATCAAAGGGATTTAGGGCCAACAGACCCTAGACCAAACTTCAAATCTATATCCGGTTAGCTTTTAAGCGCTTTCTCTAACATAGATTGTAAAGCGTTCGTATCAGCACCCGCCATAAAAGCGTCATTGATAACAAAAAACGGCGTCCCTGTCAGCGGCGGTATTTTTTGGGCTAAGCCGATTGTATCTTCAATATGTTTGGCCAGCTTTGGATCTTTAATATCTTCTCTAAGCGTATCAATATCAATTCCGCTTTCAACGGCTAAATTCTCTATTTTTTCTGTGCTTAAACCGCGTTCGGACATGAGCGCAAAATGCATTTCTTTGTATTTTCCTTGGCGATGAGCGGCAAGGGCAGCTAAAGATGCATTTCGAGATGTTTTTGTACGTCCCTCTAAAATTGGAAGTTCTTTAAAAACAATGCGAACATCTTTTGGATATGTCTTTAAGACAGATTTGACCCATTCTGTGGATGTTTTGCAATAACCACAATTATAATCAAAAAATTCCACAATCGTTACTTTTGCATCTTTTGGCCCGTATGCTGGATCGCGGTCATCGTGTTTAAGCGCATCATTGTAAGACGCTAACATGGCGCGGTCTTCTTTTTCTTCAAGTGCAATCATGGCGTCCCGAATGATTTCTGGGTTTTCCATCAGATAGGATTGAATGATCTGCTCTATCGCGGCGCGATCGGTTGCGTTTATTGTATCTTTTGGTGCTTCTGCGTCCGCACAACCAGAAAAAGTTAGAGTTGATATGACGAGAATAGATGTCGTCAATAATCTTGAAAATTTGGATTTCATGTCAAGTCCGTAACAGTTAAATCAAAAAGAGTGTCTATCGAAGAGCGTTAGAGGGTTCAGACGAATGCGTAAAGCTGAAATTAGGGCGGGGGCGATAGCGTTTCTTTTTAGCAAGCTGTGTATCGGCGATTACAATAATATCACTGGCGCGTCGCCATTGCGGCGTATTCCGCTCAAGGTCTTCTTGAGCGCGTTTGGCAAACATACGTGCGCGGTCTAAATTGCCGAGAGCGTAGGCTTGTTCCGCCGTAGCATATTTCGCGAGGGGCTTTTTGTTTTGTTTACCATAAGCCTGTCCTAAAACAAACCAGCTCATACCATTACTGGGTTCTGACCGGAGTGCTTTTTTTAAAACCTCGACCGCCTCATCTAAAGATTCTTCTGAACCCTGTTCGACTAAGGCTTGTGCGTAAGATGTCAGTAAAAGCGGAGCATCTGGCATGAGTGCAATCGCTTTTCGTATCGGCTCCATCGAGTCTTCGCCGCGCCCGCTTTCATAAAGAATTTGGGCTTTAAGTTCGTAAAAGAAAGGGTTTTGCGGGTCTGATTCAATCAATGCGTCAATCTCGCGTAGAGCGTTTTTAAGATCGGCACCTTTAAAGTAAGCGACCGAGCGGGCGTAACGTGCAGGCGGGGTGAGGTCTGTTTCGGGATATTTGGAAAATACGATTTGTGGCCCGTCAAGAAATCCGCGTAACTTGGCTTTGACCATATCCAATTTGAATTGGTCCGCTTCAGAATCCTTAACATCACGTGACGGACTTTCGTCTACCACCTCGCGCAGGCTATCAATGCGGTCACTTGAGAGGGGGTGAGACCGGAAATAGGGATAACGTCGCGCCGAAGATAAAACTTCTTGGTAACGAAACTTTTCAAAAAATTCGATGAGGCCTTTACCTGATTGGCCTGTTCGTTCCAAATATTGCGCGGCATATTGATCGGCAACGGATTCGCCCGTGCGTGTATGGGCAAGGACTTCTAATTGCCCAAAGCTTGGCGCGCCCGCGAGTATCGCAGCGCCCGCTTGACCTTCACCCGCTAAAATCGCGGCTAGGCCCAGACCCGCCGCAATCAGCATTGAGCCGTAAGCGCTTCGGTTTTGATAATCACTACGCGCAATTCGCCCATCCGCAATATGTCCCGCTTCATGTGCGATAACGCCTTTTAGCTGATTGGGTGTTTCAGACACCATAATCAAACCCGAATGGAGGAATATTTTTTGTCCACGGGTAACAAAGGCATTCAGGCTGGAATCGTTGACGAGGTATAGATCAACCGATTCAGGGGATAGTCCCGCCGCGCGAAGCAAGGGGACTGTGAATTCTTCCATAACCTGTTCGATTTCAGTGTCACGCAAAAGAGATTGCGACCATGCGGGTGTCGCGGCGAGCATGAATATGAAAGAAATAATAAGCGCTGGCAGAGTGCCGCGAATTAGGCTTTTGCATAAATTAGAAAAAAATATCATTAAATACAGCCTTTTAAAATCGCATTGAATGTCCCAATTTTGACCCGTAAGGTCAAGTTACTGCCCTGTAACAATACAGTGAGCACAAATAATTGAAAAAGTCGACTGTCACAGGATGAAGATAATAGTGCGTAATTTTAACCGCATTTAAAAACCCGCCAAGGCGGCGGGTTTAATTAGAATTTTTAAAAACTTACGGCATCAACGCACTTTTGTGCTTAAGCCTGCGGATAAAGTTTAAACTTAATCACCTTTTGTCAAACGACTCAGCCAGCCCCGTTTTTTTTTGGGTTTTTCATCAGATTTTGCCTTTGACGATATTGCCTCTGATGACTGAATATTGGGTTCAGTTTGCACAGTGTTTCGCACAGTTTGATTGGGATGGGTTTCATCCGAAGAATGCGTATCTGTTTTTGTAGCTGAAACAACTTTTACTGGATCAGCTTGACGAGCCGGCGCCTTACGACGCGATTGACGCTGTGAGGTTGGCTTTTCTTTTGGCTCAGAATTCGCCTTAGCTTTCGCTTTTGGCGTGCTCTTTTCAGTCTCATTTTCCGCGCTATCATCTGTTGCAGAAGCTTTGCGTTTTGGCGCCGCTCTCCGAGACCGCGTTGCAGTACTGGTTTTTGGCTTAGGTTTTGCCTTTGATTGCGTCTTGGGTTTGGCTTTAGATTTTGGCTTTGCCGTTTCATCTGACGACAGAGAATCAGGTGTTTGAACCACATCGGTTTGAGCCGTAGAGTTTGCCTTAGAAGGTTTCTTCGATGGCGCTTTACGGCGTGCAGGCTTCGTCGTCTTAACCGTATTCTCTGAATCAGAAGAATCAGTTTCAGACTTAGCCGCTTTTTTAGGTGCAGTTTTTCGCGTTGGCGCTTTACGCGCAGTCGTTTTCGGCGCTGATTTTTTATCAGAATTTGCTTTTGACGGTGCCTTCCGACGACGCGAGCTGTCTTTGGTTGTCACGGCTTCAGTCTGTATATCCGTTTCAACGGGTTGGTTTTCGTCAACGGGCTTTTTCGCACGAGTCTTTCGCCGCGGTTTAGAAGCCTCTTCATCGGTTACAGTCTTGGCTTTAGCACTTCGTTTTGCAGGGGCTTTCCTGCGTGCCGTGCTACGGGGTTTGTCGGATTTTTCATTTGATGTCTCAGAAGTGCTACTGGCCGCTTCAAGCGTTGGGCGCGTATCATCAACATCTGTTTCCTCTATATTTGTTGCCTCTATATTGGTTTCAGGGCTTTTGCGCGCCGGAGCCTTGCGGCGTCCCTGTGGTCTACGGCGTTTGGATGGTGCATTTGTTGGCTCTGAGTTTTGTTCATCAGAATCGGCGTCTGATGAATTCTCATCTTCATTCTGACTTTCATTTTGAGTATCATTTTCAGAACCGCGTTTCCCGCGACCCCCCCGTCTACCACGACGTCTGCGTTTTTTACGTGGCTCGCCATTTTCATCTGATTCTGATGGCTGCGTTGAATGTCCTGCACTGGAATTAGAGGCGCTTTCTGAATCCTCTAAGTCTTCGGCCTCATTTTCATCTTTATCAGCCTTGTGTCTTGAATTTTGCTGAGATTTCCGAGAACGCGCTTTCTCTTCGCGTTTTTGTTCCTCTTCAATCGCGGCGAGCGGATCGGCTTCTTTATCGCGATTTTCAATACTCTCAACGATAAAGGATGGACGGATCAATGTATCGTCACCGACTAATTCTGTAAACATATCAAATTCATCGTCAACATGTTGCAAGAGGTCACGTTTCTCGTTGAATATATATATTGCAACATCGGGCGAGACTTTTAGGCGGATCCGTTTCATTTGACGGCGTGCGCCGATTTCTTCAACCGCGCGAATGGCAACAAGCGCACTGGATTCGACTGTGCGTTTACGACCTACACCTTCGCAATGCTCACAGGACATCGTTGAACCTTCCAAAAGGCTCCTACGGCGGCGCTGTCTTGAGATTTCCATCAAACCAAATTGTGAAATTCTATCGGTTTGAACACGCGCGCGGTCTTGAGATAAACAGTCTTTCATCCGCTTTTCAACAGCGCGATTATTTCTGTGTTCGTCCATATCAATGAAGTCAATAACAACGAGGCCAGCAAGGTCTCTCAGACGCATCTGACGGGCGACTTCTTCTGCGGCTTCCAAATTGGTTTTCAATGCTGTGCGCTCAACATTGCGCTCGCGCGTAGACCGTCCAGAGTTAACATCGACAGAAACAAGCGCTTCTGTTGGGTGGATAACAAGATAGCCACCTGACTTGAGCTGAACCACTGAATCGAGACTGGCTTCAATTTGTTTTTCAACTTGATAGCGGAGAAAAAGCGGAATTTTCTCTTTATACGATTTCACATTTTTGGCATGGCTTGGCATCAGCATTTTGATGAAGTCTTTGGCTGTTTTATAGGCCTCATCACCTTGTACTAAAACCTCATCAATATCCTTATTGTACAGATCGCGAATAGACCGTTTAACCAAATTACCCTCTTCATGGATGAGGGCAGGCGCAATGGATTGCAATGTCGTTTCACGTATGGTTTCCCATAAACGTGAAAGATAATCATAATCGCGTTTAATCTCGGTTTTTGTGCGTTTTCCACCCGCTGTTCGAACAATCACGCCCATGCCTTGTGGCACTTCGAGTTCGGACATGATGGATTTTAGGCGTTTACGATCAGAACTATTGGCAATCTTACGAGAAATGCCGCCGCCACGCGGTGTATTTGGCATTAAAACACAATAACGACCTGCGAGTGACAAATAGCTTGTCATGGCCGCGCCTTTGTTACCACGCTCCTCTTTAACCGCTTGGATTAGTAGGATTTGGCCGCGTTTAATGACTTCCTGAATCTTGTAACGGCGTTTGGACATACGCTTTCGCCGTTTTGAAGCGACTTGTACTTGTTCAGCCGCAACTTCGCTATCGGTTTCATCGCTAACATCGTCATCATCAGGGTCTAGGTTTTCGTCATGGTCGTCTGCATCTGAGCCCGCTTCGTCCATATCTTCTGAAGCGGTCTCTTTATCATCTTCATCATCCTCCTCCTCCTCATGGTCTGTTTCCTCGTCTTCGAGGAGGGCCATGCGGTCTTCATATGGGATTTGATAGTAATCGGGGTGAATTTCACTAAAGGCTAAAAAACCGTGGCGATTTCCACCATATTCAACAAATGCTGCTTGGAGTGAGGGTTCTACCCGTGTGACACGTGCGAGATATACATTCCCGCGCAATTGGCGTTTGTTTCGACTTTCAAAATCGAGTTCTTCAACTCGCGTACCGTTGACGACAACGACGCGTGTTTCCTCCGGGTGGGAGGCGTCGATAAGCATTTTCTTTGACATGAGTGTCTCCAATGAGCCTCAGTCGCGCGGTCTCAAACCTATAATTACAGACAGTAATGAAATTTGGCGCAAAATATTTTGCGGGGCGCTGCGAACAGGGCGTAATAGTTTTAAATCTTCGTTTCATAGCGCAAATTTTCGTTATGTTGGGTAATTGTGTCCCGAACCAATAGTCTTTCATATTTTGACGAATAACGCGCATTAGTAACCTTAAATACGATCTCAAATGAGACCGTGTAGAGTGATAATCGCCTATTGCGAGTATAGATAAGTTATAGACTCACCTAATTGATCACTTAAAAATACTTAATGCCTTATTTTTACAGAAACAGAAAGCGATTTCTTTTTATATTCTGGTTAAGAGTTGAGGATGGGTAACACATTATCAACAAAAATCAGTTCATAAATACTGTGTTAATCCTGTTTTTCGGGGTTCAAGAACGCGAAGGTGAGGGTTCAATGTATAAAAAGGCCTATCTGTATCTATGGGCTTGTTTTTATGCATGCGTGATCTGTTTTTCTACACCTTTAGCGCATGCTCAGCCGAATGCCCGTTTCCTATCACCCATTCAAAATTTTACAGCTGGGCAAACTTTTACAGCTGGGCAAACTTTTACAACTTGGCAGACCTTTACAAGGTTCCAAACAATCTCTGGGCTCCAAACGATTTCAGCGCTTGATATTAAGGTGTCAAACAACCAGACGCGCATTCGGTTCAAAGGGGCGCGTGATACAGATTTGGGCGGCACGCCCCCTAAAGCTTTTATGTTAGACGGGGCGGTGCCACGAATCGTCGTCGATTTTAAATCCACTACAACCGATTTAAAGGGTAAGCCCGGACCTGCGGGGCAAACTGTTTTAGACGGCGGAGGTCATATTCGGTCTATTCGCTACGCCGTTCGCGGTTCTTCGGGTATTCGGTTCGTTTTTGATCTTGAGCCGAATGCGCGTTACGTGCCTGCCGATCCATCGGTTGAGGCGGATTTTGTTTTCACGATTGAGGGAAACGCTCTACAGAGCATGACGTTACAGAATGCGGCACTACAGAGTTCAGAAAGAGAGAGCTCAGAAAATACGCAGATATTGACCTGCACACCTATACCTTGTGCACGCCTTGCGCCACACAGGATAAAAAAAATAGTAAAGAAACCTAGCTTTGCGAGGAATGGCTTGCCGACCCCTCGGTTGAAAGTGTCCGAAACTGTGTCTGTTAAAGACAGGACATTTTCTGTCCCCGCGACTGAGCCACCCACAAAATCTGTGCAAGCAACACAAATAAAGCCAAGATATTTTAAAGCCTCAACGCCGTTCCCAAGGGTAAAGTCGCCAGCACGTCTATCGCTACAAAAAATCCAATCAAGTCAGTCTGACTCCTATAATCCCGCGTCAAATGCAAATAGGAAAATTAGTAAAAAACGCCCCGTTATTGTTATTGACCCTGGCCATGGCGGGCGTGATCCTGGTGCAATTGGTGTTAAAAAAACACGCGAGAAAGATATTACGTTTAAAGCCTCGCTTGAGCTGCAAAAACGCCTGTTAAATTCAGGACGGTATGAGGTCATCTTAACACGGTCATCGGACATATATATCGAACATGCAGAGCGTCTTAGAATTGCACGGGCAGGGGGGGCAGATTTGTTTATCTCTATTCATGCCGATTCTACAAAAGGTCGCGAGGCCCGCGGCGCATCTGTTTATACATTGGCAGACAGAGCCAAGAATCGTTCAAGAAAAATTGTTTCTACTCAAAATTGGATTATGGATGTCGATCTTGGGGCGCAATCGAATTCAGTCGGGGATATATTGGTGGATTTGGCGCAGAGAAGCACGGCAACCCAATCCGATGCTTTTGCTGATATTCTACTTAAAGAGCTTTCGGGCGCGACTCACTTGATTGGAAACTCACATCGTAAGGCCGGGTATTTTGTACTTTTGGCCCCAGATGTGCCCGCTATTTTACTAGAGCTTGGTTTTTTATCCAATCCACAGGATGAGAAACTGCTTAAAAACGCTCGGCATAGAGCCAAAATTCTGAAATCCGTCCACCGCGCGATAGATATTTACTTTGAAAATATGCCTTAAGTCGCTCACACACATTCAAAGCACGGAAGCAATACGGCCAGCTTGCGTTTGTCTGGTAATACCAGCTTGAATATGTCAGCCAAAATATAGTGGCGTGAATATGGCCGCTTTCATAAAACTGGATCTCTGATTTATACGGTTCATCTGGTTTTTGCCCTATTGCTGACAATATTTTGAGTATACACAGACCAATAACTGTCAAAAATAGCTTATAGTCTAGAAACTTATGCCAAACTGACATAGCACACAGTGTGTAAGATTTAGTCTCTGCGAGCGTTTCGCATTTGGCTGAATGTTCACGTTGAAGCGTATTGAGATTTACAGGAATGATATGGAACAAGTGTCTGAAAAGCGTAGTGTCCGCAAATGGCTAACGTTCTTGAAATGGGGTGTTATCATTGGCTTGGTTTTGGCCGTGTTTTTTGTTATTTTCGCCGCCATATACGTCATCCGAGCGACAAAGGATTTGCCGAGCGTTGAAGTTTTAGCGGAATATAAACCGCCTGTTATGACCCGAGTGCATGCAGGTGACGGGAAGTTGATTACCGAATATTCAAAAGAAGCGCGTGTCTTCGTTCCAATTGAATCCATTCCTAAGACTTTGCAATATGCTTTTGTCTCCGCCGAAGATCAGCGGTTTTATGAGCATAATGGTTTTGATCTACGCGGGTTTACGCGCGCCATGGTGGCCAATATTGGACATGTTTTAAGAAATGAACGCCTAGAGGGCGGGTCAACGCTGACACAACAAGTGGCAAAGAATTTTCTAGTTGGAAATGAACGGAATATTGACCGTAAAATTCGTGAAATTGTAATTGCGCGACGGATCGAAAAGGCGATGGATAAAGATCACATCCTAGAGCTTTACCTGAATGAAATTTATTTTGGACGGCGCGCTTACGGTGTTGCGGCGGCGTCTTTGCGATATTTCGCGAAACCAATGGAAGCCTTAACACTTTCACAGCAAACTTATTTTGCGCTTTTGGCTAAGGGGCCGAATAATTATCGTCTTGATGTTCCCGCAAAAAAAGCACGCGCAATTAGTCGTCGTAATTACGTGCTCTCACGAATGGTTGAGGATGGATATATCACGCAAGAGGCGGCTGATGAGGCGGCTAATGAGCCTTTGGAATTGTCCGAACGACTTGTCGGGGATGAATATTTGGCGGCTGAATATTTTGTCGAAGAAGCCCGTAAACAGATTTTTTCAATGTACGGAGAAGATGAGCTTTATTCTGGGGGGCTCTCCATTCGAACGACATTGGACACGAAAATGCAATTATCGGCGCGTCGAGCTCTGCGCCGAGGATTAGAAATGTATGATCGTCGACATGGCTATCGCGGGGCCATTGGGCGTATTGAAAATTTTGATGATTGGAAAACCAAGCTTGGAAACTTTGAAGCCCCAAAAGATATTGGGGATTGGCGCGTGGCGCTAGTCTTGGAGACCAATGATAAAGTGGCTAAATTGGGGTTTGCGCCTGATGAAGATATTTTGCCTGTGCAAGACGGTGAAGATGCTGATTTAGTGGCCGAAACGGCGCTTCCGACCTCGGGTACTTTGAATATAGCCGATATTGATTGGGCTGCGCCTGCTTTGCCAGAGGGACGTTATGGCGATAAGCCTGAAATTATAACGGATGTCGTCAAAAGTGGGGACATTATCCTTGTGCAGGCTAAGCCTCAATCAAAGGATAAGACAGAGTTTAACCTGCGTCAAATCCCCGAAGTAAACGGAGCTTTGATGGCGATGGATCCGCATACGGGCCGTGTCTTGGCTCTCGTGGGCGGGTATAGTTTTGATCAAAGCCAATTTAACCGCGCGACTCAAGCTTATCGACAACCCGGTTCCGCCTTTAAACCATTCGTTTATGCCGCGGCATTGGACCAAGGGTATACGCCGTCGAGCCAAGTTTTAGACGCTCCCTTTGTCATTGCGCGTTCTGATTCTGACTGCCCTGATGAAGTGCCTGAATATAATGCCGAGGGTCAACCAAATTTACGTCCGACTCCAGCTGTCGATCCCGATGCTTTGGAAGGCCAAGATGAGGCTTGCGAGAAGTTTTATAAACCGACCAATTATGCCGCTGGACGCTGGTATGGTTTAAGCACATTGCGCTTGGGGCTTGAGAAGTCTCGGAATGCTATGACGGTGCGTTTGGCCAATGATATTGGTATGGCACCTATATCGCGTTATGGGCGTGATTTTGGTATTTACGACACGGTTAAACCCGAACTCGCTTGGGCGCTAGGAGCCGGGGAGACGACTTTGCTCCGCATAAGTAATGCCTATTCCATGTTAGTTAATGGCGGTAAAAAAGTGACGCCGACAATCCTTGACCGTGTTCAAGACGGAAAAGGTCAGACGATCTATGTGCATGGTGATAAACTATGCGAAGTGTGCCGTGTTGATACATGGACGGGGGCTCCGCCGCCCGAATTACCCGATGAACGTGAAGCGGTTATTGATCCGATCACAGCTTATCAAATGACCTTTATGTTAAAGGGCGTTGTTGATAACGGGACGGGCCGGTCTATTAAGTCTGTTGGACGGCCTTTGGGCGGAAAAACGGGTACAACCAATAATTCAATTGATGCTTGGTTCGTCGGCTTTTCTCCAGACCTTGTCGCGGGCGTTTATGTCGGTTTTGACAATCCTAAAACATTAGGGGCGAAAGAATCGGGTTCTTCTGCGGCGGCACCAATTTTCAGAGATTTTATGAAAGACGCGTTAAAAGGCCAAGATTTTGTACCGTTCCGTATTCCTGAAAATGTGACCCTTTCGCCCGTTAACCGCGAAACAGGTGAGCCGTCATATATTGGGGCGCCTGATTTTATCCTAGAAGCCTTTCGTCCTGGAACGGAGCCGCGCCTTGGCGAGCTTAAATCGACAATCCGAATTGGCGGCGGGTCTGATACATTCTTTGGCGGCGGAGGTTTTGATTTCGAAAAATCGGTCGAAGCGGAAATGGAAGCGGCGTTAGAGAATGCGGGGCGTGGTACGGATGACGCCGATATTGATACAGAATCTGAAAGTGACTTAGATCAACCTGTTTCTAATAAAACAACGAATATTGCTAACCAGAATGTTGCCACGCCGACAGAGGAAGAGGCAAAGTCCGAAACCCCAACGGATTCAGACAGGGCCCAATCACCGTCTATAGGTGAAGAGCGTAAGCGCCGATTAGATACAGGCCCGTCAAATGCGCCTGATACGACGTCAAATCCTGCTCGGGAAGTGAGCAAGGCGGATGAAGAGGATGATGCAGGGGGTAAGGTTGAGCGTAATGATGTTGAGCTTAAGGACGTAGAAAGTGGCGGGATCGAACGTGATATTGGCACGGATGACGAGTCTCAATCAAGGGAGACTTCAGCGCCTCAGCTGCCCTTGCCTAATTCTGTACCGCCTAAGCCTTCACCGCTAGAGCCTGAATCAAAAGAAAAAGAAATAGACCTTGATGACGGGATTTATTAGTCTTTTTGGCGACTTTTCTTTGCCTTTACATAAGTTGAAATTGGAAAATTATGCGTGCTGATTTTGAGAGTTCAAAACAAGATATAGAGCAGTCCATTCGTCTGCTAAGGAGGCGTCTTTGACTGGAAGACTTCTGAGAAAAGGCTGGCTGAACTAAACGCGTTGTCAGAAAACCCAGATTTTTGGAATGACCCTGTAAACGCTCAGGCTTTAATGAGAGAGCGCAGTCGGCTTGAAAATGCGTTTGAGGCGATTAGCGCGCTAGAGAGTGAGCTGTCTTATTGCACCGAATTGGCGGAACTGGCCGAGATGGAAGCAGATAGCGAATTACTAACAGAAGCTGTCACAGGATTTGAAGATTTAAAAGAAAAAGCGGGTACTGCCGAGATACAAGCCTTGTTATCGGGGGAAGTTGACGGCAATGATTGTTTCGTTGAAATTCATTCTGGTGCTGGCGGTACGGAGGCGCAAGATTGGGCGGAAATGCTTTTGCGAATGTATACGCGTTGGGCGTCAAGCCGCGGGTTTAAAGTCGAGTTTATAGAAGAACAATCGGGTGATGAGGCGGGTATTAAATCTGCGACGATTAAAATCAAAGGTGAGAATGCCTATGGGTGGATGAAGACAGAATCGGGTGTGCATCGATTGGTTCGAATTTCCCCTTACGATTCAAGCGCTCGCCGTCATACGAGTTTTTCGAGCGTTTGGGTTTTCCCTCAAATTGACGATACAATCGACGTTGAAATCAATGAATCCGATTGTCGGGTGGATACCTACCGAGCCTCTGGCGCGGGGGGGCAGCATATCAATAAGACGGATAGTGCGGTGCGTATCACCCACATGCCAACGGGCGTTGTAGTACAGTGCCAGAATGATCGTTCTCAACATAAAAACAGGTCTCAAGCGTGGGATATGTTACGGGCGCGGCTATATGAGCTGGAGCTACAAAAGCGCGAAGAGGCCGCCCAAGCGGAAGCAGATTCTAAATCAGACATTGGCTGGGGGCATCAAATCCGCTCGTATGTTTTACAGCCTTATCAAATGGTCAAAGATTTACGCACTCATGTCGAAACTTCGGATACTGGGGCAGTTTTAGATGGCAAGCTGGATATGTTTATGGCGGCGGCATTATCGGCTAGAGTCGCTTCAGATGAGGCGGTGTAATGGCGCATTATACTCTTTGATTTGAGCCTTTAAGACAAAAAAGCAGCCAATGGCTGCTTTTCAAAACTAAAATATCTATATGATTTAAGTGGTTGCAAGTTTCGCCGTGCTCGACGACTTACTGGACCCGCTTGAAGGCATGCTCGACTTACGTGAACATTTCCCGTCAAAATAGGCACCATTGGCAATCGTCAATTGATCTTGCACTAAATCGGCTTGAACATTGGCCGTTTCAGCAAGTTCAACGATTGTCGCGTCTATCTTACCTGTGACTTTACCGCGAACATGAACGGTTCCGGCGCTGATTTTGCCATTAATCGCGCCATGCTCACCAATGGTAAGGTTTTCAGCGTGAATATTACCTTCAAGTCTACCATCAATCTGGATGTCGCCATCAGTCTTAATGTCGCCCGTAATCACAAGATCACGACCCAGTATGGAAGGGCCCGCACTCATATTGCGCGTGGTTGGTTTTTTTGACTGAGTATCTGAACTTGTCGGAGTCGGTTGTGTGGTCGTTTTACCGAACATATGTGCCTGCCTTTAAAAATTTCTCAGGGTCATATACGCGACCTTGAAAGTGGATTTCATAATGCAAGTGAGTGGAGGTACTGCGTCCTGTTGAGCCCATCCCACCAACTTTATCGCCTTTTGCAACAGATTGGCCTCGCTTTACAAATGTTTTTTCCAGATGCGCATAGCGTGTTACAAATCCATGTCCATGGTCGATTTCAACCATTCGTCCATACCCGCCGCGACGGCCAGAAAACTTTACGGTACCTGCGGCTGTGGCAAGAATTGGAGCAGAGCGATAAGAGCCGAAATCAATGCCTTCGTGGAAAGTTGGGCGCTTTGTGAACGGGTCTTTGCGTGTGCCGTAACTACTCGTACGGTAATGATTGACTGCAATGGGACGGCCCAATGGCATAGACTCGATAGCGTCATCTAAGGCTTGAGCTTCTGCAATACGGGCTTGGATACTAAAAATTCTATTGCAGAACGGATCGGTTAGACTTTCTTTTTTGTTTTCGTTTAAATCAACAAACAAACCGCCTTTGCCAAAGCCGTTTTCTTTCAAGACTGTTTGAACACTTAATTCGGTCGCCTCGATAATGGCGCGGTTCTCTTGTATGCGGTCCAGCGTGCTTAATTCAGCCGCCGCTAGGATAACATCTTGATTGTCCGCAATGTTTCTGAGTGAACCACTCCGTTCCAATCCATTAACATAGCTCGCTTTTTTCAAAATAGTTTGTCTGGCTTTGCGCGGGATAGCATCGCGAATTCCAGGGGCCATAACGAGTTGCGATTGAGCATATTCGGTAGAGGGAAGGGGTTTCGTATCAACATTAACAGAACCATTTTTCAAAATTTTCGAAATGGTTTCATGTTTTTCTTCGAGGTTTTTTGCAACTTCGTCAAAAGTTTCGCGTTGTCGATCGAGCATAAGGCGAGCATTGGCCTCTTTGGCGCGCGAATCTTCGAGTAGGCGCTCATATTGTGCTTTTACCAATTCAACTTCTTTTGTTTTGGGTCGCAATATATAATTGCCCAAAAACATGTTTATCATCGTAAACAGGCACCAAGCCGCCAAGAAAGTTAAAATACCAAAGACGGCCATTTGAAACTTCGTGCCTAAGACATAATACTTCACCTCCCCACCAGAGCGAAGATAGAGCTGTCTTTCTGGAAAAGTTTGAAGAAGTCGCTTTTGATTTTCTTCGAAAATGTCCCTGATCATTGTCGATGTACCCATTATTTCTTTTTTACTCATAGGACTAAATAAATGTTGAAGTTTCAAGTAAATTATAAGGATTAAAGAAATAAAAATGCAAGAAACAAACCATTTTTATAATATTACACTAAGGAGGTGTAAAATTGTGTTGGGAGGCCCGCTTTTAAGCGAGCTTCAATGTTAAATGGCGGTTTTAACCGCCCTAAAAAGTGTTTTTTTACAAGGTTTTGAAACATAATTTCTGGGTCTTTTCCCGTTTTATCGCATAATAAGTGAAACCATTTCGATCCGATAGCAACATGTCCGATTTCATCGTCATAGATGATTTGCAATATTTTCGCGCTTTCAGTGTCTTTGACGTTATTAAGCTTATGTATCATAGAAGGGGTTACGTCTAGTCCTCTTGCCTCTAAAACCATAGGCGCAATGACAAGTCTAGCCAGAAGGTTCGTGCGTGTCGAAAGAGCCGCTTCCCAAAGGCCGTCATGGGCGGGATGGTCGCCGTAAGTCGCCCCAAGTGTATTTAGACGTTCATTAATTAAAGTGAAATGACGGGCTTCATCCGCGCAGACAGAGATCCAGTCTGACAGGAAGGCCTGTTTTTGATTCGGTTCCAGAAGCGGGTCATTTGAAAATCTGCAAATCATGTCGGCGGCCAGATCAATCGCATTGAATTCAATATGAGCTACAGCATGTAAAAGGCTTATACGCCCTTCAATTTTTCCGAGGCCTCTACGGGGAATATCCCGAGGCGAAATCAGGATTGGTTTATCTGGGCGATTGGGTCTATCCATAAGTTGGAGGCTTTGGGGCTCGGACGGGGTTGTGTTCAGAGGATGTTGATTTGAGTCTTGCGCTTGAATTTGCGCTTGAGCTTGTATTTGACTTGCAGAGTTTGGACACTGGTCTGCCTGGTATTTAGCCCAATTTTGGGCTAAATTTTCAGCCGCCAATATCTTTGCTTCCACGGTTTTGGCGGTTAAGACAGCCTGAGCATCGTTTTGAGTATTACGGAGTGCGAGCATACGCATTATACCACGCAATATTAAGCGTGGTCTTTGACCGCTTGGAGCACAGTCTCAATATGGTTTTTAACCCGTACTTTTCTCCATATCTCAAGAATTTTACCGTCTTTTCCGATTAAAAACGTTGCGCGTTCAATACCCATATAAGTTTTGCCGTACATGTTTTTTTCAACCCAGACGCCGTAATTTTCAGTGACCTTTCCGTCTTCATCCGCGCCTAGGTTTACGGTTAAGTCATGCTTGCCAATAAATTTTTCATGCTTTTGCACTGTATCTCTTGATACACCTAGAATATCGGCTCCAAGGGCTGTGAACTCTGCTTGATGCGTGCTAAATCCAATCGCTTCTTTTGTGCATCCTGGTGTGTCATCTTTGGGATAGAAATAAAGTATAAGCATCTTCCCTTCATAGTCAGCGCGTGTGACGGCTGTGCCGCCATTGATCGAGAGTGTAAAGTCAGGGGCGATGTCCCCAATGTTTAAGTTTGACATAGCACGTTTCCTTTCTAAGCGAGACGCGGTATCGCTATAGGGCCATTTAAAAAGCAAGGGTTTAAGCAGTATTAATGACGGAAGTGACATCAGATAACAAGACGCATAATACTAATAAAAATACATCGCTGTCTGTGCCATCATTTTTATCTTCTATTTTGATGCGTATTCAAAAATTTTCCCCAAAAATGGGACGCATGATCGGATATCGTCTCTTAAGGCTTTCAATCGAGATGATCACAAGCTTATTGGGGGTTATATTTCTTTGGTTTTACGCCATTAATTATGTGGTGACTCAGGATGAAGTTGATGTTTCGTTTTTAGGACGGAATGCTGAGATTTGGTTTTCAGAAGCTTTCAATGGGCATGGCGCTAAAATCGGGTCTTTGACTTTGGATTGGAAAGCGGCGGAAAATCGAATTTTATTTTCAGCACGCAATATTTCAATTCAAGGAAAAGACGGGCAAGAAATTGAACGGATCAAACGGTTTCAGTCAGAAGTGGGCGTTCGTGCCGCTATATTGGGTCGATTGAAAGCTACGCGTCTCTCAATTGACGGGGGGATGGTTTCATGGGTTCGTAATAAAAACGGTAAAATGGTGATGGGGTTGGGCGCGCCCGAACATGTTGGATCCTTTGGGCCTGTTTGGACGGGCTCATCGCAAAAAAGGCAAGTTGAAAAAACACGCTTTTTGGGGCGACCTCCCAATATTCTTTTTCCCAAAGATTTAAATGCTTTTGATCTCATAAACGGCCGGGCGTTTATCGTTGATAAGCGTGACGGCGTTGAATTGACACTTGTAAATACAAAAATTATTTACAGGAAAACAGGGCCTGTTATTCAATCAAGCCTAGAGGCAGAACTGAACAAGCGCGCCTCTACAGAAACGGATGAATCGCTTGAAATGCAAAACATGCTTTTGCAGGACCCTCAAACCCTTGTTCCAATAAAGCTTATGTTTGAAACGCAAATGGATATGCGTGATTTCGATTTTAGCTTAGCGTTTGAAAACTTAAATCCGTCACATTATGCGCCTGCACGGGGGGCATTTACTGTATTACAGGATTATGATCTACCGATAACAGCGAGTATGATGGTGATGACGGGACGTGAGAGCGGTTTAAAAACCGCCACGTTAAAGCTTGATGCTGGGGCGGGTCAGATAAAGGCACGCGGTGTTAATGAGACCGTTCAGAATTTCGGGATGACGACCCGTTATGATCACGTAAACAACTCTATTGAAATCAATGATATTGATATAGCCACTCAAAATTATAGCGGGCAAGGTCGGGTGGTACTCGAGTCTGTTTTTAATGGGAAACGGGGTCTTTCCGAGGTCGGTATCCCAATCTCAATTGATTTGGAAAATGTTCGAATAGACGGTGCCGATGTTTTCGAGTCGGCGTTTAAATTTGATAAGGTCAAATCTAGCGCCTTATTCACACCGAGCGAAAAAGAATTGGTTTTAAAGGAAACAGAATTTGATTTTGGGGATTTTGTCCTAGCTTTAGATATGTATGCAAAGTTTGGCGGTCAAGACACCCCTATAGAAGCCAGTAAAATTTCTTTGGCGATTAAGGGGAGCTTGTCGGAAAAAGACCTCATCCGTCTTTGGCCTCTTAAATTTGCAAAAGGCGCACGGGACTGGATTAAAAGATCGGTTTCAAATGCCCAAGTTACGAATTTAAAGGCCGCTCTTGATCTCACTCAAGAGCATTTTCAGGGTGCGCCTTTAGGGGATGAAAATTTGGAAATGACCTTTGATATACCCAAGGCTGATATACGGTATATTTCAACGATGACGCCGTATACGAGGGCCGTTGGTTCGGGTTGGATGCGTGGCAATAAAGCGCAATTCCAAACAACGGGCGGGCAGGTTGGTGATTTGATTATCACAAGAGGGCAAGTCGATTTCCCACAACTTTTTCCAAAGGGTGGATTGTTGAAAATTGATTTGGACGCGTCGGGTGATGCGTCTGATATGCTCGCCTTAATCGATCAGCCGCCCTTTCGGTTTGCAAGTCAGTACGGTGTTAATCCTATGGATTTTGTTGGCAAAGGGTCTGTTAATCTGAAAATTACGCGCCCTTTATTAGTTAATTTTGACAGAAGCAAGATTACTTATTCAGGTGTCGGAGAGTTCTCTGGGGTTGGCGGGCCATTTGGCTTTGGCCCGCACAAAATCACACAGGGCGATGTCCGTTTACAGGTTAACAAGCAGGGTATGTCTGTCTCTGGCCCTGTCTTTTTGGGGCCGTGGCGGACAGATATGACTATGCGTGAAACATTTGATGAAGGCGCGACACCGACCCAATATACTTTGAAAGGTCCAATGACGCAGTCTGATTTGGACCGATTTGGCCTTGGGTTGCGCGCCTATTTTGGCGGTTTTTTAAACATAGAGGCGATGGCAACTGGTACGGGTGTGAATATAACGCAAGCGAGTATCAAAGCAGATTTAACAGCGTCCGAATTGAGTTTTGGCGGCTTATGGGGGAAGTCTGTTGGTGAACCTGCCTTGATGAAAGGCATGTTAAAGCGCGCTGAAGACGGCAGTCTGTCATTTGAGCGTATAAATATGAAAGCTCCTGGTCTTAACGCGGTTGCCAATATTGGCTTCACCTCTGATTTTAAATTAGTGAATTTAGATATTCCAGAAATTTTAGTTGAGGGTGTATTGGATGGTAAACTAAACGCAGTTCCAAATGAACAGGGCGATGCTTTGAATGTACAAATTTCTGGTAAAAGCCTTGATATTTCACCGTTTACGCAATCTATGATCTCGGGCGCGCCGTCTGAATTTAAAGTCCCCGTCAACATAAAAACGCAAATTGAGACCCTAATTTTAAATCCGTCTTATGTTTTAAAAAATGCCACCTTGGATTTTTTAAACCGTGGGAT
The DNA here is from genome assembly GCA_937965735.1 of uncultured Caulobacterales bacterium. Lineage (GTDB taxonomy): Bacteria > Pseudomonadota > Alphaproteobacteria > Caulobacterales > Maricaulaceae > CALCKU01. Next base: position 21,328 of record CALCKU010000035.1, read on the forward strand.
TGGCGTTGAATGGGCTGAGATTACAGGGCAAACTCGCACAGGCCCGTTTTCGGCAAGCCTTATGCCCGATACAGAAGAGGGCGGGCGTAAAGCCAAGATAATGGCCCCTAATGCGGCTGATGTTGTTTTTGCCTTTCTCGACATGAGCAATATTTCAGGCGGCATCTTGTCCATTGATGCCGAATTACCAGATGTTGGTGTAAAGGGTATGGTGCGCGGAACCGTTAATGTTGATGACTTCAATTTGATCGAAGCTCCAATCCTTGCGCAGCTTTTATCCGTGGCGTCCTTACAAGGCCTAACCGATTTACTCGGCGGTACGGGGCTCAGCTTTAAAACCCTAAATATTCCTTTTGGGTGGGAGGACGGAAATTTAAGTATAAGAGATGCACGGGCTTCAGGCCCTGCATTAGGTCTAACGGGTAGCGGGGAAATCAATTTCTTGGATGAGACATTGGATTTAGATGGTGTTCTAGTGCCAGCCTATACGGCCAATTCCGTTTTGGGGGATATTCCAATCCTTGGTGATCTATTCGTCGGTAAAAAAGGAGAAGGTGTTTTTGCTTTAAATTATACGATCAAAGGCACGATGAAGAAATCTCAAATCGCGGTTAACCCGCTCTCCGCTTTGACACCCGGGTTTTTAAGACGTATTTTTGATGTCAAACGCCGTGATATTGAAATGCCTACTCCGAGTTCTAATGAAGGTGATAGGCCTAAGGATAAAGAATAGGACGCGTTCTCTTTTATACGCGTTTATAGCTTTCAGGTTAATTCAGGGCTCGAAATTGGGCTTTTCTGCCTATTATCTGATGCGGATTGCGTATGCTTAACGCGCAATTGCTTTAATGAGCGCGTGTCGTTTTTTGCCAACAGAAAGTTTAATCACACCGTCTGGGTTTAGGTCGGATGGTTTAAGGTGAACTTCATGATTTTCGACTTTTGCATCATTGAGTTTTAGTGCGCCGCCTTTGATGTGACGCCGCACTTCGCCTTTAGACGCCGCCAATCCAGCTAAGATAACAGCGTCAACAATCAAAAGACCGTCAATATTAGCTTCGAAAGTTGGCAGGCCTGCGGCGCTACCGCCGTGTTCAAAAGTCGTCTTGGCGGTCTCTTGAGCATGCTTTGCCGCTTGTGCGCCGTGTAGTAATTCCGTTGCCGCATTAGCCAAGCGGATTTTAGCTTTATTAATGTCCGCGCCTTCAAGGGCTTCAAGCTTTGCGATTTCTTCCAAACTCAGCTCTGTAAAGAGGCGCATGAAACGGCCAACATCAGCGTCATCTGTGTTTCGCCAGAATTGCCAGTAATCATAAGCGGATTTAAAATGGGCGTCACTTATGGAAGCCTCTGCATTCAGCCACATCGCGCCGTCTGCCGTTTTTCCCATTTTACCGCCAGAGGCGGTTGTAATGAGAGGCGTTGTAAACCCGTAAACGTCTTTGCCCTCCATTCGCCGCGTCAAGTCAACGCCGGTGACAATATTGCCCCATTGATCAGAGCCACCCAATTGTAGGACGCAGTCATAGCGGCGATTGAGTTCAACAAAATCATAACTTTGTAAAAGCGGGTAGTTAAATTCAAGGAAGGTCATGGGTTGTTCGTTTTCCAAACGTCTTTTGACCGTTTCCATTGTAATCATACGATTGACCGTAAATAATTTCCCAACTTCACGTAAAAAATCAATATAGCCGAGATTGCCAAGCCAATCATCATTATCAACCATAATCGCCGCATTCGGCCCGTCAAAGTCTAGAAACTTCGCAAAGACCTGCTTAATCCCTTGTTTGTTTTGTTCAATGCGTTCTGGTGTTAAGATCGGGCGGGATTTGTCTTTATCAGAGGGATCGCCGATTTTCGTTGTGCCGCCGCCCAATAATACAATGGGACGTCCACCCGATTTCTGCAAATGGCGTAACATCATAATTTGTACGAGCGACCCAACATGAAGGCTCGGCGCTGTGCAATCAAAACCGATATAGCCTGTGACTGAACCTTTAGAGGCCAATGTGTCCAGCCCGTTTTCATCCGTGCATTGATACAAATATCCGCGCTCAGTCAGAGTTTTCATTAGCTCGGAAGTGTAAGTCGACATGAATTTGGCCTGTCTATACGGTTTTTGAATTTGCGCTTTTATCAAACCGGAAATTTATGTCAAAGTTTAAGCGCTTTATGTTTAAAGTCATAGGTTTAAAACAGACAAGCCTCGGAATTGGTGCTTTTGGGAAAGAGTTTTATGCTGAAAACAGATTCAAAGATTGCGCTTGGCCTCATGTCAGGGACCTCGCTTGACGGCGTTGACGCTGCGTTTTTGAAAACGGACGGCGAACACATTATTCAGTTTGGACCTCGGATTTTAAAGCCCTATTCGAGTCGTCATAAGCGCGCTTTAGAGTCTGCGACACAAGCGGCTTTACGCTGGCAATTTTCAGGCGCTTCGCCGAATAGTTTTGCCGAAGTCGAAACCATCATTCACGAGACCCATTTAGACGCGGTAAAATCCCTTTGCGCCCAAGCGCCTGATTGGGCGTCACGCTTAGATATTATCGGACTGCATGGACAAACCGTCTTGCATCATCCAGCAAGCCCGACCCGAAGAGGACAGACTTTACAGCTCGGTAACGGACAAAAACTGGCGAACGCGACGGGTGTCGCTGTCGCTTATGATTTCAGACAAGCCGATGTGCAAGCGGGGGGGCAAGGCGCGCCCTTGGCACCAATTTATCACAAAGCGCTCGTGGAGTTTGGAGTTTTACCGGGTGTTACGGCAGTGTTAAATTTTGGCGGTGTCGGCAATGTCTCACTTATTTGTACCGGCGCGGGTGACGCGGCTCCGCTTATCGCGTCTGATACGGGGCCAGCCAACGGGCCTTTGGACCAATGGATATCATATCATGGTGTTGGGGATTATGACAAAGGCGGCCATTATAGCCTTGCAGGAATTCCTAAGTTTACGGTGATCGATCAATGGCTCAAGCGGCATTTCTTCACGCGCCCTGTGCCGCGTTCGGCAGACCGCTATGATTTCGATGTTCTACCAGATTTGAAAGGCCTCAGCCTTGAAGATGGGGCCGCGAGTTTAGCGGCTTTTTCCGTGCATTCAGTTGCACTAACGCTGGCTCAAATGCAGGAACAAATATTGAAAGGCCACAATAGGCTAGACGCCGTGATTCTGTGCGGCGGTGGACGACATAACAAAGCGATTCGGTGGTTGTTAGCTGAACATCTGGGAGTTGCGGTTAAAACGGCTGAAGATATGGGGTGGGATTCAGACGCGATTGAAGCGCAAGCTTTTGCATATCTGGCGGTTAGAACGCTCAAAAGCTTACCCATCTCTTTCCCGCTAACAACAGGTGTGCCGCGTCCATTGACAGGCGGAAGGATTGCATTGCCTCGAATTTGAAAAATTGAAAAGAGACAATGCAATTCAGCTATGCGATTCGGGGAAACGCTATGTTGCTTTTATCCCTCCAAAAGCTTTGGCTCTCTAGGTGGGCAATAGCGCGGGTCTAAATGTTCGTCGAGATAATGTTCAATCACGTCCATCGCTTGATCAAGATGGTTGGTGTAAAAATGATCAGCGCCTTCAACTCTATACGTTGAAATTTGAGTGCCTTTTTGGACACGTATTTTCTCAACAACGCGGTCAACATCATCTGCGGGAACAAGTGTGTCATTCGAGCCATATGTTACGAGTCCAGACGCAGGACACGGCGCAAGGAATGCAAAGTCATAGGTGTTGGTTGGTAAAGACATAGAAATGAAGCCAGCCACTTCAGGACGCCGCATTAAGAGTTGCATGCCAATCCAAGCGCCAAAAGAATATCCTGAAACCCAGCTAAAAGGAGCATTTTGATTAAAACTTTGCATCCAATCAAGCGCGTAGGCTGCGTCTTGTAATTCACCGGATCCGTTATCATAGGTTCCGACAGACCGCCCTATGCCGCGAAAGTTAAATCGTAGGACAGAAAATCCGCGGCGTTTATAGCTCTCATACATTGCAACGGGGATGCGGTGATCCATATGCCCACCCGCCTTTGGGTGTGGTGACAAGATAAGGGCGCAAGGCGCTGCTGGATCTTGTGATGGATGATAACGACCTTCAAGACGGCCCTCTGGGCCGGCAAAAATAACCTCTGGCATAATAACCCTTTTTTATTCACACATATTATTCACATATGGCCGCGATTTTACGCGAACTTAATCTTGACTATTTTAGTCGGAATACATAAATCCCAACGGATGTTTTGATTTTCACGCGGCTCATAACAAGTGGTTTGCAAAAAAGCGAGTGAAAACATTAACTTTGAGTTTATTCTCGTAAAGATAAGGCGATTTAGTGAAACTGACAGCAAAAGGTCGATACGCCGTGATGGCTATTGCCGATATGGCAGCGCAAGGTGAGGGTGAAGTCGTCTCTTTGTCTGATATTTCTATGCGCCAAGGTATTTCGTTGTCATATCTAGAGCAACTCTTTGCAAAAATTCGTAAAGCGGGGTTGGTTAAAAGTCAGCGCGGGGCAAAAGGTGGCTATGTTTTGTCTGAACCCGCTCAGACATTGACGCTTGATCATATTATCCAAGCCGTCAATGAAGATATAAAAGCCCATGGCTGTACGCCAGAGGCAAAGCGCGCTTGTACGGGGCTTGCAGACCGCTGTTTAACGCATAATCTTTGGGGCGCATTAGAAAAACACATAGGTAGTTTTTTAGCCTCTATCACGGTCCTTGACGTGGTTGAAGGCCGTTTGCCAATTCCAGAGGCGCCAAGTGTTGGAGGGAGTGTTGCAGGGAGTGTTGTCGGGCATGTCACAGATTCTGCATTTGCGGCATTCGCGCCTCAAACTTCTGCATCACAAATGTCTGGATTAGAGACACCCGTCCTAGAGGCGACCGAATGATGCGCGTTTACCTCGATCATAATGCGACCTCGCCCACACGCGCTGAAGTGATTGAAGCTGTATCGCATGCCATGACGGTTCATGGCAATGCTTCGGCCCCGCATACTGACGGGCGCGCGGCACAGTCATTAGTCGCAAATGCGCGGGAAGCCTTGGGCTTGTCTATGGGGGTATGTGCGCAAGATATTATTTTCACCGCGAGTGGAACGGAGGCAGATAATACGGCGATACATTCCGCAGTAAATGCGGGTTGCCAGCATTTACTGATTTCAGAAATGGATCATCCTGCCACCTATTTGGCGGCAGAACGAACTCAAGTAAAGGTCACGCGCATTCCCTGCAATCAACAGGGTCAAACGGACGTGGGTTGGTTGAAAAAACAGTTAGAGAATTGGGACGCCGCAGAGGGGCGCCCCTTTGTTTCAATTTGCGCCGCCAATAGCGAAACAGGGGTTATCCAAGATATTGAAGTCGCAACAGACCTGACTCATAAGGCGGGGGGCTTGATACTTGTGGACGCGGTGCAAGCGCTCGGAAAGCTGCCAATGACTTTTCAGCCCGATTACATGGCGGTGTCAGCTCATAAAATCGGCGGCCCTATGGGAATTGGTGCGCTTTATGTGGCCCCAGACGCGCCGTTTGATCCACTTTTATCGGGAGGAGGGCAAGAGCGCCGTCGCCGTGCGGGGACTTTGAATGTGGCAGGGATAGCGGGATTTGGCGCGGCGGTGACAATCGCTGATAACATAGATCACACACGCGCTTTACGAGACGCGATTGAGCTGGGTTTGCGCGCTATGGAGCCAGAGCTTTATATTTTCGGGGCGGGCGCAGAACGCCTCCCCAATACGAGTTTCTTTGCGGTTCAAGACATTCCCGCATCTACATTGTTAATGGCGCTCGATTTAGACGGTGTATCGGTCAGTACAGGTATGGCGTGCTCGTCTGGTAAGGCCGAAGTCAGCCGATCAATACAGGCGATGGGTGTAGCCAGTAAAGCGCCTAAAGGGGCTTTGCGTATTAGTCTGGGTTACACAAGTACGGCGCAAGACGTGGATAAATTC
>CALCKU010000036.1 GCA_937965735.1 uncultured Caulobacterales bacterium
GGTAAAAGTTCTAAGCTAACTGTTGGCGCGCCAACACTACCGATTGGCACAACATAAGCGTCATCAGCAAGGTCGTTGGGGTGAATAACAGAGACAGGGCCATATCGCTTGATAGCTTCCTGCGCGATGAGTTTCGGCACATGAGGATCCCCGCCGCCGCCCGTGGCGAGAAAGACGGAGCCCAATGCCAGATCATCAAGGTGTTCCAGGCCAATCGTTTTCATGACGCACCTCCTGTGGCGAGGTCGCCAATGACTTTAACACGGACGCGCGTCGCGCCCTCATCCATATAGGGAATAGCTGTTTCTTCAATATCGACAGCTTTGATTGATGCAGCATCAGCGCCTGCCTTTACCGCGCGAGCTCTCGCAGCATCAGTCACAAGCTTTATGGCCTCCTCACGCGGAGTTTCGCGGTAAGATAACATACGCTCCGATTCTCCGCCGATTTGCGCGATGGCGGCGCCAATGGCATTAGCCACCCCTGCGTTTTCAGGGCGGTGGAGTTTAGACGCGGCTTTGAGACCTTGCGTGACGAGTACCGCGCCGCCGCCGACGAGTATCACTGGCATATCCTTGCCACCAGGTTTCATCATTTCAATATTTCGGTCGAGCATATCATGCATGGTTTGTATCGCGGCCTTTACGCTCGCTTGCGGAACTGAAGAAACTTTATTCGGATCACCAATATTTGACGCTCCGCTCGCCACGAGAATGTCAGTGGTCGTCAATATATTCCCGCCAAACACTAATCCTTCTGTGACAAGCTTATGTCCTACAGATTGAGGGCCTACTTTGCGGCCATCTTTTGAAACATGTGAGCCCCCACCCAAGCCAACCGCCATAATATCGGGCATGCGGAAGTTTGTTCGCACGCCGCCAATTTCTGTAATGATATTTGATTCGCGCGGGAAACCGCCCTGTAACACCCCTATGTCCGATGTTGTTCCGCCAATGTCGACAACAATCGCATCTTGAAGGCCCGTTAGCTTATAAGCTCCTCGTAGGGAATTTGTCGGACCGGAAGCAAAGGTCAGAGCAGGATAAGCACTCACGAAATCAGCATTCATCAAGGTGCCGTCATTCTGGCTAATGAAAGCGGGGCAATTCAATCCCCGATTAGACAGCGCGCCCAAGAATGAATTTACGACCTTATCCGCAAAGGGCAGAAGCGCCGTGTTGAGGATAGCTGCATTCTCGCGTTCCATCAGTCCAAGACGTCCAAAGTTATATGACAGTGTTATGCGAGCGTCGGGAATAGCTGCTTTAACTTTTGCGCCAATAATCTTTTCAGGATCTGCATTCATAGGCGAAAACGCAGAAGCAATAGCCACGTTTTTGATACCTTTTTTAATCAGGTCATTAATGACCGTTTCAACTTCAGCGTCATCAATATCGGCAACAGGAAAGCCGTCATAAAGATAGCCGCCGTGGATCATGTAAACATGCTCTCCTAAAGCCATCCGAATATCATCAGGCCAATCGACCATAGGCGGCATGCCGCGTCCAGACGGCAGGCCAATCCGAATAGCCGCAACTGGAGCAAGCTCTCGCCTCTCGACAATGGCATTGGTAAACTGGGTCGTGCCAATCATAACCGTGTCGATTTTATCTTGAGACACAGCCCCATCTTTCAGCAGTGTATCAAGAGCTGCGGTTATGCCGCTGACAACGTCCGCCGATGTTAGGGCTTTGGTTGCGGAGATAACAATATCACCGTCCAATATAACGGCGTCCGTATGCGTCCCGCCAACATCGACACCAATTCTCATAGCATTTTCCTTTTACGGCTCAACAATGCCAAGGCTGTATAGGTAATTCCTGCCATAAGGATTGCATCAATAGATGTGATACCAGTGGGACTTGGAATTAAGCCGTGAGATATCATAAGTGCAAAACCTGCGCCTATGGCCCAAGCGGTAAGCCCCGCCCAATTAAATGAGCGGTTATCTGTCAGCGTATCTATATGGTAATCTTTGCGGCGCATCAGGAGCGCATCCACAATGATAACGCCAGCAACCGGTACAAAAATATCAGATAGAAAAATCAAAAATGGGATGAAGTTATCGAGTAAATTCATCAATGCCGCTATGACGCCAACAGCACCCAATCCAATCGCAAGCCACGTGCTATTAAGTTTAGTGAACGTCGCTTTTGTGCCCAAGATAGCGCTGTAGAGATTGAGAGAATTCAGCACCCAGCTACTGCCAATAACAATCAAAAATGCACCAATGCCAAGATGGAGGTCGAGCATAATGTCTAAAATATCAGTCTTGCCAGACACAGCACCCGCTAGTGCAGCTGCGCCCATGACGGCCAACTGCACAACCAGATATGCGATGACAGCCGTATAGATAGCCCCGCTCCAGTGCTTCACAAACCGCGTTATATCTGGCATGATAATTGCCCCGATAATAATTGCTCCAACAATCGCGGATATGCCTTGCCCTGTTGTTATTGTCTCCACTCGCTCGGCCGCTAGAATATCTGTCAGGCTTTGAGTGCTAAGGGCAGATTTCGCCAAAAGAAACGTGACTATGGCCAGTATCGGCACCATGAGCGTGGCAAGAATATTGATAGCCTTAAACCCAATAATCGTTGTTGCTGTCATGCATATGCTGGCAAAGATAGCCAAAGCGAGCGTTGGAATTTCAAGTTCAAATAAGTCCAAGGCCAGACGCGATACCGCATCCGCAAACAAATTGATATTGACTCCAAACCACCCCAGCAAAGATATCGCAAAAGCGATATTTACTAGGCTTGCGCCTTTATCACCAAAGGCAATACGGACGAGAAGATACGAACTCATACGGCCTTTTGCGCCGATCGCCCCCATAACTCCGCCAATGAGTAAGATGATAAGCGAACCCAAAACTAAGGCCCAAACGGCGTTCATAGGTGAGAGCCCTTGAGAGACTTCCAGTCCGGTAATAAAGGTCGGTAGAGAAAATGCCACCATTGCCGCAACAGCGGCTACACGCGGCCAAGGCACGAGTTTATCATCAGTAATGGCAACTGCCGCAAACTCACTCATATTCTCTGCCATATAGCCCCCATCAAGGCAAAGCGTTGTAGCAATGCGCTTCTAAACGTAACGTATCTGATAATAAGCTAAATATGTTTTTGAACTTATGTCCACTCGCACAGCAAAATTTCGTTATTGATGTGAAATCAAAATCCGATTTATACAGTATTGAAACAAGGTGATGACATGGCGAAGACGCAGCGGGTAAAGCTGGATTCAATTAATAAAAAAATTCTATCCATAACGCATATAAGATCGGACATTTCAAATCAGGATTTGGCTGAGCAGGTTGGACTCTCTAACAGCGCTTGTTTTCAACGCGTGAAAGCCCTGAAAGAAGCAGGTTATTTCGTGAAATTCACGACAGACCTAGACTTGGACCGTATGGTCGAACATGTGCTAGCCTATGTTGAATTCACACTAGAAACCAATACGCCCAAATCCCGCAAGGCCTTTGAAGCCGCAATTGCTGACATCCCCGAATTTATGGACTGCCTACGCGTGACGGGGGATGTGGATTATATTTCCTTTACCTGCTGTTCCAATACACAAGCATTGAATAATATTGTTGATCAAATAAGCGGCAATGAAGCCCTAGGCATAAAAATCGTCAAGACACGCATCATCCTAGAGCGAGCCAAATGGTACCTAGGGTACCCGCTAGCAAAGTTAAAATGGCTGGATGATTGAGTTATGTTCAACAAAAACCTGAAATGAATGTAGGTATTTGAACGGTTTAAGCCGCTGGCAAAACGTGACTATATCCCGTGGCTGTGTGAAAACGCCATGTTGTGATATGTTTCTGGTGATTGAATCGGAGGTGTATCGTGAAGCGCTTTATCCAAGGTCAAGACCGCAGCCAGTCGACGTTATTTCCTGAAAGTTTGGAAGAGTATATAGACGAGGATAATGCGGTTCGGATTGTCGATGCCTATGTTGATGAGCTCGACTTATTCGCCTTGGACTTGCTTCACTAAAGTGGAGAGTGTTTGGGTTTAATTATTCATGATCTCATATTTTATTGGGCTTGTATATGCACAGACAGAGTGCCGTCTGACGGGATTATAAAAGCCATCGATATATTGGCCTATTTCCGAGAGGGCTTGCTGGCGCGTATGGAATGTCACGCGCCAGACGAGTTCTGATTTCAGCGTTTTGAAGAACGTCTCAACTACAGCATTATCATAGCAATTCCCTTTACCTGACATTGACGGCACAGCTTCAATTTCGTTCAGCCTGTCCCGATACTCATAAGCGCAATATTGCGCCCCGCGGTCTGAATGATGCATCAGTCCTGGTGGCGGCCTTCGCAAGGCGATCGCACGGTTTAACGCTTCCAGCGGAAGAGCCGTCTTCATGCGCGGGCCCGCAGACCCGTTGACCGGCAGGCGATTGCGCAGCAATCACCGAGAGGGGGCCAACAATCCGCCGTGAATAGAGATCCATAACAATCGCCAGATAGAGCCAACCTTCCTTCGTCCAGATATAGCTCATATCAACCGCCCAACATGTATTTCGGGCCTCGGGCGTAAATGCACGGGCCAGATGATTGCGGGCAACAGGATGGGAATGAGCACTATCGGTCGTGCACTTGAACCGCCGCTTTATACGGGCCTGCAGGCCGTCTTCGCGCATGAGGCGAGCAATAGGGCGGCGGCCGACTGTGAAGCCTGCTTCGCGCAGTTCATGCACCATACGAGGGCTACCATAAGTCTCATTGGACTGCGCAAAAGCGGCGCGGATGTGTGCCAGTAGCCTCATATCTGTACGTACTTTTGGGCTAACGGGGCGCTCTAGCGCGGCATAATATCCGCTTGGGCTGACCTCCATAAGTTCGCAAGCCCGCTGCACGGAGATACCCGCCTTCTCCGCTGCGATGAACCGGAACCTCATCGCTTTGTCTCCGCTGCGAAGAAACCTCTCGGTAATTGCTACGCAATAATCTGATGGTCAATGGGCGGTTGCCTTTTTTTACAGGTCGCGCTCCTGCCGCAAAATTTCGTTCTCGCGGCGCAGACGGATCAGTTCTTTATCCGGATCGTTTTGTGTCGGCGTGGGGTTACTGTCCCGGCTGGGCTGCTCCCGGCGCCAACGGGTAAGGCTTGATAACTCAACTCCCAAATCATCGGCAACTTCTCGGATGGTTCGTCCGCTGGAGTAGCTGAGCCGAACAGCCTCCCGCCGAAACTATTCAGTGAACTCTTTGTGTCTTCCTGTCATAAATGCCTCCTAAGCTGCAGGAAACACTCTCCACTTTAGTGAAGCAAGTCCAGTCCCGGCTAATCCCGAACTGACGGGCTATCTCTCTCCCGCTAAGCCCGTCTTGATAATGTGCGCAGCGCACACGTAAATATATCTCCACTGTGAAAATCTCCCGGCCCTCCTCAAAACAGAAAGACCTTAAACTGGACGACTTTTAAACCGCCGTTTACACTTTTGGCTAATCTCAAGCCTTTTGACGACTTTGTGCGGGTGTTCAAAGCAATGTTTAAAATGCAGTGGGAGCATCGCGCAAAGCAATCCGTCGAGATTGCCAAAGAATTCGCCGTTGAAGCATTGGCTATAGAAAAGAAAATAGGCGATATATTGGACAAACTTATGACTGTCTCAAATTCGCGGGTTATTAGCGCCTATGAAGGACGAATTGACGATTTAGAGCGCCAAAAGCGCATATGCGTAGAAAAATCGGAAAATGCGGGTCAATCCAAAGTGTGCTTCGGGGATATGATTGAACACGCTTTTATGTTCTTCTCAAACCCTGAAAAAATGTGGAAAAGCAATAGGTTAGACCTGCAACGCCTAACCCTTCGGTTAGCCTTTGCGGGGCCACTGTCCTATGATCGGGAAACAGGTGTACTGAACACCAATTTATCTCTACCTTTCAGAGTGTTAGGTAAAAATTTTACCCATAAGGGTAAAGTGGCGGAGACGAAGGGATTCGAACCCTCGATGGGCTTATGACCAATACTCCCTTAGCAGGGGAGCGCCTTCGACCACTCGGCCACGTCTCCGAGCGGGGAAATGCCTTTTTTTGTAGGTTTTGGCAAGGCTTCTTTTTGTAAAAAATATATATTGAGTTTTTTAGGGCTTTATATTCGTTTTGTGGGTCGATGTTTAATCTTTGAATCGGGCCTAACGCTTTATAAAAACAGTGCCGTGAAACACAACTTTAATTACGCTTTAACTCTCTTTCCTATTTCGTTCTGTAGTGAGCCAATAAAGCTTAGTCATGGTAAACATAAATTAACCGTAATTACAAAAATAAAGTCCTAACGGATCAAATCTAAACGTTTCTGTACTCTAATTGACGTACTGAATTTATCAAACGCGTATGCAGGAATTTTTCTTTTCCGTTATTTCGAAGGAAATAAATAATACGCATGAAATAAATGGCGAGAAAAATGAAGACACAGAAAACAAATATACCGATGGGCAGGGCGCCACAATCTTCCCCTGTACAATCTTCCTCTGTACAGGCTTCCTCTGTACAATCAATGCCAGCACAAGGCTCCATTCAAAGTCAAACACAGATGCCATTCCCAAACCAAGCCTCTGCTTTGGATAGAAGCCGCACTGTAGCAAGGCCCCAAAAACGGATCGATGAAGAGAAACGGCAAGCGCAGAATCATGCCGCAGACGGCGGTGGTTTTATCGCCACAACAAGCCGAGAAACCCAATCGAAGCCGACAGAGCGACGCCAAAGACGAATGCAGGCTTCTGATTTAAGCGCACCCAAAAATCAAACTAATGTCAATATCTTACGTCACATATGGCGTTTATCGGACATTTTCTGGATTACGGCGACGATTATGTTCGGGCTGTGGAATGCATATATTGGGATCAATGGACGCGGGAGTCTGGCCACAATCGCTGCGGGTTGTGTTGGTGCGGTCAGTTTTATATCAATGCTCTTTGCGATGCAGGCATATCAATTCAAGGCCGCAGAAACCTATTCCCTTCACATCAAAAAAGTGCTTTTAGCCTCGGCTGCCGCACTCGGCATCTGGTTGACCTTCGCCTTAATCGTGCGCCCAGAAACTTTTTTGCCAAATGCCCTCGCAATGTCTGGAATTATCGCCATTTCGGCCTTAATTATCTTGCATACGGTCTATTTCGTACAGGCCAAAAGTCTGCATGAAAAAGGCGCGCTGACGCCGACGATCGTCATGTTAGGCGCGACTGAATCAGCCCGACGCATCATTGAAGAGAATGCCAAAACACGCGAGCTTAATATTGTCGGCATTTTTGACGAACGCTTATCCCGCGCACCTTTAAATATTCATGGTGTGCCTGTGGTGGGGAAAATACAAGATCTATTGGAATGGGAAGATTTACCTTATATTGACCGGGTCGTCGTTACCCTGCCGAGCCTGGCAGAAGATCGCAAGAAAGAGTTCTTAGAACAAGTTAGATTACTCCCCAACCGCATTGCCTTTGTGGTCGATGAATTTGAAAAACTTGATCACGTTCACCAAAGGCTTTCGGAGATTGCTGAAATCAGCCTTAGGGACGTCACAGACCATTCGAAAAGCAGTCTTCACACTATGATAAAACGCGCAATGGATTTATCCATAAGCGCAGTGGCCCTAATCCTTGGTGCGCCTTTTCTTCTCTTGATCGCGCTCTTGATTAAGCTTGATAGTCCTGGCCCTGTTTTGTTTAAACAACCCCGACACGGATTTAACAACCGCGTCTTTAATGTGTTTAAATTTCGGTCAATGCGGATTGAAACGGAGGACAAAGAAGCGCGCAAGCAAGTTACGCAAGGCGATAACCGGATTACAAAACTGGGGCGTTTCATTCGCAAAACCAGTATTGATGAATTGCCGCAACTCTTAAATGTCTTAAAAGGTGATATGTCTTTAGTGGGGCCCCGCCCTCACGCGGTGGGCATGCATACAGGCGATATCGAAAGCTATAAGCTTGTCGAAGAATACGCCCATCGCCACCGTATGAAGCCTGGCATGACGGGCTGGGCGCAAATCAACGGATCCCGCGGCCCACTTCATAATGCACAAGATGTCGCGAGACGGGTTCAGCTTGACATTGAATATATTGAACGCAGTTCGGCCGTTTTTGACCTAATGATCATGCTTAAAACCCTGCCATGCCTATTGGGCGACCGCGAAAATATACGATGAAATTGAATCAACCAAACGTTAGACAGGGAGTAGACTTATGATTGGAAAATCAGCCCTCGCTTATATTCCCGTGAATTTAGCGAATATGCTTACAAGCTTTGGGACCATTATCATCCTGACGCGTCTCTTTTCAGGGGCAGAATTTGGCCTTTATGCTTTGGCGATGGTCACACTGCAATTCGTGCATATGGGACTTCTTACATGGCTCGAAGCGGCTATGGTACGGTTTCAAGCCCGCGCTGAAAAAAATGATGATGTCAACTCACACCTCAAAACTTTGTTTATCACAGCCTTGGTTACGTCACTGATTGGCATTAGTTTAATCTTAGGGGTTTTGCTTCTTTTGCCGTTACCCAACACGATGAAAATTGTGTTTCTTTTTGCGATTGGATCGTCTTGTATCACGATCTTCTTTAACCTCAGCATGGAAGCTCATAAAGCAGCCCATAGAATCCGACGTTTTAGCACGATTTATACAGGACACTGTGTTTTAGCGTTTTCACTGGGTATTTTTCTTATCCTAGCCACGCCTTTAAGGGTCGAAGCCCCGTTTATTGGTCTCATTTTAGCCGGGATTGTATGTGTTGCCATTGATCTACCCTTTATGCTGAAGCGCATGAAAAACGGCGTCTTTGAGACTGAAAAGCTACAAACATACTTCAAATACGGGGCCCCTATGTGTATCTCGCTTCTCCTAACATATATATTGGCCGCTGCCGATATATATTTATTAGCGGGCTATATGGGCACAGAAGTTGCGGGCCAATATAATGCAGGTTATAACTTAGCCAATCGAACTCTAGAGACGGCTTTTGTCTGGCTGTCCATGGCTTTTACACCAATTGCAATCACGGCCATGGAGAACAAGGGAGAAGCTGAATCGACTGTGATTTTAAATAATTACGCAGTAACGTTATTGTGGTTTGTTTTACCCGCCGCAACAGGCATAGCACTTGTTGCACCCGAAGCTGGGTTTATTCTGGGTGAATCCGTCCGAACAGAAGCGGTCAAAATCATGCCATGGATTGCCTTTTCCGCAGTCTTTAACGGGCTTATGAATTTTTACGCGCAACGCGCATTCATGCTATCTGGCAAGACAGGCATGTTTGTCTGGTGCATGTTACCGCCTGTTATCATCAATATTAGTTTAAATATCCTATGGATCCCTATTTACGGAATGATGGGCGCAGTTTATGCAACCCTTGCTGCCTACGCGCTCGGTTTTGTTATTTCAGTGTGGGTCGGAAGAAAATATTATCCCCTCCCCTTACCCGTTATGGCCACTTTGAAAATTGGACTGGCCTGCCTGTCTATGGCGGTTTGCGTCCACTTTGTTCCTCTTTCAGATACATGGCCCGATTTTGTTAAGCTTGTCTTCAAGGCCACAATTGGCGGCGGTGTATATTTAATCGCAAGCCTGTTTTTTAACACATCAAACTGTCGTTCAATTTTGCAAGACAGTGTCGGGAAATATATTCAAGACAAGAAGATGTCGCATCAAGTGGTAGATACCCAATGAGAGAGCGAGCCGAAAAAACTGTGCCTATTGAAAAACATGTGAGTCCGAAAAATACGGCTCAAGCGAATATCAATCAAAACGCGCATGCGGAAACTTCCCGAACAGAAACTTCCAAAACGGGCATGCCGATACCTGCGCTCTCGGTTCTGATCCCCTTTTACAATGACAACCCTAGCGAGTTAATAAAAGCACTCGCATTACAATCCGATCAGACCGTTGAGATTTTATTATATGATGACGGCACGGCGAACGCAGAGTTAACGCGACACGTAGAAGCGTGTATTGCGACGCTTGACAGCCCGCACCAAATAGCGAGCCAGACGACAAGTAAGACAGCTTTTAACCCAGATTTAAAGATGTCCCCGGCTATCTCTAAAGCTAAAATCACCTTGATGACTGCGCTTAAGAACAAAGGCCGTTCCGCCGCGCGCAACGCGCTACAAGCCCGCGCAAAAGCCGATTGGGTTTTATTCTTAGATGCAGATATGCGTCCACAAACGCCGCATTTCCTTAAAGATTATCTCGGTCTAATCAAAGACGATACGGCCGATATAATTTTTGGCGGCTTTACCGTCTTAGAAACCTCTGAAACGCCAGAACAAGAATTACACCGCGCCCTCTCTGAAGTCTCCGATTGTTTGGATGCTAAGACCCGAGAGGACGCGGGGCCGCAATTTGTCGCCAGTTCGAACCTCTGCGTTCGCAAAACAGTCTTAGATTCTGAAAAGTTCGATGCTGGTTTTACGGGATGGGGGTGGGAAGATAGCGAATGGGCGGCGCGTGTCGCTCAAAAATACACGCTTAAACACGCCGACATTCCCGCGATTCATCTCGGTTTAGAGACAACAGACACGCTTTTGAGCCGCTTCCGCGATAGCGCTCAAAACTACGTTCGTTTCACCAATAAACATCCCGACTTGGCCCAAAAACTGACCTTATATAAAACGGCACAAAAGCTCAAAAAGATACCAGGTCAGCGCGTGATGCGCCCGCTATTAAAACAGCTTGTCTGTATCAATGCCGCGCCCATTAAGGCCCGTTTACTCGCGCTCAAACTCTGGCGGGCAAGCTGGTATGCGGAGGCTTTGCCGTGAACCGTTTTTTAAAAAAAAATCGTCCTGCAAATATTGTCTATATAAAAACTCAACACAGGCATACGCGCACCAATATACCAACCATAAACTTTGCTTAAGGTCTAACCATGAATATCGTTTATGAACCTTCCCGCACGCTTTCGTCTCGAATCAAAAGACGCATTGCCCCTTATCAAAAACAAAATAAAATCTCTGTGAAATTGGATCGCCCGATTGTCAGTTTTTCATTTGATGATTGCCCTTTATCTGCCATTGAGAACGGATTGCCTTTATTGGATGCGAAAGGGTGGCAAAGCACGGTCTATATTGCATGTGGCTTGTTTGATATAAACAATCACTTCGGCCTGCATATGGGTAAAAATGATGTACGGGCCGTTTTTAGAGCGGGGCATGAAATTGGCGACCATACATTTTCGCATTGTGATATTAGTGAGCGCTCTTTGTCAGACAGTCTCGCCGATATTCGTAAAAACCAAGCGGAATTAAACCGGCTGGATATACCCGAAAGTGAGACATTTGCTTATCCCTACGGACAAGTAACACCGGCGTTAAAACGAGCATTACAAACTTATTTTTTAGGGGCACGTGGGATTAAACCAATTGTGCATAAAAAATCTGTGGATTTGAACCAGATCGGTTCTATGCCTTTATTCAATGATAAACGTTTTGAGCAGTTATTAAACGCGATCTCAAGCCTAAAAAAAACGTCTGGATGGATGACTATTTTTACCCATGATGTCACGGATAACCCAAGCGCTTGGGGCTGCACACCAGCGCAATTGCAGGCCGTAATCGAGGCCGTAGACCGTATTGACGCCGAAGTTATGCCCATAAGCGCTGCGATTAAAAAGTTGGAGACACAATCGTGACCGCACATAGATTAAATCAAACCGAAAATACAGATTGGTCTCAAGGAATTTCTATTATAATTCCAACATTTCGACGTCCAGACGGTATAAAAACCGCATTAAAAAGCGTAATATCGCAGAGCTCAAATGGTCATTTAATGGAAATTGTCGTTGCCGATAACGACCCCGATGCCAGCGCGCGCGATTATGTCGAAACTATGCAAGATCAAACGACGCTTCCCATACGATATGAACACGTTCCGATCCCAGGGGTTTCAAATGCCCGTAACGGCGCGTTAGACGTGGCAAGAGGCCGTTATATAATTTTCTTAGATGATGACATGGAAGCCACCGAAGGCTGGGTAGAGCGCTTCTTAGAGGTCGCAGAGACCTATAATGCTGGAATCGTCTTTTTACCTGCTGTCGCGGCTATGCCAAACCCTGAGGATCCTTTGAATACATATATGGCGCCGTTCTTCTCCCGGGTTTTTGATGCGCCAGAAGGCTTGGTTGATGAATGCTTAGGCACAGGGGGCTGTATGCTAGATTTAAATTTATGCCAAATGCCAAGCCCTGCTTTTGACCCCGCATTAAATGAAGTTGGCGGCGAGGATGATTTTTTGTTTAACTATTTAATGGCCACAGGTACAAAAGTTGCGTGGTCCCCCAATGCGCTTGCGTACGAACATGTCCCAGCCTCTCGCGCGACACCCGAATATTTATGGACCCGTAACTTTGCCTTTGGGCAAGGGCCAACGCAATCCTCTGCCGATAAAGGTCTACGCGGAACATTATCCGTTATTCGGTGGATGTTCATTGGGGTCATGCAACTGATCGTCTACGGTAGTCTCTTCCTGATCTTAAAAGCCCTTGGTCGCCCTTTGTTTATGAAATACATGGCCCGCACGGCGCAAGGTCTGGGTAAAATATTCTGGTGGGGGAACTTCACGCCGAAACTTTACGGAGCCGCCAGTTTAAACAAACAAAAAGCTGGCAAGACCGTTTAATTTAGACATTCGGCAAGAAGTAGGCCGTTCGAACGCGATTACGCCAATAAGGGCGTTCAAATGCAAAAAGTTTGGCCGAGGTCATAACGAAAATCACCCAACTCAAATCATTTTGTTGCAAGATTGAACTCTCTGACATTGAGAGCATTAAATACATCACGGTCGACAGAACAACCCAATAGGTTTCGACCCCGCCGCGTTTGATCCGGTCCACGGCTAATGCCAATGTCAAAATATATAATATCGCAAAGGCACCCACACCCAGTGCGCCGATTGACAGCCATGTTTCAATCCAGCCATTATGGGCGGATGGAATACCCCACTGCAATATCAAACGTGTATAATAGGACGGCCCAAGCGGATCTTGCCAGTAAACACCATAGCCATAGCCTAATAATGGTTTTTGCTGGATACTCACAATAAGCGCATTCCAAATATCGGTTCGACCCGTTAATGTGCGCTCTTTACCGATAATCGCAAACATCTCATCTGGGATCGTTAGCATAAGCGTAGTAAAAATACCCGCACCCGCAAGAATAGACCACAAAAGCGGAATCCTCAAAATTGGGAAACGTCGAAATATTCGTAACAGAATAAACAAAATAATTGACGTCAATGAGATTAAGAGCGCGGTTTTTGACGTTGACATGATGACCAAGAATAAACACAAAAACCCTGCTGGCACCCATATTTTACCGCGCGAGGGCATCATAGCAAAAGCACACATCATGAAAATAAGCCCACGGCTCATTTGTCCGCCTAAATAATTTTTCTCAACCCAAAGCCCCCGCCATGCGCCGACATGGATTTCGTGCATAACACCTCGGGAAGGCAATAAAGCCGAATAGAAAAGCGAGGTGATAGCCAGAATTAAATAGGCTATTGCAAATCTTTGTATCAATTGATTCCAATCATAACGCGCCGCAAGAATAAGGCCAAACAATGTACTGATAGCAAGGGCCACAGAACGCCGCATTGTCAACGCTGGATCGACCGACCAGAGCATACTGATCCCACACAACATCACACACAGTATCAATATCGGATTAAAAACAACAATCCGCACGAGTTGTGGAAAAATTCGCAAAGCGAGCAGAATAACCAATCCATAAGCTGGAAACCAAAGTGAACGCGCTAAGGAATTTTCTGCCGCCCCAACTTCAACGGGAGCCGGAAACAGAACCGTCATTATCGCCCCTGTAAAAAACAAAATACAGAAGAAATAGAGCCCGTGCTCAAAGGCCAGAAAGTAGCGTATAACGCTTCTATCGCGCTGGCTCTCTTGGAGTGTATCTTGGCTATAAGTAACCATTAGCGACTAAGACGACCTCTTCTTTTAAGGACATGGCCCCTTGACCCTAATCTGGACCCTAATCTGGACAAATGAATACAGTCAAATTCAGATTTCTGGTAATCGCCTAGAACATATGACATTAAAAAGTGTATCCAATGAAGTTTTCTAATTATGAGTGAAACTCACGAAAGCGGTAAAACTTTTGCATTACCCATCTTCGTTTGAAGGCAAATAGCCTGAATTTTGTAATGGATTAGGATAAGCTACGCCTTGCCCATTGTTTTGCATAGTTTCAGCCGCTGTAGAGGCGGGGTCTAAATAAGGATTATACTCGGCGTTTGTATTCTGTACTGCGTTATAATCATAAGCGGCGTTCCCGTCAGTTTGCGGCGCATGGTTTGAGGCTGAATTCGGGGGGGTGCCATCATTTTGCGTTCTTGTTTCATAGGCCAAAGTCGAGGTATTTAGCGCCTCGTTTACATAGGTTTGTGCAGAATAAGTTGAGTCTGAATAAGGCTGGCTTGTCTGCATATTAAACTGGGCTTGATTCGTTCCGTATGCATGATCATGGCGCGCAACATCAAAACCAGAAGATTCTTGAAAACCAGAAGATTCTGGGTGCGTCGCATTATAATGCGCATAAGTGGGTACAGACGCCGCAACCGAGTTGGCGACCGGCATATTCGCAGATCCTGGCACTTGTTGAGGCACAGGGTTAGATGTTGGCACGCTCCCAGGTCTGTATTCGGTAACGGCTTCAGGAATATAATCACTTCGTCGTCTTTGTATGACGCGCGGCGTCTCAGTGCCGCCTGATGCAGAAGTCGCATATAAACGTGGATCTAAGAAGACCCGTAATAAACCCAACATAAAGACGGTGAAGCCCCAAGCGACAAAGGCTACAGCAAACATAATCATACGCATATTGCGACCCTTTCGCGGAAGATCAGATATGCTAATAACCCGCACGTTTTCACTATCGGCTTGCGCTTGCTGTTGGTTGATGAGCGCTTCTTGTTCTTTGGTTGTGTAATTTCTTAAACGTGTGTCCAATGTGCCGCGTTCGCGTAAAAGATTATCATAAGTCGGCTGTAATCGCGTCAGTTTTTTAACTTTTGCATCTGCCGCGTTTAATTGTCGTTGCAACGTAAACTCTCTTTCTCGAAAGCTATCGGCGGTCGCTTGAAGGGTGTTCCGGCGCGTCAAAAGTCCTTGATATACCGTGTTCGGCCCAACGCGGCGTCCACCTGATGCTTGACCCGCTCCAGTGGATGAAACCGTTTTCAAAAGACGCAATTCCTCACGTTTTTGGCGCACAGGATTACTATTGGGAAGATATTTTGCCAAAAGTTGTTGAAGTTCCAATTCAGTTTGTGCCACGCGTTGTGACGCACGGTCATCAACAAATAAGTTAATTTGCTCTGGAGTGTTCCGTAATTGTGTTTCCACCGTGACCAAAGCCGTTTCGGTTTCTGACATATTGGCCCGCAGTAAATTAAGTGCGGCGCGCAATTCTTCCGTTCGTTCTTGCGCACCCGTCTGTTCAGACGTAAAATCAGAGATACGATTATCACGTAGAAATTTTTGAATGGCCGCCTCGTTGGAATCTAATTGCACCTCTGTTGCAACACGGCGTTCCGTTATTATATCGCTAGAGCCTTCAACGAAAATATCTTTTCGTGCATCCATATAAGCATTGATAAAAAGGTTCATACCTCTGACGGCAATATCAGGGTCTTCATGCTTAAAGACGAGATCAACAATTGAAGACTTAGGCTTGGGGACGACAACATAACGCGTATCAATGAATTTATATAAATCCACAATCGCATTCTTTTTGGCGATCGGGTCATTGCCAGAGCTCTTAATCTTTTCGTATTGAGCTTTCGCAAGACGCCTCTCACCAAATTCATCGCGAAGCTCACCCGTGACGCGGGCAATAATATCTGTATTTTTCATCAAACCAATTTCGTTTAGAACGATATGGTCAGGCGTTAACATCAAACCCGAGGATTGGGCATTATTCGTCACAGACTCGTAAACATATTCACTGCCAAGTTGAACAAGAATACGGCCTTCCCCTGCATAAGTGCGTTTAATATTTTTGGTTCCAAACCAAGCAAAAGCGGTTCCGATGATAAGCATCGGAATCATCCATGTGAGTTGTCTGCCAAAGGACTTAAACATTTCGCCAATGCGGATTGTTGGCATTCCATTCGCATAATCCCCAACCGTCAAGTCCATTGGACTAGGCTGAGATCGGGCGCTGGCCCCATCATTGATTGGTTTGTGACCATATTGGGTCATGTATATTCCTTAAAAAACGAATCGTTAACGCAGTGGACTTTGTAAATTTTAATTTTTCGTTATCCATTCTTGTTAAGAGTTGGGAAACGTTAATTTTTTGCACTAAAAGAAGATATTTTATGAAAACAATGGCTCAAAACCCAATTTTCCGCAGTATTATGGGGGTTTGGGTGGCGTCATTAGCCCTCCATACCGAGGCAAATGCGCAATATTACCCTGCAAAAACGAATCACTTTGCGCAGTCTTCACCGGCTTATCCGTCCCCTTTAGGCGTAAATACGGGCGTCATGTACGGCTATCCGCCGATGAATATGGTTAACTCGCCGATGAATATGGTTAACTCGCCCATGAATGTTAACAGAATTTACCCGCAAAACTTGCAACATATTTCTGCACACCACAGCGTGCCAAGCGCTCAATATGGTCTTCAATACGGCCCTCAACAGGGAATGCCCCGCCCAGTTAATCGCGGTTATAATCATCGCAGATATAAAAGACCTGGACTGTTCAGCTGGTTAAGCGGGCGCAAGCCCCTCGCGCGGCAAATTCCAGCCCCTCATCCAGGACCACAAAACATGTTCCAACGCTGGGTAGAATATGAACCCCAATACAAATTTTATCCAGGAGATCAGCTTGATATTGTCGTAGCCACCGCACCAGAACTCTCACGAACCTTGACCATTGGCCCAGACGGTCGTGTCTCTATGCCATTAGTGGAGCCTATCATGGCAGCAGGTCGCCCGCTTCAGCACATTCAAAATAGTATGCGCGCGGAACTCGCAAAACAATTGGTTGACCCCGCCGTAACTGTGACACCACGGGCCTTTGCGCCTGCACAAGTCTATGTCGGCGGCGAAGTAAACGCGCAAGGCACTTATACATTACCAGGCCCTCTCGGCGCGCTGGAAGCGATTATTATGGCAGGCGGTATGAACGCTTCAGCCAAATCTAGTAATATAGCTGTTTTAAGACGGGCGCCCAATGGCGGTATGATGATGCGAACTGTGAACATACGCAATGGCATGCGCAATATTCGCGAATATAATGATAATATGCAATTACGTCGGGGTGATATAGTTTTCGTGCCACGGACGACACTCGCCGAAGTTGGTGTTTTTGTTCAAGCCTTACGCGCAGCTTTGCCAGTTGACGTCAATGTCAGTTATAACATTGGCAATAATGGCGGAGGGACGGACCCATCCATCACAAATAATGGAACCGGAACCACGATTACGCCGTAATTAGATTGATAAACCAAGCCTCACGGTCAAAAGACAGATTCCCTCTTTTGAATTGTGTCACGCGAAATCTTTTCGCGTTTCACTCTAAGCCCTCATCTGTTTTGAACGGGGCTTAGAGTCTCTTAGGCTTGCTGGCGTGCTCTGTTTTCCGCCAGCCATCCACGCGCGGCTTTTTGTGCCAATGTTAAATCTTGATGGGACATTTCAAGCTTTAACTCTTCGCGGTACGCTTTTGCAGGGCTAGACCCCATCATAGCCGCAAGGCTAAACCATTTGTGCGCTTGAATGTAATCAGGCCCGCGATCTTCCATCTCTGTTGAATAAATCAACCCTAATCGGAATAAATCTTCAGAACTTGCACCCTCTGAAACTGCGGCTTCTGCATTTCTAACTTCGACTTCAGTAAAGGCCATGGCCTCCTCCTATTTTTCATTTCACCTAACGCTTTCAAAACTGCACTTTTTGAAAGCTTATGAGCCTCACTGCCTATAACCCAGCTCAACTCATACTTGAATTTTTACGCCACAAGATAAATTAAAAGTTAATCGAAAAGAGTGTTAATACGATTTATTACTTAGCAAACTTGGTAAATATTTATTAAAACAAATATAAAATCATGTATTCTTGAAATAAACAGGTCTTTTAATTGCAATTAAAACAGTATTCGCAATCAATTTTATGAAAAAACGACCATACTTGACATAGAATAGAAATAAGGACTGTTTCGAAAAAAAAGTGAAAAAAAGAGATTTTTCTAATCAATTTCACCGTATTGAGGCCTAATGTTAATAAATACAGAGGCTAATTTTTCTTGAAATTTCAATAAGTTAGCAAAATTATCGTTAATATTTATTTTATTTCCAAGCGAAAGGCTCGGCGCCCCGTCCTTTTTCTAAGACAGGTCAAACACTTGGCTCCAACTCTTTCCAAACCGTAGTTAGGGCGCTTTGCTCCACCCATTCAATCTATCACAAATATAAAAACAAGGTTGTAAATTGGGCTACGCGGTGGATGCCCCAATCTATTTCAGAGGTACAAATTTCAGATGCGCCTATTTTAGATGCCTTATTTTAGGCAAGTCTATTTCAAATCAATTTATTTTAAATCACCCCAAAACGAGCACTTCGAGCCTCACCTTGCCTCACGCGTCTCTTTTAAAGCCTCGTGTGCGTAAAATTAAGCGCCCTTACAATTAAGTCCTTGTGAACCTCTGTAAGCTTTTGGCCGTGTTGAAGGCAAACCCAGCCTATTCCCCATAGAATTTTACGACCGTCTCCACATCCGTACGGTCCGCGCGCAATTGATTGACGGGGGCTTGTGGATTAGCGTAGCCAAGTGACAAGCCGACTAAAACTTCTTCGGCTTCAGGAATCTCTAAATGTTCTGACAGAAGCCCTGGCCACTGGCGCCACCACCCTTGCGCCGCCGTATGCAAGCCCTCTTGACGCGCTAATAGCATTAAGCTTTGCAGATAAATTCCAATGTCCATATATTGCGGCATTTCGAGACGTTTATCTCCGGTAATAATTATTCCGACAGGCGCTTCGAAAAACTTGATGTTTTGCATCAACCACATCAGCCGGCCGAGCTTATTCTCTTTCTCAATCCCAATTTTGGCATACATGTCTTCACCAAGTTTATAACGCCAAGAGCGCTGTGGTTCCCATAGCGGGCTGGGATAGGCACGGTAAGTCGGCGTCTCAGTCGCACCGCTCTGGGCGCGCTTTACGCCCGCTTCTGTCAAAGCTTTTAGCGCATCCCCGCGTAACACATGGATTTTCCAAGGTTGAAGGTTTCCGCCAGACGGGCTGCGTAAGGCCTGTTTTAAAATTTTTTGCAAAACCGCGTCTGGCACGGGCCGCTCTAAAAAGTCCCGTACTGTGATGCGAGAGTCGAGCGCGTCTGAAACATTTATGCTTTTATCCGTTATTAAACTCATTTTCGGCCTTCTTTCCAATTTGCGATCCAGATTAATACGAAATAGTCGATCAACGCGACCCATACACCCGCCGCAATAGACAGATACAAACTCTTGGTTTTCTGAAACAATAAAAACGCAACCCCGCCGCCGAGTATAAATGCGCCAAATGCGGGGCCTTCTTGAATATTTATTTTCATATATGCGCTCCTATTCATATATCAAACTATACAAGCTTTGAATAATTTAACACCCATTTTAGGCGATCAACTCTGTCTTATCATTGCGCCACCCAGACGTTACTTTAAACCTTCGCGCTTCAAACTTTGGCTTCTGTAATTTCTGGTATCAAAGTTTTATAAAAGCCCATTACGCACCGATAGCAGGCATGGCTCGCAATTATCTCACCCATATCTTGTAAATATAAAGCATGACAAAAGTGCAATTCAGTTAAATCTCGATAACCCAAACAGTTTTAACCGCTTTAAACGCGTACGGGTAAGCCCAATAATAATCGATACGTTCTATGTGTAATTGGAGTTTTAAATCTGCAATTCATCCTATATAGAGCAATGAATTTAACACAAACGAAGCACAAGCTCAGTTGGATACACCGTAACAAGCCAAAGTAGCTTTCGTCATCAGGCTAACTTATAGGGCCTACTTAAATCATAGAGGATCGGCATAATGAATACGAATAAGGTCGCATTAATTTCAGGTGTAACAGGACAAGACGGCGCTTATTTGGCCCGTCTACTGTTAGACAAGGGCTACCGCGTACACGGCATTAAACGCCGTGCCTCAAGTTTTAACTCAGCTCGAATTGAGGACATTTATCAAGACCCGCATGAAGACGATCCACGCTTCACATTGCATTACGGCGACATGACAGACTCAACCAATCTAATTCGCATTATACAAGAAACACAACCTGATGAGATTTATAATCTTGCCGCTCAAAGCCACGTTATGGTCAGTTTTGAAACCCCTGAATATACCGCCAATTCGGACGCACTCGGTACACTGCGAATGCTAGAGGCCATTCGTATTTTGGGCCTTGAGAAAAAAACCAAATTCTACCAAGCTTCGACTTCTGAGCTTTATGGATTGGTACAAGAAGTCCCACAAAGCGAGACAACGCCTTTTTATCCACGCTCCCCTTACGCGGCGGCTAAACTTTACGCCTATTGGATAGTGGTCAATTACCGCGAAGCCTATGGTATACATGCTTCAAACGGCATTCTCTTCAACCATGAAAGTCCTTTACGCGGCGAAACATTTGTTACGCGAAAAATTACCCGCGCGGCAGCGGCCATTAAGCTCGGCCAGCAAGATAAATTATTTCTTGGCAATCTCGACGCGCAACGTGATTGGGGTCATGCCCGCGAATATGTCGAAGGCATGTGGCGTATGATGCAACAAGAGACATCAGATGATTATGTTTTAGCGACAGGCGTTACAACGCGCGTCCGCACCTTTGTAGAATGGTGTTTTGAAGAGATTGGGATTACTCTCATTTGGCGCGGCGAAGGCGTGGATGAGAAAGGGTATTGCTCTGAAACTGACCGGCTTTTGGTCGAGGTCGATAGTCGCTATTTCCGTCCAACAGAGGTCGAGCTTTTACTCGGCGACCCAACAAAAGCAAAAACCGTCTTGGGTTGGACACATAACACATCTGCCAAAGACCTTGCGATTGAAATGGTACAATCTGATTTAAAAATTATGAGTGATCTTGCGGCAGCGAAAGCGATTTAAATGTTTCACCTAGCGGGTAAGAAAATATATGTGGCAGGTCATGGCGGCATGGTCGGCAGTGCCGTTGTTAGAAAACTGAAAGCGGAATCCTGTGACATTATCACAGCATCGCGGCATGATGTTGATTTAACCCGTCAAGATCACGTTACCAAATTCTTGCAAGACACACGGCCTGACGCTGTCATCATGGCGGCAGCAAAAGTTGGCGGCATCCTTGCTAATCAGACCTATCCCGTGGATTTTTTATATAATAATCTGATAATGCAATCCAATGTCACACAGGCCGCTCATGCGGCTGGGGTTCAGAGGCTTCTATTTTTAGGGTCGAGCTGTATTTATCCTAAACTGGCCCAACAGCCGATTGAAGAAAGTGCGCTCCTGACAGGGCCTTTAGAGCCGACAAACGAGTGGTATGCAATTGCAAAAATTGCGGGCATTAAACTCGCCGAAGCCTACCGCAAGCAATATGGTGTCGATTATATTTCCGCTATGCCAACAAATTTATATGGACAAGGCGATAATTTTGATTTGCAATCCAGTCACGTCTTGCCCGCCCTTATTCGTAAAGCCCATGACGCCAAAAAAGCAGGCCATGATACGATTACAATTTGGGGAACCGGTAAAGTTCGACGTGAGTTTTTACATGCGGATGATTGCGCCTCTGCTTTAGTTTTCTTGCTCAAACATTATTCGGAAGACCAACACATTAATGTTGGATCGGGATCTGACATCACGATCCTAGAACTCACCCAACTGATATGCGACATTGTCGGATTTAAAGGCGGGATTGAACACGATCTTTCCAAACCGGATGGTACGCCGCGCAAACTCATGTCATCAAAAAAGCTTGAAAGCCTCGGCTGGACACCCTCCATTCATTTAGAAGCAGGTATAAAAGCCACTTATGAATGGTATCTCAGCCAAGAATGATTGTCCGCTTTATAAATTTGAGCTTTAGATATTAGAAAATCTAAAATTTATTAGTGAAGCGCAAATTTTTCAAATTTTTGTTTAAAACTGAGACCATAAAATTTGACTTATAAACCAAACGGATCCTCTCTATGTTACGTCGATTGCGACATTCCAATATTTTAAAATATGCGAGCATAGCCAGTCTAATTTCAGCCAGTTTTATTTATGGCGTCTCTGTCGGGGCGTATAAAGTTTTTCCTTATAACCTTCTAAAAAACGCAAAAGCAAAAATCACTGGCTCTGAACCCCTACCCTTACACAAGCGCTTAAAGTGTGAAATTCCACAGGTTCAAAACGTGTCTCCAGACAGTGTCGTTATCGTCGGTCACGCCTATAGCGGCAGTCAAGACTTTATCAACCCATCTCTAGAACGTTTTTTAAAAACACAGTCCAAAAATATTGATCATGTATTTTTTACTGGCGATGTCTTGGGGCGCCCCAGCCAATCAAAATGGGAAAATTTGAAAGCGTTTTTTACTACGGAAAGTTTAGATTTCTCCATTATCCCCGGAAATCATGATGTTGGATTTGGCGATAATGCCCTTAGAGATATATTCACTTCACAATTCGAATTTTCTCATATGAAACCGATAACATTCAGGGCCGCAGACGCCACATTTATACTTGAAGACAGTACGCTCTTGGACGGAAAACTTAGCCAAGAGTCGATTTCAACCTTGAACCAAAATTATGACGGTGAACACAAACTTATTCTTTTACGCCACCATATCCCTGTTACAGAACTGCTCTATTCTGCCAACCGATTGAGTGGGTATGCCGATGACCTGCATGCTATCGTAGAATTAGAACGTCAAATCACGCAAAATCTTACAATTATTGCAGGTGACGGTGGACAAAATTCCAAATTATCTGGATCAGAGTGCGCACAATTCGGTAAGATAAAAATTATTGTTAACGGTCTTGGTAATGTCGCGCGCGATGAGGTTTTAATCATCCATTCGGGTCAAATTGGACGCTATAAAATCGGACAAAACAGAAAAGCGAGCGATTAAACCGATAGGTCAAAAGACAAATAAGCCCTTGCATATTTTGAAAAGCGAGAAGCGGGTGTCGGTATCAAATCCGCTAACAGATCATCATCGGTTTCATACGGCACTTTGATTTCCACAACTTCTTCAAAATCTTTGACTTCACGTAATGATCGACTGTCTTGATAAAAAATTTCAGAATCAAACGTGATCCGATGCCCGTCCAACATAAAATAAGCGCGCCTGTAACTTATAACAACAGACGGCATGACATGCCCGTATAGATTATCCATATAACCCTCACGGCAAATTCTTGCAAAATCATCCAAACGGATCGGGCGACTCGTCTTAAACCGCCCTTCGATTGAGGAAACTTTTTCTTCCCATGCAAGCTTGGAACGGTCTTGATTATACCAACGCGTTCGTATTTTCTTTCGCGGCAAGCTGCCTTCCTCTGAATCATGAAACGCTTTATCATCCCGTGCATCAAAATACTGGCTTGTGATAAGACGATCTGGGTAGAGGGGTTTCATACCGCGCCCAAACAACTCCGACTTTAAGGCTTGCGCGTCATAATGGCTTAGACGGAATTTGCGCTCTTTACGGAAACTCACGGGGTGGTTCCCAAAACAAGTAAGGACTGGGAATCTTTTATCGTTTTTCCGTCGCAAGAGGGATGTTTTATCTGAAGTGTACCACCCCCATATTCTTGTTTTTTACGAAATGTCTCAAAACAAATCTCAACGGCTTTGCCGTTAAAGTCTTGAACTGTCGTAACAGAGGAATCCTTAGACGATATCGCGATCAAAGCCGTATCAACGTGAATGGATTTTGCGTCAAAGATCGAGTTTTCACCAACAGAGACCCCCTTATCACCACACCCCTTAGCCCTTACATCCCCAATATCATAGCGACCACCGCTTACATCCAAACAGTCATTACCTGTATTATCAACCCAAATTGCGTCAATATGAATATCCGCAAAGTCAATATCAATCGCGTCAGAGAAGCCGTTTTGTACTTTTAATAGGTCAATCTGGCCCGTTGAAGACACAACATTAATGCTGTCCTCGCAGCCGCCCTCTTTGGCCAGAACAGAGGTTTTTGAAAATTGGCTTTTGTAAAAATTCACACATCCTGTCAGACCGTAACGATTAAACCTTTGCGCGCCCGCTGATAGTGGTGTCGCGGGCAAGCCTTCAAATTTAATCGTCCAACCTGTTAAATCCGTGCCCGAAAATAAAATCCAATCATCAGGACTCTTTTGACCTAATGTGACAAGCATTGCATCAGAGTCTATTGCGACTTGCGCGCCAGATGCATGAATAATTTCACCGCCTGAAAAAACTTGAGACGGGTAAGAAACACCGCCACTGGCTTCCTCCTGAGGGAGCAAAATCGTCCGCATTTTCTCAAATTTAAGATCGCCAAGTAATTTTGCAACATCGCCGCGGCCAAGCGCTATTGCAGAGGATGAGGCGGATTCCAAGTCAAGGCTTACGTCTTTGGCTTCATAGTCTTTAAACAAAAACCGACCCGATTGATTTTGAACTTCGGTAAAGTATCTGGCTTCAACACCATGCCCCTCAGAAGCCTTTATGAACCGCTGAAACAATTCTTTTGAACTCGGGTGTTTAAATTTAGGTCCCGTATTGATGTCGCGACTTGCTAAGCGCACATTCATTTTTTCAGCAGTCTTTAAAATCACGCTCAACGTTTCAGTAATGAACGCATCAGTGCCTCGAAAGTCAGCGCCAAGTCGCAGGGTCACATTTTTATAAAAATCGGAATCTTTTTTTAATTCAGTCAATTTATTTATAATTTGGCTTATATAATCTGCATCGGCATGGTTAAGATAATAATCCAATTCAGGGTCTGAAAAACCACGGGCCCCAGACCGCGCGGGCGAAATATTCCCATCATAATAGATCGGTTCATAGGCTTGTAAGAAACTGTTGAAATAAAATTTCCTGTTATGGGGCTGTAGGGCATGCCCTGCCCCCATAATATGCAATAATAAAGCGTAATGACTAAATACAGGAGAATCAGGATTAAGGCGAATTACACTGTTGAAAGCAGAGCCGTTATAGCCGTTTAAAAGATAACCTTTTTGTACACCCCTATACGCATCTAGGGCGATACGGGTCGATGTGTCCCCTTTTTCAGCCCATTTATCATTGACCAATTTCGTCAAGGATACATCTTTTAAATTGGTCGTGTATTTTTGATGATCCCAAATTAACGTTTCGTCCCCTTGGAACATGGGCCCTTCACGCCTTAAATTACGCTCCAATAATTCCTTTGCCGCTTTTTCTTGAAACAAAAACTGACCTTCGACACCGTTTATATCCCCCGAGACCATAAAGGTTTCTGGGGATATAAAGCCGAAAGCTTGGATCAATTGAGTGCCCATCACTTCAAATTCAGAATTGCGGGTCTCAGGCAGAAGCAGTTTAAACCGAACTGCATTTAAAATGTTACCTGCTTTAAGTTTCACATCCAAACTGGCAATAATTTGCCCCGTCCGATTAAAAGAGATATGATCTTTCCAGTCCCCGTTCTGACGCACACGCGCAGGGTAAGTACAGGTGCCAAAAGGATAAGAGACTGTAAGTGTCGCTTGTAGTCTATCTTTATATTTTTCTAAAATATTCCGATTAGGATTTGTAATGATTTTGAGGCCATTTGTTACCCATTTTCGACTATTGTGAATTTTGACAGAAATATGTTCAACCGCACTCGGGTCTTGCAAGCCATCTCTATATTCCGCCGTTGAGAAATCACAGTCTGCAAAGGCGAGTGGAGCCCATGAAACGCTCACCAAACCAAGCATTCCGCCGAGCATATTTCGGCGTAAGGATCGAATGAAGGACGCTTTACGATCTGTCATAGACTTACCGATTGAGACGTTTACTCGAAACCGTCGATAGTTCGGCAATTTGATCAGAAATAATCACGAGATCAGAAAATTTTGTCGCGGCCAAAATATATTGGAAACCCTCTGCATTCTGCGTTTCAGAGAGTAAAAAATCACTGCTATGTAACGTCTTAATCGATGCGCTCGCTTTCACTTCCAAAGTACTCATTTGATTGCCTTCACTAAAAGAGGCCTGAAACAAAGGTTTGGAAAAGACCGTTTTTGAAACCCATGTTAAGATCGCTAAAACGAGCAAAGCTAGGCTGAGTGAAAGCACTAAGAATATCAACCATTTCGGCGATACGGACGTCGCAATGCCCATTGTGATGCTAGCAAAATAAACAGAGAGTTCAAAGGGTGATTTGACTGGATTACGAAACCGAACAATTGAAAGCGCTCCGACCATACCCAAAGATAGCGCGATGTTCCCTGAGATAACCTTGGTAATCACAAAAGTAATAATCGGTAAAAATATCAAGGTTGCCGTATGCGAAAATGTACCAATCCATTTTTGCCCCATAGCCAATAATATAAAACGCATGCTCAGCGACATGAATATTAAAAGCACGATTGAGAGCATATCTAATCGAAATGGCATCATATGACCGAGTAATATATCTAACACGTCACTATCCTTGAATTGATAATATCCGACAAGCGGACACATTTTTTGACGACATAAACTCTCAACCTAAGCTGTGCAAGCCATAAATACCGCAGGTTTAATGACTTTAAAACCTTCATCTCTGTAAGGGTTTCACGGAATGTCATTGCATCCGCACAGCGTATATTTACAATCTACATCCTTAATCCTGCAACAGGATATTTCTGAATCCCAAAATTTTACGCTCCAATATTTGTAAGGCACTTAGAGGTCGTAAAAGGATTGAAACGCTTCACGTTTAAGCGCTGCAAACAGGTCAGCTTGCTATACCATTTTCCATATGTGACGAAAATGCAACATTTAAAAATAAAAGAGTATTGGTCATACCAATTAAACTTAATTGGTAACTGTAATAGGTTGACAGACCTGTGATAATTGCGTTCTGTTACCGCAGTGTTTCAAAAAATTAAATAGAGGGGAAACAAATGTTTCAAGCTAACACTGATATAAAAACATCACGCAATCATAATCAATCCATACTACGGAAATCACTCCTTTTAGGCGTCGGCTTATCGACTCTTGCCTTCGCACAGAGCGCTATGGCACAAACTGCAAATAATGATGAAGTGATTGTTACGGGTATTCGTCAATCCCTTGAAAACGCCCTTATTGAAAAACGTAGCTCTGACAGCCTCGTTGAAGTTATTTTAGCAGAAGACATTGGTAAACTGCCCGACCAAAACCTTGCGGAAGTTCTCGAAAACATTACGGGTATTCAAATTACACGTACCGCAGGTGTCGGCACAGGCGTTCAAATTCGCGGTACGAATGCAAACCGTATCGAAATTAACGGCGTCTCTACCGTCAGCTCTGGCTCTGGTCGTAGTGGTATTGATTTTGAAGATGTGAATGCATCAATTATCGCAGGTGTTGAAGTTATAAAGGCCTCTCAAGCCAAAACGATCGAAGGCTCTGTCGGCGGTACAGTTAACTTAAGAACAATACGTCCACTTGATTTGAAAAAACCTTTAATCTCCGCACGTATTCAAGGTGAGCAAAGCAATCTCAGTACAGAAGGCATTAAACCCAGACTTTCAGGCGCTTTAGGCAACAAATGGGACACCGGAGGCGGTGAAATTGGCGTTGTTATTAGCGGTAGTTACACTGAGCAAGCTTCTGTTTCGTTTCGCCCGCGTGCTGACAGAGATAATATTGCCTCTGCACCTGGGGCACAATTCCCTGAATATAATGGCATTCAATTCTTGGTTCAGGAACAAGAAAATTTCGACTATGAAACGCTTAATTTGGCTTCATCATTGGAATGGGCACCCAATAACGAGTTAAAATTCCACTTTGATGCCATTATTAATGAGCAAACACGGACACAAGACTCCTACCGTCTTCAAGCTTCAGGAATTAGTAATCTAAGAAACTTCAATGCACCAACATCATTTGAACAGGTTGATTATGGTTTTGGTGATAGAGCGGTTCAACAGGCTGCTCTAACGGGTAACCTTGAACCTTGTATTGGCACCGCTGGCGTTGCGCAAACTTGTAACCAAAGTGACGGTAATTTGCGTACATCCAGTGATACGGGATCGCGGGTTACAGATAGTCAAATATTCTCGATTGGCGGCGATTGGGAACGGGATAACTGGACTGCAAGTGTTGAGCTTTCGACAACCAAGTCAGATACAAAAAACCCAAATCTAAGCACCACCCTAAACTTCTTAAACCCTAATTCTCCCTTGGTTACAGAAGTTCGGTATAACACACCTTCTGGTGAACCAGGTGTCCCACGTTATTATTATGCTTTGAGTGCGGATCAAAGAACCGCTGTAGAAGGTGATTTCGCGAATGCGGCAGCAATTAACAGCGCTTTTGCAGCAGACAGCATGGCGCGTGCAATTGCGATCAATCCGAATGCAACGCTTCGCAGCACGACGCTCTTTAATGATAATGCCACACCCTTTATATATGACTTGAGTGGCGACTCATTGGCTTTTGGTATCAACTTTAACTCACCCTTCGCACCAACAGCGGAGCAACTTAGAGACCCTGCTAACTATGTACTCGATCAGGTACAAGTGAGCCGGAACACGACCAATAATAAAGAAGATGCATTGCGCTTTGACGTCTCTTACGACTTTAGTAACAATGATATGGTGGGCAACTTCCTAAATTCCGTTGATGTCGGTTATCGTTATAATAAATCCTCAAGCAGATTTAATGCGGTCAGAGACAATATTGGTGGATTTAGTAATCTAAGAGATTCCCCAAGAGGCAATCTTTTCAGTGAACTCCTTGTCGCCGGCCCGAATAATTATGGTGACGCTGATGGTAGAAGCCTATTTATCAGTAACTTCCTTCTCCTAGATCCAGATCGTTCTTTTTCGGATCCAGAGGGAACACTCGCGATTATCGAAGCGGCCGTCCGCGCCCATGACCCAAGCGGCCCTGATGTGCTGAACCTTCAAGCGGATCAGAATGCATTTTTTGATGTAACTGAAAAAACCAATGCCTTCTATGCTCAAGCTAATTTTGAAACGGGCATTTTCCGAGGCAATGCAGGTCTACGTTATATCGACACTAAAATTGACTCGGTCGCTTTCGGTCCTTCGGTAAATGGAACACGGTCACTTGTATCAACACCTGGTAGTTATGATTTCTTCCTACCCCGTTTCAACCTTATCGCAGATGTTCGCGAAGACATTGTTGTTCGCGCGAGCTATGGCAGAGATTTACGGCGTCCAAATTTTGATGATCTGAACACCTCATTTACATTTGGCACGAGCGAAAACGCTTCTGTTTCATTGGGGAACCCAAACTTGTTACCCGAAAAAGTCGATTCATATGACATCTCTGCTGACTGGTATTTTGCCCCTTCAGCCGTATTAAGTGTCGGTTATTTCACGAAAGACCGTACAAATATATTCGGTGAGGATTTCGAAGGCGCTTTACTTGTCAACGATCCAAACACACCGGGTGGATTGGCACGTGAAACAGATCCAAACTGCCCTGGCGGCGGTATCTTCAACCCTGACGTTGTACCCAATGTTCTAGGGGATCCGACCACGACTGGTTTATGTGTTGATTTCACGCGTCCTGGGAATGACTCAGCCGTCACAACACAATCTGGTATTGAAGTCGCGTTCCAATATGACTTCTCTAACTTTGAAGATAAGTTGGGTAAATTTGGCTGGGCCTCTGGTTTCGGTGTTATTGCAAACTATACGAACCAGAAATTCTCTGGTGGCTCCGCTACGGATACCACTTCAGGGCGCGGTCTGACCGTACTTGGCGATGTTAGTATCCCAAGAGGACTGCTTGATTTCTCTAAAAATGCTTATAACCTTACAGCATTCTATGAGAAGTATGGCCTATCTGCGAGAGCACGCTACACATGGCGTCAAGGCTTCCGTACCAATGATTTTGGTGGCGGCGCGAATACCTCAGGGAGTTCTACACTCAGCTTCCCTGTCCATACACTGGATAGAGGCCAGCTTAACGCCAGCATCAATTATGATGTAACGGACAACTTCAATATCGGTATTGAAGCCGTTAACCTCACGAAATCACGCATTATCCAAAAATGTGTGAGTGAAACTGGCACAACGTGTTTCGTTGGATATCCTGACAGACGGATTGTCTTTGGCGGTAGCTACACGTTCTAAGCATTACAGATAAAATAGAAAAGGGCCGTTACTTTACGGCCCTTTTTAGTGCGTATTGGCGCTTCGCTTTGCGATTAAAGCCCACCAATATTGTCTGGTTCACGCGCATTAACGCATAAAACGAACCCAGCTAGAGCCCCCGTCCACACGAGGCGCACCGTGTGATTAGTTATATGGAACCAACGACACCCCAAGAAAGAATACACGCATTAAAACACAAGCCAGCCACCCATAAAATTGCCGTAGAGACTTACCAAGGCTCCAGCATTTTAGTTTTTAAAGACGAAATAAACATGACGGTGCGATGACCTCTGATTTCAAATAAACGACTCCCTATTTTCCCGATTATATGGGTAAAAAAAACGAGGGGAAGAAATGAAAATAAGTGTGATTATATTCAGGCTTTTTTCAAGTGAGCGATGAATGCTGCAACGCGTATATGCTAGGTATAAATTATGAAAACACTACTTTCATATCTTTGTTTAACGGCTGTTTCTGCTGGCACTTTTTCCCTTATGCTAAGCCAAACGGCCCAAGCCAATAATGACGGGACGATCAAAATCCTTACCGACGATACCGTCATTAAATCGCACACCCTCCCTGACTTTTCTTATGCAGGTTATAATCACGGCATTGGTGAAATTCCCGCAGCTAAAGGCACGGTTATCGACGTGACGCAGTACGGCGTTATTGCCGATGACGAGATTGACGATTCAAAAGCCTTGCTGAAAGCCTTAGACGCAGCTCACAAAATGCACGGGCCGGTGATTGTTCAATTCCCGCAAGGAAAAGTCATTCTATCTGAAATCTTAAAAATCAACCGTAGCCATATTGTATTACGCGGTACGGGAACTGGAGGAAAAGCGTCTGGGGGAAAAGGCACACATCTGCATATCCCAAGACCGCTACAAATGGTTGAGACTTCGGGTGCTCTTGACGAGCTTAGAGACTATTTAAAAAAATATGACAAACGCCAAAGAGAGGCCGATAAAAACATAGACGCCCTGTTTTCCGAATACTCGTGGAGCGGCGGGTTTATTTGGGTTCAAAAAGAGGGGACACGCGCCGCCGCCTACCTCGAAGACCGAGACCCTGAGATTGTAATCTTAGCTGACGCACTGACAGGTGCAGCCGGTAGCCATAACGTCACAGTGCGTGCCACGGGCACCCTTAAAGTCGGGGACGTTGTTGAACTTCAATGGCTAAATCGCAGGGGTGAAGACGGTCCGCTTTTAAAGGCAATGTACGGCGACACCGATTTAAAAATCGGGTCGCATCACTGGACATTCAAAGACCGTCCCCTCATTCGTCAAAAAACAAAAATACACTCGATTAATGGTACGACTCTCACGATCAGCGATCCTCTGCTCCACACGATTTCTGCGGACATACCGGCCCAATTTGCAAAGTGGGAACATTTAACAAATGTCGGAATAGAAGATCTTAGCATTACCTTTCCGCAATCGCCTTATTTCGGGCATCACCTTGAGCGCGGATATAATGGCATTTACTTCACGAGCGTGTTTGACAGTTATATTCGCGATGTCACCTTCCAGAATGCGGATAGCGGTATATTGAGCTATAACAGCGCCAATGTAACCCTTTCTAATATTGAGACCACAGGCGATAGGCAGGCCCATTATTCCGTCCATGTGGGGAATGTTCATAATGTTCTTGTCGAAAACCTAACCGTTAAAAATGCCCCCATCCATTCATTAAGTTTGAATACACAGTCAACCAAATGCGTTTTTAAAAATGCGATCGTAAACGAGGCGGCCGTTTTGGATCAACATGCAGGGGCCAATCACCAAAACCTATTTGACAATATAACCTTGAATGTCGATGCTAAGCGCGATGAAAATGGCCCTTATTACCCTGTTTGGGACGGTAGCGGCGCAGGGTATTGGCAACCGGGGCATGGGCGCTTTAACACAACATGGAATCTAAAGGTCAATATACGCAGCGGGGCCAACCGCGATGAAAGTGTTGAACTCCGCGGGCTTGCCGAAGGCCCTGAAGCTAGGATTGTTGGCGTGTCAGGCAACCGGACATTTCGTGTTAAATATGTACCTATGCCGTATTTAGAACGCATTAATGAACCCATGCAAGATGTCCCCTCGCTCTATGATTATCAACGCGCGCGGCGTCAATCGGCGTATAAATAAAATCCAGTTGAAGCGTTTCAGACCACACGAATTAGACCGAACGGATCACAATATGATAGACAGAAATCAAATCCTAAAGAATGCCCCTAACCCCAAGCCCCCCATTCATGGAACGGAACCTTTGGCTTTAGCGACAAATGAAGACTCGATTATGGACCGTAGACGTTTTGGTGGGCTGATGTTAGGCGGTTCACTCGCCGTGTCAGCGTGCTCAAATAAAGCCTTATCATCAAAACGCGTTCTCTATTCAACGGACTCATTGCCCAATGGCTACCCAACGGTGGAGGCCGTTCGCGCAATGGGGACGTTTTTGCATGAAAAAACGAATGGGCGGCTGGGTGTAAAAATTTATCCAGGCGGGCAGTTGGGCTCGGAAGGCAGTACACTAGAAATTGCCATGTTTGGCGGTCTTGACATGACCCGAACCTTTAGTGCCGCCCTGAATAATATCGCGCCATTGACCAAGCTGTTTAGTTTGCCCTTCCTTTTTCGTTCGACCGAGCATCAGCGCAATGTTGCCGACGGGGACATTGGAAATACAATTTTAGAATCGCTAGAAGCTTTTGGTCTGCGCGGATTAGCGATTTATGATACGGGCGGTCGTGGATTTTATACGACAGAGACCCCTATTCCGCATCCATCGGCCTTAAAAGGTCAAAAGATCAGAGTGCCAAACTCTGACATTTTCTTAGCCACGATGCGGGCTTTGGGGGCCAATCCAACCCCGATGAATTTCAGTGAAGTCTATCAAGGGCTCGTTCAAAATGTTATTGATGGTGCCGAGAATAACTGGCCAAGCTATATCAGCACGCGCCATTATGAAGTGGCGCCCTTTTATTCAGAGACAGGGCATTTTAGAACTCCGGACATTCTGATTATGAGCTTGAGAACGTGGAATAGTTTTTCAAAAGAAGATCAGGATTTAATTATGGAGGCCGCCCGCCACTCTGTTGGCGTCATGCGAAGCCTTTGGGACGCGCGGGTTGATGTTTCCAAAAAAACGCTCATTGAACATGGCGGAAGCATTCTGACAGACATAGACAGCGCTCCGTTTCGGGCGTTGATGGAACCTGTCTATAAACAATTCGTCACGCCTGAACTTAAGCCGTTTCTGACAAGAATTGACCGTATTGCGGAGCAAGGGACATGAATAAAGCATCCGTAAAACAAGCACCCGTGAAAAACCTACTGGACACTTTAAGTAAAATTTCACTCTATATCAGCATGACGAGTCTTGTCGTGATGACCGCGATTATTACCTACCAAGTTGTGGCACGATATTTCTTTAATGACAGCCCTGCATGGTCGGAACGTTTATCACTTGTCTTACTCGGCTATCTCGTCTTCTTCGGCGCGGCAGTGGGTGTCCATGAACGCTTTCACATTCGGATCGATGCCCTGCGCGACGCTGTTCCGCCGCGTTTGGCAAAACTGTTTGATGTCTGTGCCAATATCGCTGTTGTCGGCGCGGGTATTGTGATGATTATTGCGGGATTTCAACTCACGACAACACTCTGGCCATTTGATATTCCGTCACTCGGAATTCCAAGAGGCTTAGCCTTGCTTCCGATTCCAATAGCAGGCTTTCTGATTACACTATTTGCTGGCGCTCAACTCATCAATGATCTGCGCACACACCCTAAAGAGGCCGAATAATGGAACTACTAATTCTTCTTCTAAGCCTTATTGGCCTCCTCGCGATTCGCGTACCCGTAGCGTTCTGCCTGCTTATTTCGTCCATGATCGTATTTGCTTTATTAGGCCTTAACCCGCTTGTCGCCGTGCAAAGACTATCCGCTGGGATTGATGTTTTCACATTGATGGCGATTCCCTTTTTCATTTTTGCAGGCGATCTGATGACACAAACAGGAATTGCCGCGCGACTGATTAAAGTGGCCGAAGGCATGTTTGTCCGCGTCAGAGGCGGTCTTGGTCATGTCAATGTAGGCGCATCAATGATGTTTGGGGCTGTCTCTGGTTCTGCCATTGCAAGTGTATCGGCGATTGGATCAACCATGATCCCGATTATGGAAGAAAAAGGCTATGACCGGAATTTTTCAGTCAATGTCACATGTTCAGCCGCAGTACTGGGGCTCATCATTCCGCCAAGTCATAATATGATTATTTATGCCGCAGCTTCCGGGGTTTCCATTTCTATTGGCGACCTTTTCATTGCAGGTATTCTGCCGGGCATTCTCTGCGGTATTGCTTTGATGATTGTTGTTTCAATTATCGCTCGAAAAAAGGGATATCCAAAAGGAATTTTTCCTGGGTTCAGAGCTTTATTACTATCGGCAATCGCAGCGATTCCAGGCCTCTTAACAGCTGTGATAATTGTGGTCGGTATTTTGGGCGGTGTGTTCACACCGACTGAAAGCTCAGCTGTTGCAATCGTCTATACCTTGCTGATCGGAATTTTTTTCTACCGCACATTAGGCTTGAAAGAATTTAAAGTGGCCGTGGTCAATTCAGCGCGAACAACCGCGATGATTATGTTGATTATCGGTGCGGCAGCGGCATTTGGTTGGCTACTCGCTTTGCTCGAAGCGCCTCTGATGATGTCTAACCTCATTCTGGGAATTACAGAATCGCCAACGCTCATTCTCTTATTGGTACTTTTCTGCCTTTTAACCTTAGGCACATTTATGGATATGGCCCCGCTGATTATCATCGTGACCCCTATCTTTTTACCCGTTGTACAGACAATAGGCATAGATCCTGTCCACTTTGGTATCATTATGATGCTTGCCCTTGGCATAGGCACGATCACACCGCCTGTAGGTACCGTTTTGTTTGTTGGATCTGCGGTCGGCAAAATCCGCATGGAAGACACGGTTAAAACTATGTGGCCGTTTTACCTCGCCCTTATTGTTTGCCTGCTTATCATCACTTACGTCCCGCAAATATCCTTATTACTAGTGGGATAGCTCGACTCAAAAAACCCACCTCGCCTCGCGAAGTGGGTTTTTTAAACGATAACTAGGTTGAGGCCTTTTCTCACGTATTTTCTGATGTGTATTGAGCGGGGTTAAATCTTAACCCTCAAAAGCCTAGCGTGATAACCATCCGCCGTCGACGGGCAAGGTAATGCCTTGCACATAATCCGAGGCTTGAGAGGCTAGAAATACCACTGCGCCGCCAAGGTCAGACGCTTTTCCCCAACGACCGCTTGGAATACGACCCAGAATTTCTGCATTGCGTTTTTCATCGGCCTGTAAGGCTGCCGTATTGTTTGTTGCAAAATAACCGGGCGCAATCGCATTCACATTGATACCGTGCGGCGCCCATTCATTCGCTAAGGCTTTGGTAAGCCCGCCGACACCGCTCTTGGAAGCCGTATAGGACGGCACACGAATACCCCCTTGAAAGGTCAGCATAGAGGCGATGTTAATGATCTTACCATTTTTGCTTTCAGACACTATATGTCGTGCGAAGGCTTGTGATAAAAAGAAGAGTGTGCGCAAATTTACATTCATCACCGAATCCCACTCATCTAGTGTGAAATCAATCGCGGCATTGCGTTTGATGATACCCGCATTATTGACAAGAATATCCACGCGGCCCAATTTTGTGACCACTTCAGCAATAATATCGGCCACACGATCCGCCTGACTCAGATCGGTCAGAATAGAGTGCGTTTTTACATCAAATTGAGAAAGCTTTTGGAGCGTCTCGGCGGGATCAGACCGCCCGATAAGCGCGATATCAGCGCCCGCTTCTGCCAATGCGATTGCCATACCTTGTCCAAGACCAGTATTGGCACCCGTGATAAGGGCCACTTTTCCAGATAGATTAAACATTACTGTAATTGACAAATATCGCAGACACTAAGGTCTGTGTAATCAAGGTTTTCGCCGCCCATACCCCAGATAAAAGAATAAGCGCTTGTACCCGATCCCATGTGAATAGACCAAGGCGGTGAAATCACGGCTTCTTCATTTTCCATGACAATATGCCGAATTTTATCGGCTTCACCCATGAAATGGAAGAGGCGCGAATCTGTATCTAAATCGAAATAAAGATACACTTCGGAACGACGATCATGCAAATGCGGCGGCATTGTGTTCCACACACTGCCTTCGCTCAAAATCGTTAGGCCAAGCAATAATTGACAAGACTTTGCAGTTGTCGGCACGACATATTGATAAATAATCCGCTCATTACTCTCAGCAAGCGAGCCACGTTCAAGCGGAACAGCAT
Source organism: uncultured Caulobacterales bacterium (assembly GCA_937965735.1). Classification (GTDB taxonomy): domain Bacteria; phylum Pseudomonadota; class Alphaproteobacteria; order Caulobacterales; family Maricaulaceae; genus CALCKU01. Next base: position 36,670 of record CALCKU010000036.1, read on the forward strand.
CTTCAATCGAAATCTTTACAACGTCATATGCCGCATGGGCAGGTGTAGATAAAAGATAATACTTCGCAGGGTTTTTAGGATCATCCGATGTGAAGGTCACATCTTTGCTTCCCATAGGAATGTAAAGCCCGTCCAATTTATTGAGGGTTTGCTTGTCACCATCGATCGTAACCGTGCCAGAACCACCGCCAATATTGATAACCCCTAATTCACGGCGCTCTAAAAAGGGGTGCCCCTTAGCCGAAGCTGGCACGGACTGTGTTGGCAGCGATATTGTTTTGGATATTGGTGCCACACCGCCAATTACAAACCGTTCATTGTGAGAGTAATTGAGATTAATTTCATCATCTTTAAACAATCCCGAGACAATGTAACGATCACGCAATTGTTCATTGCTGACACCTTCCATCATATCGGGATGTGTTGCGTGATATGTTTTATTGAACATTTATCTCTCTCCAAAAATTTGAACTTGTTTGATTGCCAATGTATTTAATTTCCAGTGTGTAGGGCTTGGTGAAGCGTTTAACGTTGAACACGTCCAGAACCGTCTCCCCCCATTAAGGCTTCGACTTCTTTACGATTAACGCGGTTGAAATCACCCAAGATTGAATGTTTCAATGCAGACCCCGCAACCGCAAATTCCAAACTTTTCTGACGGTCTTCATAAAGGTTCATACCGGCAATAAACGCCGATGCAAAACTATCGCCGCCACCAACGCGGTCAACAATATCAGTCAGTTCATATTTTTTTGACAGTAAGAAACCATTTTTCCGGTCACGCATACACGCTGACCACCCATTGATATTGGCATTGACAGCCGCCCGTAAGGTAATGGCAATTGTGGACATGCCGGGATAAATATCTAGCACTTTCTGAGACAATTCTTCATATTTCGAAGTGTCTAAATGCCCACTCCCACTTTCGACATCAACGTCCACAGAAATACCAAGCGATTTTTGACAATCTTCCTCATTGGCAATACCGACATCAATATGTTTGACCAAGTCTTTCATCACTTCAGGAGCAGTCTTACCATATTTCCAAAGCTTACCCCGAAAGTTAAAATCACACGATGTCGTAACACCTGCTTTTTGCGCTTCCTTTACGCATTCAAGCGATAAGTCTGCACTGTCTTGTGAAAGCGCTGGTGTAATACCTGTAATGTGAAGCCATTTCGCGCCTTTAAATATTGTAGGCCAATCAAAGTCACCAATTTTACATTGGCTGATAGAAGACGCCGCGCGGTCATAGATGACTTTTGAAGCCCGTTGATTGGCTCCAGTTTCAAGATAGTAAATCCCGACACGATCACCTTGACGTTTCACATGAGACGTATCTACGCCCAGTGCACGAAGTGAATTAATCGCATTCTGTCCAATGTCATTATCGGGTAGCGCAGAAATAAATCCAGCATCAAACCCGTAATTTGAAAGCGATACGGCCACATTCGCCTCCCCGCCGCCAAATGTGGCTTCAAAGCTCGGGCTCTGGAAAAACCGTTCATAGCCATTCGTGCGGAGACGCAGCATAATTTCGCCAAAAGAAAGGAAGTCAGTCATTTTAAGTCTCTATTTGTTTAGGAGAATGTGTTTATTGGGTGAGTTAGGAACCTTTGAAGGCATATTGTGTGATTTATTTTTGCGCGATTGCCTATTTTGTGTAATCGCTTACTTTTGCGCAATTGCTATGGCCTCTTTGGCCAAGCTCGTTATGGCCGCAAAATTTCCAGCTTCAATCGCCTCTTTGGGGGTAAGCCAAGATCCCCCACACGCCAACACGGCTGGAACAGCAAGATATTCATTGAGGTTTGTCGGGCTGACGCCGCCTGTTGGCATAAAGCGTACATCGCGAAAAACAGACGACAAAGCTTTCAATATTTTTGGCCCGCCAACAAGTGAGGCTGGAAATAACTTCACCGTCCGTAGCCCCATATTCCAAGCTTGTTGCAACTCCGTAGCCGTTGATATGCCGGGTAATATTGGAATCGCAGCCGCACTCGCAACGTCCACAGACGCCGCGTCAAGTCCCGGAGACACAATAAAACTAGCCCCGCGTTCAATAACCGCTTTCGATTGTTCGGCACTCAAAACCGTACCCGCGCCTACATGCGCCTCTGGGAACTCTTTTGCGATCGCCTCTAAACAGTCTAATGCGGCATCTGTGCGTAAGACGACTTCGAGAACATCAAGCCCCCCCGCTAACAGCGCTTCAGATATTTTCAGCGCTGTTTTCGGATCGTCGGATTGAACCAGCGGAACAACCCGCTTGGCTTCGAGAGATTCAATAAGTTTTGACATGGATTAATCCTTAACACCCAATTCGAATGCACGCGCTTTCAAATGCATGCGTTTTACTTTTTTAGTTTGACAAAATAATCATAGATTTCAGGGACATTACCATTGCCCATGCCAGCATCAACGGCCGCTTGCAAGCTCTGAGACGTTGCTTCGGCTACCAATGAGCGCGAACCCAAATCAGAAACCATCTGTGCAAAATATCCCAAATCTTTATTGGCGTTATTTATAGAAAACCCTAAGTCGCTCACGCCGTCTACTGCGTAGTGTTTGCAAAATTTCATAAACGGAGAATTAGAAGGCCCTGCCGACATGATGTCATATAGCTGTTGGCGATCTACGCCAGCGAGCTCTGCAGCCGCGAAAGCTTGAGACATTGCTGTCACGGTCGTCATACCCATAAAGTTATTAATAAGCTTGGTTGTATGTCCAGCCCCGAGTGCCCCAAGGTAAAAGACGTTTTCGCCCTGTTCTTTGAGCAATGGCGCGTATTTATCAAAGGTTTCCTTATCACCCGCCGCCATAATATTGAGCAAGCCGTCCTTAGCGTGGGCGGGCGTACGGCCTAATGGCGCATCAATCATGCCAACCCCTTTTTTCGCTAAATCAGCGCCAATTTTCTTGGTAGAGGCTGGGATAGACGTGCCAAAATCAATTAGAACGGATCCTTTTTTTATACCCGCTAAAACACCGTCTTCAGCATAGATAATTTTTTCAACCACAGCGGATGTCGTAAGGCAGAATTGAACCACGTCACTTTGTTCAGCCAATGCCTTCGGCGTTTTGGCTTCGGTCGCATTTCCACGCGCAAGTACACGGTCAACGGCTTCTTTATTGAGGTCCATAACAATAACTTCAAAACCTCGCTTTTGAAGATTTTCAACCATATTTCCGCCCATAAGGCCTAGACCGATGAAACCGATGACTGGCTTTGACATAACATACTCCTAAAATTTATTATCTAATTGGCGCCCAATGCACCCGCTATCTTTGAACTCTCGTTTAAGAGAAATTTCCTTTTTTATAATTCTCAAAAAAGTCTTCACGAATTGGGGAGAACATATCCAGAAGCACGCCTGCCTCAATGCATATTGCGCCGTGCATGACATGCGGTTCAACGAAATAGCAATCCCCCGCTTTTTGTCTTTTGGTGACACCGTTAATCGTCACGTCAAATACGCCGCTTTCTATATAGGCGACTTGTGAATGATAATGCGAATGTTGATAGCCCTCAGCCCCTTTTTCAAAAATGGCTTTGACAAGCATAATATCATCATTGTGACCCAGAATTTGTCTTTTAATGCCGGGATCAACATCCTCGACATCAACTTTGTCACCGAATAAAAAATTTGGGCTTTGCATGCCTATTGGCCTCCATGAACGGGGTTGTCTGAATGAACGGGTTTATTTGAATTCATATGTTTGTCTGAGTGAAATAATTTATAAGGGCCAGTCCAGTTTTTCGTCACACCCTCAACCTCAAGACTATGTGTGGCGTCCAGAGCCATATCGCCTGAAATCGCTAAGCCGACGCGCGCTCCGGCCTTTGTTTCAATCTGTATATATTCATCAGAACCACTTTCAAAATGGCGGACGGATTTAACATTAGAATGGCTATTAAGCGTATATTCGACCGTTGGGTTATAATCCCCGTGCGGTTCAATCACAGACACAAAAGAAACACCGTCATCACGATTGGCACGAAGAATAAAGGCCGGTTCACGACGCAAATTAAAGTCTGGATCATTGGCCCCAATCTCAGCAAATATGATTTTTGTATTTTCGGGAACCGCAGATGTCACAGAATAAAAAACACTCCCTAACAACCACGTAATTTGCGATATACCGCGAACCGAAGACGCCTCGCCCACACGCCAAAGATATTCATACCCATTTTTGAAACCTAGCGGCTTGCGTAAGTTCGTATCCGCATTGATTTTAAAATTCGTCTCTATGAGCTGACCATTATAATAAAAAGGTAAGTCATATTGATGCGGGTTTTCAGAATGTGCTTCCATAAGATCAACAATAATGGGGCTTGGAAACGCCGCGTCACTTATCATTGCCATTGTACGGTCTAACGCAACATCTGGATAGGCCGTTGCAATTGAAGCCGAGGTAATTTTCAAATCTCCGCTATCAGAGAAGACACCTAATTCTGGCGCATTCATATTTCCAAGACGGACATCCGCATCAAAGTGGCTAGTTTCATCAACGACTAATGCGTTATGGGCAATGGTTTGTTTTGCAAATTTATTATTCTCTGCAAGATAATGCCCACCATATTTTGCCTCAACATTCAAAAAACGCGCCGCGCCGTAATCACGCAAAATCTCTTCACCCGCATCATACAGCAAGAAACCAAGCTTATCAAAATGACCATGCCCCAGACCCTGAGACGTATTCTTGGCAACGAGGACAAGATCCGTTGGATATTGGGAAGCTCGAATAATATCAAGCGCACCTTCCGTGCCGTCCTCACCATCACCCAGACGCATTGTTTTATAATCAAAAGGCTCAGCCTTACCCGCTGCAATATCCTTTGCCAGTTGGCGACTTTCTGGAGTTAAAACATATTTACCTTGCGCCTGCGAGACAGCCAATAAACCTTTATCGCCCGTCAATTCATAGGCAATCGCAACGCCGTGCAGTAATTCGCGCGTTTTAATCCCTTTATCTTTGATCGCGTCATTTATTGGGAAAAACAATCCACCGTAATTTTGTTGAATCGTTGTGTAAATGGCCTTCTTTAGAATGCCATCGCGCTTTTCAAAAATCTGAATCTCTGGATTATTCTGCTCGACGGCTTGGGCAAAAATGACAAATGGCATGAGAGCAAACCGTTGATAATACGGCCCCTCATTATAATAACCGTCAGGCGAGAAAAGCTTGTCCATCTGCTTGAGGAACCCAGCCTCGCCCGATTTATCAAGCCCCATTAACGCTTGTTCAACATAGTCCGCATCGTCAATCGCATAGCCCGTAAGCCCGACAGCCGCCGTTGCCCATGTGCCGTGATTATGGACTTTGTTAAACGTTTCTGGAGATCCGACAGATAAAAAATCAGCCATATTGCGAAGCACATTGGTTTCAATTTTTTCGCGTTCCGCTTCCGTCAGAATGTCTTTAATCGCAGCATAACTTTGAGAGACGTTTAAAAGCCACATGCTTTCATTCAAATTTTGCCAAAACATTCTCCCTGGAGACTGCTCTTTTTTGGCCGGATGTAAGGCCCAGCTAGGATAAACATCAGCATAGGCCAGCATCTGATTACGGGCATATTCAGCATATTGCATTTCACCGCTTAGCGTGAAGATTTGCCCTGCATTGTAAATCAGTGTTGCATTCTGCTTATGCTTTTCATGTGTATATCCCCCCCCGGGATCTTTGGGTACAGGCACGGTTATCGGCAAGCGCATTTGCGCATCAAGCTCTGATTTCGCTTTGGCGAGCGTTCTATCAAAACCATTTTCCTGCAAGACAGAGTTTTGAATATTGTTGCTTTGAATATCTAAAGCGTTTGCAGGCGTTTTTTGCACCGCTTTATTTTGACAAGCCGTCAGAGTGGCCCCCAGAGAGACCGCAAGAGCCATAGCCGTTGTGATATGAAGAAAAGTCCGCACGCTTAGTTTAATCCTTGATTATCTTCAATCACAGCTGTTGGCGGCAAACCGCTATTGAGCTCATATACTTTTGGCGCCGCCGTATTCTTGAAACGGTTTTTAAAAATGCGCGTTTTCGGCTCGCTCACAGTGTGATTTATAAGAAAAGGCGCGCTGTCTTCAAACGTGTTATCCGAAATGTTTGTGACCTGTACGCCGTGTAAATGGATGGAGGCTTTAGAGCGGTTCCGCGGCCCGCCGCCGACATTGATAAGCGTCGAACCCGTCATATTGAAATGCGGGCCAAACGTGCTTTCATCTCTGCCGCCGCGGTAATAATCAACCAAGGCGCCTTCTACATCCTTAAACTGTGAATTTTCAATGGTCAGATATTCCGCATTGTAAATCCCGTAATCCTCGTTTTCTGTATCTAACTTTAAAATTGCGCCCGACACCGTCTCGAAGCGAGAGTCTTTGATGAGGATATTATCCGCAAATGTTCCCTTAGCTGCAGACACCACATTAAAAGATTGGTTCACGTCAAGGTCTGTGAAACTTGTACCGATGATCTCTAATCGGTAATTTTGTAACATAGCGTAAGGTGACGTTCTGATAACGGCATTCCCCTTATAATCGGGGGCGTCATGGCCAGAAATATCAAGGTCAATGAGTTGGAGGCTCCCGCCGTCAAGGATTTCAAAAAGCGCAGAACGCTCAAAACTCAACTTAACGCTACCGCTGGCCTTAAAGGTTAAAGGCTTATCAAGCCGCAGAAACTTACTGACCACATAATCGCCTGAGCTTAGAACAAGCACATCTCCAGCACGGGCCTCTTTAACCGCCTTTAACAAAGCGCCTTCTTCCGATGTCACCGCAATCGTTTTGCCAGACTGGAACGGCACAATCGGTTCTGTCTTTGGGAACCACGGCGTGCCTGTCATTGCCTTCGTCGTCACAACTAAATCACGCGGCACGCCAGCCTGAATCGTGTGGCTTGGATCTTCGTTCCTAATAGCATCGTACGGATAGATTAAACCATTACGGGCACGCTTGACCGTGAATGTCTCACGGACAAAACCATCCGTAAACTCTGGCGGATCCATAGACCCTAAAACATTGCTCTTGAAATCAATGCCCGACATATCATCATAAACGGTGAACACATCACGCGCATCATCATTATAGATCAAATTACTCGCGAAACGGCTCTCACTTGGCGGCCCGCTGCGTTCTGCGTCACGGCCAGCCCCCAGCTGTATATTATCACTATTAATCAAGCTATTGTTTTCAATTACGGCGCCGATAACAGGGTCATAACGATTGATCGGGCCATTCGGCACACCGTTCATTACAACCAACGCACCGCCAAAGCGTGTACCTTTAAGACCTTCCATATAATTATTACGGACGGTCTGGCCAGCATTAATCACCCGAATACCGCCTGTATGGTCAACATCATTGCCAAAGAATACATTCCCTTCAACCAAGGTATTATTCCCGTGGCGCATGGTGAGCGTTCCACGCGATTCAAAGAAAGTGTTATTGAGAATTTTGTTTTTACCCGATTTGCTGGAAATTATTTCGAGTTCACCATCGCATCGGTCGAAATAGTTATTTGCGACCGTCGTATAAGAATTTAAACGCGAGTGGTGACTCGTACCAATGCGCAGGGTTTCCCCCCCATTCGACCCCAAGATTTGACGGGGGCCAAAATAATTATGGTCAATTTGGTGATAGTTTTCACGGCTCTCTTCGCTGTTCATTCGCACAGCCATCGTCACGCCCTTATTGCGCTTACCGACAAGGTGATTATGGTCAAAACGATTATTCTTTCCATACATCATCACCCAGAAATCGACTTCATAGCGTTCTGGGTTATTATAATTGTCAATCACGACTTCAGTCACACGCGAATGATTGGCGAATTCTTTTGCGTTTTTGCGAAACGCAATAACTTCGCTTGTCGGAGTATAGCCCTCTTTAAAGACGAGGCCCGAGACTTCCAAATACGCACCCGCGAGACGAAGATTTGACTGCCCCGACAAAATCACCTTCCCTTTGGTTTCTGCGGTTAGGGTAATCGGTTTGTCTTTTTCACCTTGGCCCGTAAAGACAATCTCGAAATCTTTCCAAACACCATTCGCAAGACGAATAACATCACCAGGCTTCGCAGTCTTTACAGCCGCATTATAAGCAGCCTGATCGCGTACAATAACCCCAGTGACAGTCTCGCCAGAAAGGGAACTATCAGAAATAGAAGCATCAGAAATAGGCGCATCAGAAACAGACTCAGCGCACCCGCTCATTAGCGCTGACACGAGCATTAAACTTGACACGCTTAGGCGTGATTTTTTTAGAGTCCAATTAGTGATATTCGCCCCCATTCGGACATGTTAAATAATTGTCTGAAATATCAGCAATGATGCGAATATTGTCAACCAATATATAAGACCAATTTACAATATTGGTATGGAAAGCCATAACAGCTCTCAACAAAATGGCTTTTAGGCGATTTTAGAACTCAGCAAAAAGCGTGAACGGCTCTCAGAGGCTTTTCGCTTTACCTCTCTATAGGCCTCTTCTTCCGACGCGACTAACAAGGCTTCGATCATGCGCGTGAAATGCGCGCGCATAGCCGTGCGCGCCTTGGTCGAATCACGTTCTTTCAAAGCGTCTAAAATCGCCATATGCTCATCTTCAAGCAGCATGTTATCACTATGGCAAACCGACTCGTAGACATTTTGAACCTTTTTCGCTTCAGTCCGCATTTGCCACATACTATCAATGGTATAAATAATGACGGCATTATTGGTTGCCTTTGCAATAGTGAGATGAAAAAGTCTGTCCGCCTCTTCATGGTCCATGCGAGAGCTTTCAGCCTTGCCCACCATAGCCTGAATATATCCTTCAAGCTCTTGGATGGCTTCATCAGTAATAATCGGCGCAGCCAAAGCCGCCGCTTCAGCTTCAAACAAAGCGCGCGCTTCGGTGAGCTCGAAAGGCCCGACCTTCGGCATTCCAAGTCCCAAAAGGCCACCCCCGTCGAGTACATAGGCACCTGAGCCGACTTTTATTTCTAATCGTCCTTGGGCTTGCAATGAGATTTCGGCTTCGCGGATCGACACGCGGCTAACGCCAAATTTATCTGCCAAATCACGCTCACCCGGGAGCCGACTACCGGGTGGAAACACCCCTGAATCGATCAATTCTAAAATCTGATTTGCGACTTTATGATATAAGCGTTGATCGCCCATAGTCCCCCCAATGGCTTCTATACCAATTATGTATTTTACTATGATTTTCCTATACCAATTTGTTCAAAAAAAAAAGCACAACTTTTACTTAGAAAAGTTGTGCTCTCATCAGAGGTTTAAAACGAGGTTTAAACCTCTGGCATAGGCTTAGAAACGACCCCGAAGTCCAAAGAACACGCGCGGGCCATAATCATTGATTTCATAGCGATCATCATCAACATACATGAATTGCTCTTTTGGCTCACTAAAGAGGTTGATAGCCTCGACAGAAACCCTGAAATTATCCGTGACATCATAAGAAGCACGGGCTTCCCAAACCCCGTTATCCCCAATGTAACGAAGCCGTGTTCCGTCAGAGGTGAATGGCTGGAAGTACTGAGTCCGGTATTTATACCGAACCGATAAATCTAAATCCCCTGTCTGGTAATAGGCTTGCGCCGATAAGGTGTGCTTTGACAATCCTGGCAAGCCACCGGGGGCAATGATACCAGCATTTGTTTGAACGCTTGATCCATCGGCAAGCCCTTGGAAGATATTTCCATATCGACTGTCTTCAAATTCAAAATCCGAGTCGACATAGTTATAACTGACCTTTGCTCCCAAACCGCTGAATAGACCGGGGAGATAACTAAAGCGGTGTGACCCTGTAAGCTCTACACCGTAAAGGTTACTGGTCTCATCAGAAACTTGTTGAAGCCCCGCAACATCAAAAGTCACATCCTCGCCATTGATAACATAAGTTTCTTTTTCGGTTACATTTGAAAAACCGCCTTCGAAAGCCTTGTAATAACCACTTAAGGCTAAGATCGAGTCTTCATTCGGATACCACTCAACACCGGCGTCAAAATTCCAAGCCATAAGCGGATCCAATGACGGATTACCAAACCCGGTGACACCCGATATTAACTCACCGATCGACGCGGCCTCTTCATCTTCATCAACAGCCGTCACAAAGGAGCGCCCAAGCCCCATATCCGCTGGGTCTGCACGGGACATTGAACGGAATGCTCCAAGACGCAATATCTTATCATCTGACAGCTCAACAACCGCAATGGCACTGGGTAAAACCCGTGTATAATCATGCTTAATTCTGAATTTTTCCAGCTCGTCTCCGACTTGAAGCGTAAAGGCGCCCGCTTGGCCCGAAACAATCAACTCAGGCCGATAGCCCGTAGCCGTCACATTGGTTTGAACCACACGAACACCCAAATTGCCTGAAATCGGGAAATCATTGAAACGCGTCTCATACCCCGCCATGGCATAAAACGCCTTAGTTTCCTCTTTAACGTCAATTGTTCTCTGATTAACCTCAAGCAAATCAGGAATTTTAGTTGAGAACGGATTGATCGACGCCCCGAAACTATTTTCAGTCGCATCAGGATTATTTGAATAGGCATTAATAGCGTCCAGAATACTGTTCAACGAATTTACAGCCGTATTCGCAACGCAAGACGCATCAAATGTCGCAAAACTATTTGTTGAGCTTATAATAGACCCATCATTCGCAACATTGGTCACAAGATCTTGACCATTCCGAAGACTGCTTAAGAAATTATTTTCCGGAAAGGCAGCATAACAAGCCGTATTTGTATCGCTGATGATGGATATAAGACTGTTCTGCAATGCGCTTTGTTGCGCAAAGGCTGGATCATTACTGCCTTCATTGGAATCATCAAGAATTTCACGCCCATTGACCGTTAGCTCACCATCATTCTCAATTTCAAAAGAAAACCGTCCTGTATCCGACAATAATGGATTGCCCGTATCAAGACCGCCGCCTCCCCCCGGTAGCTCTAGGTAATCTTGCTGACCCCAACGGACGCCCGCTTCAATATTTGTGAAGAAATTATTATCTAATGCGTAATCGGCATCAAAACGCAGAGAATTCACCGTATTGTCGCGGTAAACATCATTATCAATACGCACCCGCAGGCGGTCAACATAATTTGTTGGATCGTTTACATCGAAAACGGCGTCATAAAGCGTATAGACTGGGACATCTCTATTTCTTTGATCAAATTCGATCACAGGTGAAATATCCGACTGAATCCGAAACTCTATGGCTTTTTCCGTCCGCTCTGTATTGGAATAGCCATAATCGGCAGAAACAGAGAGCTTGTCAGACACATCATAAACGACATTAAAACCAACGCCTGTATAAGTTTCTTTCCGCTCGAAATCTCCGCCACCAATTTCTATGTTACCATCCGTAATCCCGCGTAAAATCCCGCCTTGGGGCGTGACAACAAGGGAGTCTAAAGTCGTTGTCGTTCCCCCCGGACCAATATTCAAAGATGTATCGTTACGGCGACCCGCATTAAAGGTTAGATCATTACGAATTTCAGACTGCACACGCTCTGACCACTGCGCGTCAACATTAACATCGATCCGGTCAGTTGGTTGCCACTGCACGGTACCAAAGATCGCATCCCTTTGATCGCGCGTATCATTCTGACGGAAACTACGCTGAGACGGTGCAAAAACAAACGGCGTGCCATTATCAATTGCCAGCCCAGTTGCAGGATCAATGGACGTATCAAATCCTTCCGTATCAGATCCCCGTGTATCTTCGTTCGCGGGATTACGGCGATCGTTAAAATCATCACAATCATCGTCTCCGCGATCTCTTGTTTCAGGATCATTAGAATATCCTGTGAAAGTCCCCCCATTCGTTTGGTCTGTATAGCGCGCTAAACCGTCTGACACCAAACACGCGGCCCGAGAGTTAAACGGCGGCAATCCACTTGTTTGACGACTTTCGGCTTCGGGTTGTGAAATATCACTGCGCTGCCCCCCGATTGAGATACCAATATCCCCTAATCCTTTGACTTCAAACTGGTCGACATAAGACAATGTGCCTCGGTAGCCAATATCACCGGCCATAGTGTCGTCTTGATTGAGTTGGTCAGGGTTGATATTGCCTTTAATCTCCCCTTGAATACGGCGCTTACCATAATCAAGTGGCTTCAAAGTATCGATTTGAATTTGACCCGCGACACCGCCTTCTATTTGGCTCGCATCTTGGGTTTTAAAGACCGCTAACTTATTGATTAGTTCTGAAGGGAATTGTGAAAAATTTACCGAGCGATCGCCCGAACCATTTGTAGCCACACGACCATTCACGATCGTGGACGAAAGATAAGGGCCAAGCCCGCGAATGGAGACTTCAGTCGCGCCGCCATTTTCACGATGGGAAGCAACACCCGTAATCGTCTCCAAAGCTTCACCAATTGACAGCGCTGGAATGTCTCCAATTTCATCGGCTGAAAGGCCATCAACGATTTGTGTATTGTCACGCTTTAACGCAATCGAGTCTTGAATAACTTGGCGCGAGCCTGTGACAATCACTTCATCCGTAAGATCGCTCTGCGCCAATGCGGCTTGAGACATTGCAATCATCCCTAGAGAGGATCCTGCCAATAGCAAAAATTTGACCGACTTTATCGCGTAAGACTGCGTGTATGAAATTGACATGAGAGCTTTCCCTGAATTTAGATTCTTTTCTATTCTTTTGATAAAAGACCAATTTACAAGAAAATGTCAACCTGATTTCCAACCAATTTTTAACATTGGTGTTACCAATGTATTCTTTTCCAGCCCTTTCGCAAGTCGTATTGTTGTGAACATCCCACTCCTTTGAGAACACTCTTATTCAAAGCGGTTGCCAAACACGTTATCAGGCACGTTGCAAGATATGTATTTTGTATAAGCCTTCTTGAAACCCTGCCAGACCAATTGAAACCCTGCCAGACCAAGCAACAACGTTCTTCAAGCGTTCAAATTTGGTCATTTAAATTTTTATGCCACGGCCTGTATTTAGACTTGTAAAATCAGAGTAAAATATTGTAACTCTCCAGCACAAAGACTGTATTTCAACACAAAATCGATGTTTTGCTGAGGACAGCAAAATCATACGAGTTGACGGAACGGACAAAACCTATCAATGCACAGCCATTGAAACGCCGCAGTAGCTCAGTGGTAGAGCGCATCATTGGTAATGATGAGGTCGGGAGTTCAATTCTCCCTTGCGGCACCATTCTTGCGGCACCATTTTTAATACAGCACGGGTTTTG
>CALCKU010000037.1 GCA_937965735.1 uncultured Caulobacterales bacterium
TGCTTAATCGCTTTAACATCATCCATATCCCGAAGATAATAAACACCCTCTAGACCTTCGCCCGGAATAGAAAGTCTTCGGACGCGTGCACCCGTTGTCAAAACCAATTTATCATAAGCAAGCGTTTGCCCTTTATCCGTAAGAATATATTTTTCCGTCCGGTTTATTTGGCTCACACGCGTGGATAAAATCAGATCGATATTAGCATCCGCATATAGGCTTTCGGGCCGGATAAGAATGTCTTCAACGGATTTGTCGCCAGACAAAAAATCTTTTGAAAGCGGCGGGTGCTGATAAGGCGGGTACGCCTCGTCCCCTATAATTTTAATCGGCCCAACCCAGCCCCCTTGCCGAAGACTGACCGCGAGCTGACCCGCCGCATGCGACGCACCAATAATCAAACAGGTCTGTGTCATGGTTAAATGACCCTTTTCTTCAACTCCTCACCTTAAAATCGTCAATTTGAAATTAAGATAGGCGCATGCTTGTTTTGAAACTGAGCGATTGTCACACACCCAAGTAAGGCCGTAAATATTAAAGCCGCAAATATCAAGACCCTAAAAATATGGCCCCTAAAAATATGGCCACAAATATATTGGCTTCATATTAAAATCAAAAGCCGAACAGACAATATATATATCCACGCATATAATCCGAAAAACCTTCGTCTTGCAGACAGGAAAACTTGCGCTAAACATCAAGGCACTAAGAGTGCACACTTTAAAGACGATAGAGTCAAGTCCGCAAATACAGCTATCATTGAGGATAGAATGACGAATAAAAACATCCGTAACCGTAATGGGGCCACAACCCGACCCACAAACGCAGAAGCAGACATAGAAGCAGACGCAGGCATAAAATATAGTACAAAAATAGCCTATGGTATGGGACATGGTTTGGTTTCGGCCAAAAACATGTTGTTCCATTTTTTCTTTTTGTTCTTTTTCTCAAATGTCATGGGCATATCAGAAGGCCTTGTTTTTGTCGTCACCGCAATCGCCCTTGTTTTTGACGCGGTTTCCGATCCGCTAATGGGACAAATTTCTGATAATTTCAGATCTGAAAAATGGGGTCGCCGTCACGGATTTATGATATTTTCTGTTATTCCGACGGCGATTGCCCTGACACTGCTGTTTGCGCCACCTGTCAGCCTTGGCCCGAATGCTGTGTTTGTTTGGATGTTGTTTTTTACACTTTGCGTTCGTCTGGGACTCACGGTTTACGGTGTGCCTTATTACACTTTGGGCGCTGAGCTTTCGCCCCAATATAACCAACGCACATCAATCTTTGCCTATCGCGAGTTTTTCAACAATCTCTTTAATATGGCGATTATCATTGGCGGGCTTTTGATCTTTTTACCCGCAACCGATCACTATGAAGACGGTATGTTAAACCGCGAAGGCTATGCACCGCTCGCCCTAACTGTCGCGGTGATGGGTGTAGTGTGCAGTGTGATCTCAGTTTATGGTACTCGCAAAACTATGCCGCCATTGGCACGCTATGAAAATGACACGCGCACAAAATGGACGGATACGTTCTCTCAAATCAAAGCGGCAATCAAAGTTCGACCTTTTATATGGCTTTGCACGGCCTATAGCCTCACAGTGATTTTATACGGCGCATCAAGCGCCCTTGGATTTTATCATCTGACCTATGTGTGGCAGCTCTCACAAGAGGCGAAAACCATAGTCACGATTGCACCGCTCATTACACTTATTCCCTGTGTTATCCTAACATCCGTTTTGGCCAAAAAAATAGATAAAAAACCTGCAGCCCTTTGTCTTAGCCTTTTATATATTGCCTGTATATTGATCCCAAACACACTCTATTTAACAGGCGGCTTACCCCCCATTGGCGACCCTAAGCTCCTACTCATTATTGCGAGCTTTAACGGGATTGGGTTTATGGGTTTTACAGGCATTGTCATTTTAGCAAATTCTATGATGGCCGATGTCACAGATGCTATGGAGTTGCAAACATCCAAACGTCAAGAAGGGGTTCTATTTTCAGCATTTAGCTTTGCTCAAAAAATGACCTTTGTCTTCGGAACAGGAGTCGCCACACTCTCGCTCGTCTTGATAAAGTTTCCCAAACAAGCGCAACCCAGCGAACTTGCCCAATCGACAATAAACGGGCTTGCAGGCGCATCAATAGCGACAGCCATTATATTTGGCCTGCTGAGCCTTTATACTTTAAGCCGTTATACACTCAACCAAGACGCACTCACACATATCCAAAACGAATTGAAAAACGTCACTTAAGCTGGTTATTCTTTTAAGCTGATATATTCTTGTAAGCGGGTTATTCTTGTAAACTCATTATTCTGGCGGAATCACGTAATCGGGATCTGTAATTGCGTGGAACCACGTCTTCGGCTCATAATTACGATCAAAGAGAAGCGGAAAATTTGATCGCTCAACAGGCGACCGATTTAACCAAGACTGCTCATCCGATACACCCCAAAAATGCACCATTTCGACACTCGGGCGCGCAACAAACCCGTCAAATAACGTTTTGATAATACGCGCTTGTTTATTATTGATGCTATCAGGCAATTCTGGCCCATAATCCGCGTCACAGTTTTCTTGGGTATGCCAGCAAGTCCCAGGGTCATTATAAACACTTAAGTCAAGTTCTGTGACATGCACAACTAGATCTTCAAATAAAGCGTCGGTTGCATCAATCGCCGCCAAAACTTCTTGCGGATCAATATCAACATTTAAATGGAATTGATGTCCAACACCGCCGAGGGGCACACCTTTATCAAGAAGCTCTTGTATAATTTGCATATATTGCGCGCGTTTTTGAGGAAACTCTGTCTCATAGTCATTAATGAACAAAATCGCGTCAGGGTCTGCCGCATGGGCTGCATTAAAAGCCCACTCAATATAGTCATTGCTCCCAACCGCAGCCTGCCAATTAGATTGACGATAAGGGTCCGAGGCATTCGAATCGACTGTGACAACCTCATTGACAACATCCCAACTTTTGATGCGGCCTTTATAGCGTGTAACAACAGTGGTTATGTAAGACTCAAGACGTGTTTTGATTTCTTCGGGCGTGCCTTCTAGAAAATAATCAGGTGTTGATTCATGCCATAACAAAGCATGAAAACGGATTTCCATATTATTATCTTCCGCATATTGAACTAAAGCATCCACACGTTCAAAATTGTAAACGCCCTCTTCTGGAGCGATAAAATCCGCTTTCATCTCATACTCGGAACCCAGCGAATTGAATTGAGATTCAACTATAGCGCGGTCTGGATGGTCTCCAACGAGTTGATCCGCATAAACAGCGCCGCCAACCTTGAAATTATTTGCAAAAGTATTCCTAAATAATCCTTCAATCGAACCCTCATCGCCTTGTTGAGGGTCTTCAGTCCCTGAAGGGTCTGGGTCTGGGTCTGGGTCTGGGTCTGGATCTGGATTAGGGTCTGGCGTATTGGTTGTTGGCGAACTAGATGTACCAAATGAAGAAGTTTCTGAAGCCGCGCTTTGCGCTGGGGCCGCCCCGCCGCCACCGCACCCAATTAAAAGACAGGAAACAGATAAAAGCAAAAGCTTTGAGAGCGCGACACTATATAATTTCATTTTAGAACCATCCAATATAATCAACATTGGATATAATAGGCGCACCCCTAAGCTCTTGTTAAATCATATGGTTAAGTTGCGGTTACACGCACCACTGTAATACGATCAAACGAAGGTTTACAAATTTAGACTCGCTTAAATCACAACTAGTCTTTTTTCTTTCTCTTTTTAAACAAATCAAAAATTTGCTCTTCGACTTTAGGCTCATCTTTTTGCTGTATGTCCTCGGACGTTGTATTGGGCGCAGTATTTGTATTGGCATTGTCATTGGGTTTAATGACACGGCCCAGTAAACCCCCAATCGCTTGTTCCGTCGATTGCGGTTGGGTTTGCGCGTTTCCGTTTGCCCCCCCTGCACTGGATTGCCCTCCAAGAATACTCCCCAAAATATTACCCGCTTGACCACCAACTTGATTTTCTATCAAGGTTCTGGCTTCAGCTTTGGCTCTATCCGCAACAATCTGACTCAGGAAATCTGTATCCAGCCCAACTTTCACATTCCCAAAACCGCCCGATACATTGATCGGGATTCCATAACCGCCTAAGGCACCCGAAGATTTACCCGTTAAACGCGGTCTTAGATTAAAATCAATTTTCTGATTGCCAAGATCAACCGTTCCGCCGCCAAGCGCCGCAACACCGGCCCCCTCTAGTGCAAAGTCTCCAATTGTGACCACACCGTTTTGCACGGAAAAGGCACCGCCAAGGTCTTTAAACTGTGTTGAAAACTGCGAACCTACACCGCCGGGTAAAGCGCGAGAGGACAAGGCTTGATCTAAACCACTGAGAAGTTGCGTTAAATCTACACCGGAGATTTGACCGTCTTTGATTGAAAAATCACCATTACCAGACAAAGAGCGCATGATCGCCGCTTGCGAACCGCCTGTCGCCGACACTTTCACCAGTGATTTTCCGACACCCGAAGCATTCGTAAACCCTGCAACGGCTTGTAAGAACTTGTTTGAATTCATCGCGTTTAAACCGGCATCAAAAGATACAGACGGTGTCGCACCCGAACCATCAAGTACAGTATTAGCATACCCATTACCCCCATAGAGGGAAATATTAGGCGCATCCGCTTTCAACACGCCGTTTTTCAACTTCACACTGGCACTAGACGGCCCAATACTCAGGCGCTCCAATATAATATTGGGTGTTTCAAATTTAAGGTCCGCATCCACGGTTTTTAACGGCTCAAGATTTAACGGCGCTTCACTCCAAGGCTGAATCCCCCCTTCTGGCTTTTGCGCGGAATAGGCTCGCATATACGGTCGCAGATCCAGTCCCGCCAAATCCAACTCACCCGTTGCGTAAGGTTTCGCACCCGTCATATCAACGTTGAAATCCCCCGTGCCGCGAATGGCATCAATCATCAATTCAGCGCCTTCAAATTGAATACGCTCGGGCGTCCCTTTCACAGTCCCTTTAATGGCAAACGCTTCATAAATAGGGCCAGCATCTGAACTGGGCGGCAATTCTGTACCCGCCGTTGAAGCCAGTTTACGCAGTGAGGGAATTGCGACATCTAAGACTCCCATAAGATCAGCGCCTATATTCGTCGCCCCCATATTGACATCGACCTTACCCGTATAGGACCCGTTTAACTGCCCATCCGAAAGTTTAGCACTCAAATCATTGACAGAAATCACATCACCAGACCCGTCAACAACACCGGAAATCACGACTTGCCCAATCGCGTCAGCGTAAGGCACCTCCGTGGATGTCACTTTCGCAAAATCGGCCAAAGAGGTCAGGGAGCCATTAAACTGGCCTTTGTATTGCGGCGATTCCGCTAAGGATACAGACCCAGTAAAGTCCGCATTTAAAACGCCGTCCGTCATTTTTAAAACCATAGCGTCAAGCGACACAAATTTATCTTTCACGGAAACATTGGTTGTCAAATCAACCGCGCCAATGGCGGCAGCTTGCGGAATATCAAGCCCTAAAGTCTGAACAATATTTGCGACATTACCCGCACGCGTGCTCAGACGTCCTTGTGTTGACAGCGTATCACCAAACTCGCCTGAACCGGCAAAATCGACATTCATATCCGGGCCAGTAATCTTGGCTTCAATATTGTTGCCAGAAAACCCCGTATCGGTTGCATTAAAATCTGCTTTAATGCGTACATTTTCCGCAAGCCCTGCACCTTTGACATCGGGTGCAAAGGTTTTGGCTAAACGCGCCACTTGTGACGTTTCAAAAAGAATATTGCCGTCAAGAACGGGCTTTTCTTCGAGGGATGCATTGCCATTAAAGACAAGTTTAAGCCCCTCACCCGATACATTAACTTTGGCATTTTTAGCCGAAAATATACCGCTTTCAAAACGATAGGTACCGTCAAAATCACCAGAGGCAATCAAAGATGAAAGCAGGTCTGCATTCGGCACATCTTGCGGCATAAGCGCCAAAATACGCGCAAGATCTGAGAGACTCCCATTCGCATCAAATACAAAGTCTAAATCTTGGCTTTCTAGAAACGCACCCTTAGCCGAAACTGACGCGAACTCTGTGTCCAGATCAATGCTCATAGGGGATTTTTGACCCTCTAAAAACCCGCGAATGCTATCCAATGCGAGTGTAATCTCAAGATCAACGTCATTATAATTGAGATCCCCTTCAAGTTTTAACGGCTTTGATAAGCTTGGAAGTTTGAAATCAATGTCAACACTCGACAAAGAATGGGCTATATTCTCAACACGGTCCGCATAAGTTATTTTCCCGTTTTCTAAAATGAAACGGCCAATATTCGTTTCAACCTCTTTAAACCGTCCATCCCGTTTAAAGGGGCCGCTATCCTCGAGTGTTTTAGGTTTAACATCTGGCTCTGTTTCACCAAACATCCAATTCATCTCGCCACGCGCATTTTTCTCGAGATTAATCTCTGGATTCTTCAAAGAGAAAGACGTGATTTCAACGCGCTTTGCAAAAAGCGGAAACAGTTTCACGCCCGCGTTCAAGCCGTCCATCGTAGCAAAATAAGCATCTGTATAGCCCTCTGGGTTTTTAATTTCGACCCGCCCAGCTTTCGCTTTGATTGTCGGGAAAATGGAAAGTTTCACATCCCCCATAACAGCCACTTCGCGTCCCAATTCTTTGGTGAGTTGGGTTTCAATCTTTTCTTTATAAACAGATGACGGAATCAATGACGGCAAGATCAAGGCAATGCCAATCAGTAAAACGAAAAACACGACTGCAAATATTCCAATTTTCTTCATTTTAACGGATCCTAATTGTCATTTTCGAGGACTCCCCCGAGTAGCGGCACGCTTTAAACTATAACGGCCTAAACGCATGCCGTCTGCAAAGTTTCAAATTCTGAATCGTCAATATAGCGAAGGTAACACGATAAATCTAGCACCCTAAATCTATAGACACATGCGCATAAGAAATTTGAAACGCTGGCTTCCAACCCCAAACACCCGATTTAATGACGAAACTCGCTATTACACTATAATAGGCAATAGGCTCAAACTGCCCGTAAAATTAAGCCTCAAGATTAAATCTCAAGATTAAGCCTCAAAAAAAGGAAATTGAAAATGCAAGTACGTCCTATTGGGTTCACCTGAACCGATGTTTAAATTTTTTCGTGTGTTTGGGTGATTATAATGTTTTTACCATTGTAATGAGCGGCACAGGCACAGCGCCGTTTTCATCTTGCCAACGACTTTCGACACAATAGCCGCATTTTTCATAAAAGGGCAGCCCTGCCAAAGTGGCTGCCATTTCCAAAGCAAGAAACCCTTCCTGCGCCGCTGCATGCTCGCCTGCCTCTAATATCATGCGTCCAATACCACGCTTTACATATTTTGGTGATGTATACATGGCGCGAATACGGGCACGGTCTGTTTTCGGATCCAGCAATCGCGTATCACGCCCTGCACTATGATTCCCCCCGTACAGCGTAGCCCGTCTGGACCATCCGCCGCATCCCGCTAAAATATCATCGTCCCAAACACAAAAATAGGTTTCATCTTCTATTAATTGTGTATCGAGCCCCATACCCGCTTTTGAGGCCTGTATTTGTGCATCCGTCAAATATCCCTTTTGCAATTCTAATATAGCGGTCTGCATCAAGATTTTAATTGCAGGACTGTCGTTAAGGGTCGCTTTTACGAGTTTCAGCATGATTACGCGCTTTAACCTCCAAATATTTGGCTCAGTATAGCCAAAGTGTGTCACGGGCGAGTATTGCGAACATGTGTCACGAGCGGATGTTTTTTGCCGCGTGTTTCTACAAAAAGCCAAGTTTTTTTGCAAAATACCCAATATTTTCCACAAACCCCAGTGTTTTTGAAAAAGATAGTCCTAATTTGGCTAAAAACCAAATATTGAAGAAATATACGGCCCTCAAACACATTGAAGTTGAAATTATATTCGTAACCGTAAATTTGCGTTCGAAAATGTAGTATTTTTGTCACAGCGGCTAAAAAACGACACTCAGCATGAAATTCATAGTTGAAATCACGACTTGTTTTCGTCAATTCCCCATCATTACAACTTTTTCATTGGAGACAAAATGAAAACCACATCTTTTAAAGCCTATCTTGCGCTCACTGCTTCCGCAGCGATGCTCTCGACCCTGACTGCCGCACCCAGTTTCGCGCAGGACGGAATGAACGCACAAGACGAAATCATTACGACAGGTACACGCCGTCAAGCGCGCTCAGCGGCTGACACACCGGCACCCGTTGACGTTATTTCTGGTCTTGAATTCCAAAACCAAGCGTCTGGCGATTTGCAAGACCTTTTGCGGACATCCGTACCGTCTTATAACGTTAACTCACAGCCTATCTCTGATGCGGCGACAATTATCCGCCCTGCAAACCTACGCGGCTTGTCCCCAGACAACACGCTCGTTCTTATGAACGGCAAGCGTCGTCATCGTGGTTCTGTTATTTCTTTCCTTGGTGGTGGTATTGCTGACGGCGCACAAGGCGCTGACATTTCTGTCTTCCCAGCGATTGGCCTAAAGCAAGTTGAAGTCCTCCGTGACGGTGCGTCTTCACAATATGGTTCAGACGCGATTGCTGGCGTTATGAATTTCCAACTTAAAGACTCTGCTGAAGGCGGAATGGTCGAAGTTGTTTATGGTAAAACATATGAAGGCGACGGCGAAAATTACCGGATTGCAGGCAATGTCGGTTTGCCACTTGGTGACAAAGGTTTTGTCAACATTACAGCCGAATACGGCGAAACAGATGGTACCGTTCGTGCCGCACATCGGAGTGACGTAACTGCCATTGCTGCCGCAGGCAACTCGGCCGTTTTAGACAATAAAACAATCAACTCTTACACAGACTCCTTTTCTCAGTATTGGGGACAGCCTGATGTAACGAACAACATCAAACTCTTCATAAACTCAGCGCTTGAAGTTTCTGATAGTGCTGAAGTCTATGCCTTTGGTAACTATGCATCCCGCACAGCTGAAGGGGGTTTCTTCTACCGTAACCCAACCAACCGTGGCGGCGTATATGCAGGCCCAATGGTTGATCCAGACACAGGCCGCGTTAGTACAGCCGCAAATGCTGTACCTTCAATCCGTGTTGGTAACTTGGCTGGCGTCGACGCTGATGCCTGTCCAGCGGGTATTCCGCTAACAGGCAATAATGGTGTTGTTGCAAACCAAACCATTAATGACCGCGTCTTTGCTGACCCGAATTGTTTTGCGTTTACAGAGCTCATTCCAGGTGGATTTGTTCCCCGCTTTGGCGGCGACAATGAAGATATGGCTGTAACGGCTGGTATTCGCGGCGAAATCGAAATTGGCAATGGCCTTGGCTATGACCTTTCAGCAACTTACGGCGAAAACTCAACAGACTTCTTCATTCGTAATACAGTGAATGCGTCTTTGGGGCCAAACACACCGCGCGATTTCATTCCAGGCGGTTATAAGCAAGCTGAAACGATTTTGAATGCTGACTTTACTTACGGCATTCCAATGGATCAATTAGCGTCTGATTTGAACGTGGCCGTTGGTGGTGAATATCGTGATGAGACTTTCTCAATCACAGCCGGTGACGCCGCCTCATTCGCCCTTGGACCTTTGGCGCAAGTCACATCTGCTTTCCCAACAGGCCAAGGCTTCTCATCAAGCTCTAACGGTTTTGGCGGATTCTCAGAATCAAGCTCAAACACACAGTCAAGCTATGCGCTTTACACAGAACTTGAAGCCGACGTTACAGAACAGCTTACCCTTCAAGGCGCGTTGCGTTACGAAGATTATGATGCTTTTGGTGACACGCTAAACTACAAGATTGCGGGTCTTTACAGAATCAATGATAATCTGCGTCTACGCGGTGCTTACTCAACGGGTTTCCATGCGCCAACAGCGGGACAAGCCAATGTGCGTAACGTAACAACACAGCAAATCAATGGTGTTTTGGTTGACCAAGGTACAATTCCTTTCGCAACGGCTCCTGGCCAATTGGCGGCGGATTTTGTTGAAAATCGCGATGGTACACGTCCGACGCTTTCAACTGAAACAGCTAAAAACATTGCGGCGGGTATTGGTTTTGATACAGGCCCAATCAGCTGGACAATTGATGTGTTCAATATCAAAGTGAAAGACCGTATCGCGCTTTCAGAGAACATCAACTTTATCGATGCTTTGGACTTTGCTGCGGCTCAAGCGGGTAACCCTGCGGGTTATGACAATTCTTCAGTTAGCACAGCGATTGCCTCTTTGGGTAATGCAGGTGTTATCGATCGTTCAGACTATGTCGGTTTTGAAGATTTGACACAATTCCGTTATTTCACAAACAGCTTTGATACTCGTACACAAGGTGTTGACGTTAACGCCAATGCGCCTCTTGACTTTGGTCAAGCGGGTTACACGAAATTATCACTTGCGGTGAACTACACAGACACAAAAGTGACTGACCGTGGTTCGATTAACCCGATTGGTGATGCCCGTACACAAAAACTCGAAGAGCTTTTGCCTGAAATCAAAGGTAATGTTGCTGTTACCCACGAACAGGGTATCTTCCGTGGCCTTGTGCGCGCTAACTACTATGGTGGTTGGACAAATGTTGATACATCAACAGATGTTGGCGCTGAAATCCTTATCGATGCTGAACTTTCAGCAAAGGTTTATGAAGGTGTTGAGTTGATTGTGGGTGCTGCGAACATTTTGGACGCTTACCCAGATGAGAACCCAAATCCAGGCGGTACATCTGGCCAGCTTTATCCTGAAAATGCTCCAATGGGCTTCTCAGGTGGTCAGTACTACGTTAAAGCCCGCTATACATTCTAGGGTTACACCCCAAATTTAAGTTTAAGCCCCGCTTCGGCGGGGCTTTTTTATGTCCGTAATTTTCATAGAGTTTACTCGCGCCATGCTCTATAAATTTAAAAGTCTGGAACAAATGGATTTTTCAATATGGCGGGCTGGCCAATAGATTTAGAGCAAACGCTCGTCACATATTTGGCGTTTACAGCGATTATTATTTTTCGCTATTTTCTTATAGTTTGGCCTATTCATTGGGCTTTGTGGAAAAGAGACCCCAATCAAATCAAGGCAAAGCGTCTTTCAAAACGCAACCCGACACCGCATACTATTCGGCATGAAATAAAACTCTCAACGCTGTCCGCATTTATTTATGCGGCCCCTGCGGCGATCGTTCTTGAAATGTGGAAAGCGGGCGGCACAGCCCTTTATGCGGGGCCGATTTCAACACTAAGCGGATTTGGGTATTTGCTCATCAGCGGACTAATATACCTCTTTGTACAAGACACGTATTTTTATTGGACACACCGTCTCATGCACCATAAACGCTGGTTCACATTAACCCATGCTGGGCATCATAAGTCTGTTCAACCAACCCCCTGGGCCAGCTTTTCCTTTGACCCTTTAGAAGCTTTAATTTCCGCATGGCTTTTGCCTGTTATGGCATTATTCATACCGCTCCATGTCGGCATGGCGTTAGGCCTGCTAATGTTAATGACAATCAATGCCGTATTTAATCATGCGGGTTGGGAGGTCTATCCTGACAAATGGGTCAAAGGCCGTTTTGGAAAAATTATGATTACAGCTTCCCATCACAATCTCCATCATACGAAATTCACAGGCAATTATGGTCTTTATTTCAGGTTTTGGGATTTGGTAATGGGAACCGATAAAGGTCAAGCCTAGGCTAAAATCGGCTACCCTATTCAAAGAACGCTTACGGGCCGAGCGTTGCGGTAAAGAACTCTAAGATTGTGCGATCCCTATGCACTTTATTATGGGTTTGGCGAAATCCGTGTTTTTCACCCGGGTAAGTCACAAAACGAACATTATGCAGGCCGCGTTTCTGAACGGCGTCCATCAATTTAACCGTATTTTGAAACACAACATTATCATCGGCCATGCCGTGGATGACGAGTGTGGGTTCCGATAATCCGTCTAAATGCGCAAAGACTGATCCGTTCTCATAGACCCCTTGGGTATAATTTGGATCACCCGTTTTGGGACTCCCTAAATAACGTTCTGTATAGGCCGTGTCATACAATGCCCAATCTGTAACAGGCGCACCCGCAACGCCAGATTTAAACAGATCGGTTTGTCCCAGTAAATGCAAGGTCAGATAACCACCATAAGACCACCCATAAACCCCAATTTTGTCGGGATCGACATAGTCTTGAGTTTTAAGCCATTCTATCGCCATAGACTGGTCTCGGACCTCTACACCGCCCATAGCGCGGTAAAGACTATCTTCAAAAGCTTTGCCACGATTATTCGCGCCGCGATTGTCCATAGAAAACACAACAAAACCGTGATGGGCCAGCATACGTTCAAAATGACGCCGTTCCCAACCCTTATGGACGCGTTGAACCCCCGGCCCGCCGTAAACAACATTAATCACAGGCCGTTTTTCACCCGCTTTTAGATCCAACGGCTTATAGAGCATATACTCTAAAACACTTCCATCTTCTGCCGTTAGCTGTCCAAATTCAGGGACAATACTGGCCGCTTTAAACGGATAATAAGGGTGCGTTTCCGTAAGCGCATTCTCATTAAGCCAAATCAGCGGCGTTCCGTCATTTTTATAGGCTCGACTTTGTGGCGGCGTTTGCACATTATTAAAACCACCAATATAACGCGCACAATTCAGAGAAAAATCCGCAGAATAACGTCCATTTTTACCTGCTTTTGCCCCTTCCGAGAGCTGAACGAGGGCATTACCCTCAAGTGTTATACGGTAAATGTGCCGCTCAAGTGGCGATTCCGTCCACGCTGTAAAGTACAGCGCATTTTCATCAGGACGGACACAATTCAATTTATTGACCAATACAGATTTTGGCGTGATTTGCGTGACAAGGCCAGTGCCGTCAATCTTAATAAGGCTACGCTTACCTTGGCGGCTTTTTGGGCTGTGAATCGCAGCCTTATCCGAACGGATATCCGCAACGTTACCAGAAACTTCATCAGAAGCGTCACCAGAAGTATCAAGGAAATCGTTCAAGGCCTCTGTCGACCATAAGACCGAGCCATCGGGTAAGGCTTTTAAGTCCGTTCCAATATTTAGCCATGTTTTGGAACGCTCTTGATAAAAGACTGTAGACTTCCCTGTCTGAATATCAATTTTATAGAATGTATGGGTTTTCTGATCCCGCGATAAAACCCCTGCAAATAAATCGTTCTTTCCGTCTTGGCTCCACAAAACTCGGGTCAAATAAATATCTTTATCGGGGCCTAAATCGACCCAGACCGTTTCACCGCCTGTTTTCGGAATTACGCCTAATTTAACCGTGGCGTTAGCCGTGCCCGCAAAAGGATAACGCTGGGATATCGTCTCTACGCCGTCTGCCCCGAAATCAATGCGGTTGGAAATAGCAATGCTCGATTCGTCAATTTGTGTGTAGGCAATAAAGTCTTCTTTTGCACTCCACCAATAGCCGCTATCGCGGTCTAACTCTTCTTGAACCACAAAACTTGCCGTAGCATTTCGAATAGTCTGCGTTGACCCGTCTGTGATTTGACGCTCAAGACCCGTCTTTAAATCTGTGATATAGAGTTCATTCGAACGCACATAAGACGCATAATGCCCAAGCGGCGAAACCTTCGCATCCGTTTCATAAGCCTTTGTTGCGGTAATCTGCATGGCTTTATCTTGTATCAGATCATAGGTGTAAATATCCCCGCCTAATGGAAAAAGCAGTAAATTATCATTGGCCCAGCTATAGGATACAATCCCCTGCCCGTATTCTCTAGCGCGTTCACGGCGGTTTTTTTCTTCCTCGGATAGAACTTCGGGACCCGAGATCAAATCTGTTGAGTTAACAAGCAAGCTCGCTTCACCCGTATCAAGGTCATAAGCCCATAAATCTTGTTGATTGGCATTATCAGGCCGACCCCGTAGGACACTAACGCGCGTGCCGTCTGGGGAAATAGCCGCTTTGCGCAAAGCTTGCCCATCAAGCGCAGGATCGGCATGAATCCGCTCAGGCGTTAATCGACCTGGCCCTGGCTCTGTTTTGATATAGACAGGATTGACAGGTTCGGGCTGCGCCGTTGCCATATCCGAAATCACAGAATCCGAGCTCTGTATATCAGAGCGGCACGCGGTGAAAGTCACACATAAAGCTGTAGAAAGCAGGATAGCTTTCAAAGGCTTTAAACGAACAAACACTGCGTGACTTAAGGGCATGAATTTTCCTGTGATTTTCGTTTCTTGAACCCCGTATAAATACGCTCTAACCCGCCATATTTATACGGAGCCTTATATAGGTTTAAACCACACCGTGATTTCCAAAAACTGTATCCAGTAAATCCAAAGTCGCCGACCAAGCGCGGCGTTCGGAATCTGGATTATATCTTAATGCACCATTTTCACTATCCGCGTCGGGTACCATGAAAGCATGGGTTGTTTGACCGTAAGCGAGTAATTGCCACTCACAATCCGCTTTGGTGAGTTCGTGACAAAGTTCCACAAGCTGTGCAGGGGGCACCATTGGATCATCCCAGCCATGGGCCACAATGACTTTCGCTTTGATTTTTTTCGCAGGCAGATTTGGCGCGTCCAATAATCCATGAAAACTGATCGCTGCTTTTAAATCTGCGCCAGAACGCGCGAGGTCTAACGTACACAGACCGCCAAAACAAAACCCCATCATTGCCATGTAATCGCTATCCACTTCTGGAAGATCGCTTGCGGCTTTCAAACCCGCTTTAATACGCTTTAAAAGTGCCTTACGGTCTTCTTTTAATGGCATCATTAAGGCTTGTTTTTCTTCATCAGTCGCTGGCAAAGCGCCGTCGCCATAAATATCAAGAGCAAACCCAACATACCCCATAGCCGCCATTTGAATGGCTTGATCTTGGGCAAATTCATCAAGCCCCCCCCATGCCGGGGCAACAAGAACACAAGGCTTAGGGTCAGCAAAAGATTCGTCCCAAGCTAAGTAACCGATACATTTTTGTTTTCCGTCCATATATTCGACGGGTTTAGTTTTGATGTTCATAACGACCTCTACATATAGTAAATTTTGTTTGTCCTAGCGTCACATTTTTCGATTGTCACTATCGCATCCCATATTAAGGGAAAATTAGACATATAACGGTTGAATAGGGTAAATAAAATATTTCAAACCAAGCGAGCGCTAATAATGAACACGCAAAACAAACGGCCCCATACATTTTTTGTCCCCGCACTCTTTGCTTTGAGTTTGGTCGCTTGCGCGACAGCGCAGGAAAATCCAAATTATCAACACAGCACGACTTATAACGGGTCTTCGCCTTACACCCAATCGGCATCAACCGTTTCACAGGGCACACATGTTACGAATGCCAGTTACCAAACACAATCAAGCCCAATCATTTATGACAGTCCTGCTGGCTATAGCAGTGTCACGCAACGCCCTGATTACCAAGGCCAAACTTATCAAGGCCAAACTTATCAAGGTCAAACATATCAAGCAAACTCACAATATAGCGTACCG
Organism: uncultured Caulobacterales bacterium; assembly: GCA_937965735.1. GTDB lineage: Bacteria > Pseudomonadota > Alphaproteobacteria > Caulobacterales > Maricaulaceae > CALCKU01. The sequence goes on from CALCKU010000037.1 coordinate 15,516, forward strand.
TCTTACACGCAAGCGGGGCAAACTCGCCTCGACCAAGACTGCCTATCGCGCGAAACCAACCGCGAACTTTTAGGGGGTGCGCTTGGCGGTACTGTCGGCGCGATCGCGGGTAAAAAACTAATTGGGGGCACGAAGGGAACAGTTGCGGGCGCTTTAGTCGGCGGTGCGGCAGGTTACGGGATTGGCGATAAATCGATAAATTGCGATCCCGTACCTGTAGCCGCGCCCGTATCCTACCCATCACAATATCAATCCACTCCAACCACTTATTATCCGGCAAGTTCTCAGACTGCCCCGCAAATGTCTTCGCAGACTTCAACACAATACCAACCGGCACAAAGTGTCAGTGCGGCCCCGTCAACCGATACATATTACGGTGAAACAGTTGGAACCCCTGGATATGAAGTCATGCAACGCTCTACCTCTATACCGACGACATTGCCGCCTCCAACAACGCAAACAAATGCGGGAACAATCAGTTACGACTCATCCAACACGCATAATTCGACACGTTCGACAGGCACGACAACACAGACAGTCAGTGAAGAAAAATACCCAACAATAGAACCCGGCAATTATAGCGGCTCTTACGGCACAACCCATACCGTTGTTCAAAAAGATACGGTTTACTCGCTATCGCGCAAAGTTTGCGCGTCTGTTGAGGAAGTTCAATCTATGAACGGGATTGATGGCAGTTACGCAATTAAAATTGGCCAAACGCTTAGGCTCCCACGCTCTAAGTGCTAAGCGCATAAAACGGGTCTACAACTCAATAGACGAGCGCTTAGGCGCTCGTTTTTTGTTTTCCCTATACACTTGAAAATTTCTCTGTAATGTTAAAATGTCAGCGCTGTCATTTTAACCCATAAAATATAAGAGAAATAATGTGTCCCCTCGATTTTCCAAAATACTGGCCACGGTTGGCCCCGCGAGTAGCGCCCCAGATACATTGCGTTTACTGAGCGATGTTGGCGTCAATGCGTTTCGCCTCAATTTCTCTCACGGCTCCCACGAAGATCACGCACGCACTGTCAAAGCCATTCGAAAAATTGAAAAAGACGCCCAACGCCCCATTACAATTGTCGCGGATATGCAAGGCCCAAAATTAAGGGTTGGCACGTTTGAAAACGGCGCGATAGAGCTTCGATACGGCGAAATCGTCACAATGGCGCTCAGCGACAGGCCGGGTAAGGCGGGGTATATTTGTGTCCGCCACCCTGAACTTTTTGAAGTGTTATCCGAAGGCGATATTCTAAAATTTGACGATGGTAAACTTATGGCCACAGTTACAGAGGCTGGTGAGACTACGCTAAAACTTCGCGTTAATGTCCCCGGTCTTTTAAAAGATAAAAAGGGCATAAATGTTGTCAGTGTCGTCCTCCCCATGTCCGCCATGACCGATAAAGACCGTGTGGATATGGCCTTTGCGCTTGAACAAGAAGTCGATTATATCGCGCTTTCTTTTGTTCAAACCCAAAAAGACGTAACGGATGCCCGTGCCATTATTGGCGACAAAGCCGG
>CALCKU010000038.1 GCA_937965735.1 uncultured Caulobacterales bacterium
AAATCAGGTGCGTTAATGGAAAACATCTTCTCAAATAGTGTTTTTGCGTAAACAGGGTTAGGGTCGGGATGACCACCACCGAAATCAGGCAGAGGGATATTATTGATCAAATTATTGGGTTTTACGCCCAGACGATTTGTAAATATCTCAATTGCATAAGGGCCCGTAACAGCGTGCATTGCATCGAAACAGATTGAGAAATCACCCGCGATTAAGTGACGAATTTTATCAAAATCGAATAAGGTTTCCATATGATCGGCATAGTCTTTTACACTATCGATAATGGTAACTTTCATATCCCCAAGCGTTTGTACGCCCAGTTTTGTCAAATCAATATCTTTTGTATCTAATGTTTTATATTCAGAAATTTCGAGACTTCGATCATATATTGAATTTGTCACTGAGACAGAGGCTGGGCCGCCATTGTCAGCATTAAATTTGATGCCAAAATCACCCTCTAGCCCCCCGGGGTTATGGCTTGCTGAGAGGACTAAACCGCCTTGGGCATTATGTTTACGAATGAGGGCGGAGACAGCAGGGGTTGAGAATAAGCCATTCTGCCCGACGATTACATGCGACACGCCGTTAGCACTTGCCATGCGTAATATTATTTGTATTGCGCAGTCATTATAAAAACGACCATCGCCGCCGACAATCAAGAGGCCACCCTTCAAGACTGAGACAGTATCAAATATGGATTGAACGAAATTTTCCAAATAACCGATATTTTGAAAGGTTTTAACAGATTTTCTTAAGCCAGATGTTCCAGGCATTTGATCTTTGAAAGGTTTAGTTTTGACAATTTTCAAGACAGAGTTCCTTAATTACGAGCGATTGCAACAGATTTAAGTATGGACAATACGCCTTTATCCTGTGTTAGGTGTTCTAATGATAACCGACTTTTGCGTTTCCAATTCGGTTGTTCATGCGTTGTGCCAGGGACATTGGCTTGTAGGGTTTCAAGCATTAAATCATCGAGCTGAACACTTATGGCTAAAGCGTCAGAGCTAGCAAGCCTTGCCATAAGCGCGCCCATTAAATCATAGGTCATTGGGTTGTGCTCTGCGCCGTCATATTCAACAAGTTTTGCCAGTGTGGCTTTATCCCAAGCCCGTCTTTCACGTTCATGTTCGAGTTGCCCGTCTTGATTGCCTATGTTTAACGCGTCCCGCCATTGAAGATCGCGGCCCTCCCAAAAGCCCGTTAGGGTTGGGAAATCGTGATTAGAGTAACAAGCCATTGTAAGCGGTCTGATAAATTCAGGAGCGATAATTCGGCCATGAGAGTCGCGCTCAAATAAAGTAACATTACATCCCATGACAGAGCGGGCCTGCATACGCTCTCTAAACCCATCTGGAACCGTACCGAGGTCTTCGCCAAAGACGATACACTGCTCGGCATGAGAGAGCGTTGCGATGAGGCTCACAAGCGCGTCAAAAGGGTAGTATATGTAGGCCCCTAAATTAGTCGATTTTGGAATCCAAAAAGCCCGTAATAAACCCAGAATATGATCTATGCGTACCGCGCCGCCAAGCGACATTGTATGCCGCAAGGCTGCGCGGTAGGGTTCAAAATTTTGCGATAATAATTTATGGGGATCCATAGGCAAAAGGTTCCATTTTTGCCCGTCTGGGTTGGCCATATCCCCAGGTGCGCCGAGGCTAACATTACTGGCGAAGCTGTCAGGGTGGCGCCAAGCATCAGAACCGCCTGGCACAATACCGACTGCAAAATCTATATAAAGCCCGATTTGCATACCCGCAGATTTGGCACGAGCCTGAGCTTGTTCAACTTGCGTTTGCGCCACCCATTGTAGAAACATATAATATTCAATACGGTCTTGATGCGTAACGGCAAACGCTTTGCATTCAGAGCTATTGATATTTTGAAGTGGTTTTGGAAAATTTTTCCAACCCGCATAAGTTTGTAACGCGATCGGTAAGGTTTCAAATATCGTGTCAAAAAGTGCATGTTCTTGCAAAGCAATACCCCGCGCCTTTTTAAAGGCCGTGTATTGTTTCCAGTTTGCATGGTTGGGGTCTTGGGTCTTAAAGGCTTCAAACGCTTCTAAGAATGCGGCATGCTTTTTCTTATAAACAGAATCGTAGTCAACATATTCAGTGTCACGAAGGGCTGTAAAATTAGACAGCGTTTTTGGCGCACAAGGCATTTTATCAATAGCAATATGCATAATATTCAAAAACTCTCGCGAAGACGGTGAGTAGGGCGCATAGAGCGCTGCGGCAGACGGAAAAAGCGCATGCACGGGATTGATGCCGATAAAGTCCGCGCCTTGCTTTGCCATAAATTCGCATAAACATGCGAGATCTTCGAAATCGCCAATCCCTTGATTTCGGTCTGATTTTAAACCGTAAAGTGCACAGGTTACGCCCCAAACTTTGCCAAAGTTTTGTAGTGTTTCCGCACCGTATACAACGGGTAAATCAGGGAACGAACGTTCTAAATTGTGCGCAACAGGTTTCGCGTTATTGAAGGCCCCCATAGCGGTTAAGAGTGCAAGGTTTGTTTGAGGGTCTGTATAATGCGTTTGTCCCGAAATATCGCGGTATGATTGTTCGATCCCAAAGGCTTGCGCACTTTGCCTTATGCCCGCCTCATGTAATTTAGGGCTAATAAAAAGGCCGTCATATTCAAATATTGTGACTGAATTTGCAGGAATTTGAGCCCTACCAAGGTTTTGTTTTGCGGTTGAAAGCCGTTTTGTCCAGCCTTCAGACATATCCGCAAAATCTATAGCCTGACCTCTATTTATAATCTGCAAAATTGAGTTCTGATTATCCATAGACAGCAAGACACCAAAGCATTTTAAATTCGATTGATTCCAATCCTCATCACTTAGCGCATAACCTGAGGGTGAAACCCATTCTATCGATTTAATACCTAAAGGTATTCCAAAAGAACTTATCGGTTCGCCGTGTAGAAATTTATTTTGTGTAAAGTGTGGATAGGCTTTACGAAGGGCAATGAGATCGCGTGTGAATGCTTGTAAGGCCGTATCGGCCTTTTTCCAATCAAGCCATGTTAAGTCATTATCTTGGCAATAAGCATTATTATTCCCGTTTTGACTGTGTCCAAACTCATCCCCTGCAAGTAACATTGGAACGCCTTGCGATAGACATAATGTTGCGAGCATGTTCTTCTTACGTTGAAGCCGTGCCTCTATGATTTCTGTGTTTTCGCTCTGCCCTTCAACGCCCATATTATCAGATAAATTATGACTATGGCCATCGCGGTTATCTTCAAGATTGGCCAAATTATGTTTGTGATTATAACTCACAACATCATGCAGTGTGAAACCATCATGGGCGGTTATAAAGTTTATAGAACTTAGTGCAGATTTATTGGAGTGATCAAATTGCTCTGCCGAGCCTAGGAGCTTTCCTGCTAAGGCTCGGTGCGACCCGTCCTCGTTTTTCCAAAAACTTCGCACGTCATCCCTGAATTTATCATTCCACTCTCTCCATCCTTTGGGGAATCCACCTAAGACATAACCGCCATTCCCAATATCCCAAGGCTCGGCAATAAGTTTACATTTTGAGAGTTTAGGATTGTTCTTTATCTTATTAAAAAATATTGATTTTTTATCAAAATTAACAGGGTTTCGCCCAAGCGTTGAAGCCAGATCAAAACGAAAACCATCGACCCGCATCGCGTCCGCCCAATACTCAAGACTATCCATGGTTAGATCTAAAACTCTAGGGTGGGTGATATTTAATGTGTTTCCGCATCCTGTATCATTGATATAAAATCTGGGATTATCTTGCAGTCGGTAATAGGATTTATTGTCAATGCCGCGATAAGATAGGGTTGGGCCAAGCTCCCAACTCTCGGCTGTGTGATTATATACAACGTCTAGAATAACTTCTATGTCTGCCGCGTGTAGGGCTTTGACGGCATGTTGAAACGCGGCCTGTCCTTTTGGCCCAAAATAAGCCGCATGCTGGGCAAAATAATTGATGGGGTTATAACCCCAATAATTCGTCAGCCCCGCTTTTGTGAGGCGCGGTTCAGAGAAAAAACTTTGCACGGGCAAGAATTCAATAGCTGTAACGCCAAGTGATTGTATATATTTTATCAAATTAGGGTCGCTAAAAGCCGAAAGTGTGCCGCGAAATTTCGGACTTATGTCCGTGTGCTTCATCGAAAATCCCTTTACATGGGCTTCATATAGGATGGTATCAGCCCACGGCGTTTCGGGTTTTACATCATCTTCCCAATCAAATTCAGGCGTGCCGACTATACATTTTGGCATGAACGGGGCGCTGTCACTTGTGCTAAACGATAAATCTTTTTCTGCTGATTTAACGTCGTAACCAAACAAAGCCTCGTCTTGTATGAATTCACCAAATAATTGCTTCGCATAAGGGTCAATTAGAAGTTTATTGGCGTTAAACCTATGGCCTTCATTCGGGGTGTATGGCCCGTCAACACGGTAGCCATAAAGTTGCCCCTCTTTAAG
>CALCKU010000039.1 GCA_937965735.1 uncultured Caulobacterales bacterium
GATACAATATTCAATTTTTACAGGGGCATAGGCGTAGAAATGCCCAAATCCACCGCCCAGATATGGGGCGCTCCCCATTTGCCAAAACAACCAAGACAATGCCTCTGTGCGCTTGGCAGGATCTGTTGGTAAGAACTTCCCAAATTTTTCTGCTAAATATAAGAGTATAGCGCCGGATTCAAAAACGCGCTGTTCCTTCCCGTCCGTGCGATCCATCAAGGCGGGGATTTTTGAATTCGGGTTTATATCAACAAAGCCGCTACTAAATTGCTCCCCCTCACCAATATTGATCGTATAGGCATCATATTCCGCACCCGAAACTCCGATAGCCAATAGCTCTTCGAGCATAATGGTCACTTTGACACCATTGGGGGTTGCAAGGGAATGTAATTGTAACGGGTGTTTACCGACAGGTAGGATTTTTTCAGACGTGGCTCCCGCTACAGGGCGGTTAATATTGGCGAATTTACCGCCATTACCTTTTTTCCATTTCCAAATTTTTGGCGGCACATAATCTGTTTCATGATCTATTTCTTGGCTCATATCAGTTTACTCCCATAAAATTGTATCAATATTAGCATACAAAAAAGGATTGCGGGTTCACTTTTATAAGATCTTGAACCCACATTTTTGTTATATTTGCAGGAACGCAGGCAACAATACAGCCGCCAAACCCGCCGCCAGTCATGCGCGCACCAAGTGCCCCTAATTTCACAGAATCTTCGACCAAGCGGTCGATTTCAGGGAGCGTAATTTCGAAATCATCGCGCATAGAAATATGGCTTTCATTCATCAATGCACCGAAGGTTTGCATATCATTGTCTCGCAAGGCTTTAGCCGCTTTTACGGTACGTCTTTGCTCAGTCATGCAATGTTTTGCACGCCTTTGCAGGGGGGCTGAAAGGTGTGACAAGCTTGCAAACTCTGCATCACTTATTTGGCAAATATTATTGTGACCTAAAACGATCTTAATCGCGTCACATTCTTCTTTGCGCACTTTATACCGACCTTCACTTAAGCGCCTAAATTGACCCGAGTGCATAACAACCATTTTATGCTGGCTTGGCAGATCAATTAAGTCGTAATTCAATGTCTCAGTATTGAGGGAAAGGGCTTGTCCGGGCCGGGCAATTGCAACGGCCATTTGATCCATTATCCCGCAGGGCATGCCGATAAATTCGTTTTCAACACGACGCGCAAGCACGGCAATCTCTGTATCTGTGTGTTGACCATGATTAAGTTCTCGGCCCGCTTTTAAAATGGAGACAATGACAGCGGCAGAAGAAGAAAGACCAGCTCCAAAAGGTAGAGTGGTCGAGACCGCAACATTGACACCGCCAGAAAGCAATCCTGTTTCATTAGCGATGATGACGGCCCCAACAATATAATCTGACCAATGCTCGGTCGCAGTGTCGGAAATGGCACGAATGGCAATGTCATCAAATTTATCTGAGTGAATATGGATTTTATTATCAGAACGCGGGCTGAGCGCAAGATTTACACCCAGCTCAAGCGCTGTCGGTAAAACAAGTCCGCCATTATAATCCGTATGTTCACCGATTAAATTCACACGTCCCGGTGTAAAGCGTGTGACGAGCGGTGAGGTGTCGAAAACGGTTTTGAAAGCCTCTGAGATCATGGGTTACCTTATAGTGTACGAAGTGTTTTAGCGGCTGTTTCTGGCATTACGTCGACCGTAAAGGCTCCGGTGGATTGTTCAACCGATGCCAAATATTTGACGCGGTTAGGCGCGCGTAACAACGGATAAAATTGTGCTGTAAAATGAAATGTATTGTCTTCACCCTTAGGAGCGGCGTGTAGCGAGAGCATGTAGGCTGTTGGCCTCTGGAAAAACTCATCATATTTACGGGTCATCTCCCCAAGTAAATGCCCAAATCCATCGCTCTGCGTTTCGTTAAAATCCCAAGGGCCCGCTATTTTTTCAATGGGGGCAATCCAAGTTTCATATGGAAAACGGGTGTAGGGCGGACAAAAAGCCTGCATGCCGCCCGCATTGGCAACACCGTAAACCTCTGCATTTCGTTTAATATCGGCACTTAAATCATAGCCATTACGAAACGCCTTTGCGGCTTTTGCCTGTACATCAGGTATAAATGGAAAAGCGTAAATCTGGCCATGGGGATGGGGCAGGGTCACACCAACCTCTTCGCCGCGATTTTCAAAAGGCAAAACAAAATCACACCCTTGGTCAAATAAAGCCTCGTAGCGATCAACCCAAGTTTCAATCAATAAACGCCTGCGCGCTTGCCCAATAGTCGCAAGACTTCCCGAATCCGCCGCCGTGTAGACGACAACATCGCAGCGCCCCTTGGCCAGTTTCGACTTTAGACCTGTAATCGACATTGGTGTCGGGGCGTCTTTATGTAGGCTAGTGAATTTATTTTCAAAAATGGCTATTTCGAATTGGGTAAAGGGAATTTCTGTTGGGGCGCCACCAAGTTTTGATGGGGCCAGCGGATCATTGGCAGAGGATGGTTTAAACGTTCTGTTTTGACGATGCGGCGCATAGACATTCCACTCTTGCCTGAGCGGATGGTAGCGAAGTTCACCCCCTTTGGCCACTTCGCCGCCGTCTTGTTCTAAAGCCGTTTCCGTATGAGCCTCAAAACCATAAAGAAATAAATCGCGCCCATCACGTTTTGTAAACTGACGCTTATGTACTTTTTTTTGGTTTATCTGACGCGTGAGTTCTGATTGTCTGTCTATCATTTTCGTATGCCCTCTAACGTTTGTTCTGTAACGTTTGCCCTGCCATAATGAAACTATACGGATGCGTGCTATAACTTTTGCGAATTCGAACATCATTTAACGAGGCTGAAAGATTAAAACCAGTGCTATTTATGTATAAACAGATTAATTTTCCAAATTCGGTATATTGAATAATTCTGTGACTGAATGCCTCTTTTGCATTTTTAAACAGCTCTGCTAGTGAGGTGTATGACTGATTTTAAGCCTTCATTGCGCCAAGCGTCCATTTTGAAAATGTTGTCCGAGAACGGTTTTGTGGCGACTGAATCTATGGTGGTAGAGTTAGATGTAACACCACAAACTATTCGGCGTGACTTAAACGAGCTGAATGCACATGGTCTTGTTACGAGATTTCACGGCGGGGCAGGCCTTGCAAAGAGTGTTGAAAACAGGCCTTATAGAGACCGATTAGCAACAGGCGTTGAGGCAAAACGTCAAATCGCCGAATTGACAGCCTCCTTAATTCCCAATGGGGCGTCTCTTTTTTTGAATATAGGAACAACAACAGAAGCCGTAGCTGTGGCCTTATTAAAGCACGAAAACCTGCATGTTGTAACAAATAATATAAATGTCGCACGGATTTTAAGCGAAAATGCCAGCTTTAAAATTATGATCTCAGGCGGAGAGGTTCGTAAACATGACGGCGGGGTTGTGGGGATTGCTGCAACAGATTTTGTGAGCGAGTTCCGGATGGATATTGGTGTGATCGGGATTAGCGGTATTGACGAAGAAGGCGGGCTGTTGGATTTTGATTATCAAGAAGTCAAAACCGCGCGAAAAATTATCCAAAACTCTAAGACGGTTATTCTGGTTGCTGATCAACACAAATTTGGTCGAAGAGCCATGAATTATATGGCGAATCTCGCCGAGCTTGATGCGATTGTGACGGATCATCCTTTGTCGGGTAAGTATCTACAAATCTGTCAATCTGCGAATGTTGACGTGCACGTCACGGATAAACAATTAAGATAGTTGCAATAGCTATTCGTTATTCGTTTGCGAAAATATTGTGTTCGTATTAGGTGAAATTAGCAATATGTTTTGCTGTGTAAGGAGCGCAATGTGAATCAAACCTTTGATTTATTGATAATTGGTGGCGGTATAAACGGCACAGCCATTGCGCGCGACGCGGCTGGTCGCGGTTTGTCTGTTTGTCTTTGTGAAAAAGATGATTTGGCGAGCCACACGTCATCTGCAAGCACGAAATTAATTCACGGCGGTTTGCGCTATCTTGAGCATTACGAGTTCAGGCTCGTGAGCGAATCTCTTAAAGAGCGCGAGGTCTTATTACGGTCTGCGCCGCACATTATCTGGCCTATGCGGTTTGTTTTACCCTATGATAAAGGCTTGCGCCCTAAATGGATGTTACGGGCGGGCCTGTTCTTATATGATAGTTTGGGCGGACGTGAGATTTTACCAGGAACAAAAACTGTTGATCTCGCTCAACCTCCCCATAATCAGGTATTAGAAGCCCGTTTAAAAACTGGATTTGAATATTCAGATTGTTGGGTCGAAGATGCCCGTCTTGTGGTTTTAAATGCTGTTGATGCAGCGTCAAAAGGGGCGGTCATTAAAACGAGAACTGCTGTAACCGATTTACGCTCTGTTGCGAGCGGCGGATATGAAGCGGATGTCAAGTCAGAAAAAGACGGTGTCCATCAAATCAAGGCAAACGCAGTTATCAATGCGGCAGGACCATGGGTAGAAGACGTGCTGTTGAAATTAAAGCCGGGTCGCAATCGCTCGACTTTACGTTTAGTCAAAGGCAGTCATATTGTAACGCGACGTTTATTTGATGGGGATCATGCCTATATTTTTCAAAATGCCGATGATCGTGTCATTTTCGCGATTCCTTATGAACAGGACTATACGCTGATTGGCACAACAGATGTGCCGTACACGGATAAAACAGAGGCCGTTAAGGCGTCAGAATCTGAAATCTCATATTTGTGTGAAGCCGCAAATGAATATTTCTTATCAGACATCTCGCCAAACGATGTGGTTTGGACATATTCTGGTGTACGTCCTCTCTATGACGATCAAAGTGAAGAGGCATCTGAGGTCACGCGGGATTATGTGCTCAACCTTGATGAGTTTGAAGAGGGTTTTCCTTTCCTTTCGGTTTACGGCGGGAAAATTACGACTTCGCGGAAATTAGCCGAACATGTCATGGATAAACTGTCTCCTTTCTTCAAATCGGCAGGGGCCGCGTGGACAAAAAAGGCGCATTTACCTGGCGGCGATATTGACGGCGCTGATTATGATAAGTTTTCCGCAGCTATACGACTTCAACACCCTGAAATTGATCCGACTATATTGAACCGCTTGTGTCGTGGGTATGGGACTCGGGTTCATGCCATTATAAACGGGGCCAAGAATACAGAGGATTTAGGGAAACTTTTCGGCGCAGGTTTGACCGAATCAGAGATCAAATACCTCGTCGAGGTCGAATGGGTGCGTTCCGCAGAGGATATTTTCTGGCGACGGTCAAAACTGGGGCTACACATGTCTGAAAGCGAACAAAAAGAAGCCTCGCTTTGGTTTGAAAGCGCGTTTTCGAGCATTTAACAAGATATTTCACGTCTGTTTTCTTCCAAAGTTCATTTTTTACAGGTTTGACTTCCAAGTATTTTGATTTTTGTGATGTATAAATATCACACATGTTCGAAAAAGAACGTTGAGGGGCTTGACCATTGTTTCAACAAATAAGAAGACTTACTGAATCGTAATAAACGCATACGCCATAATGGTGAGGGAGAAATCAATGAAATTAACTTACAAAAACATACTGGCATGTTCTGTCGGTTCAATCGCGATGATGGCAAGTTTGCCAGCCATGGCGCAAACACAGGGCGATGACGAAATTATCGTTACCGGTATCCGCAGTTCTGTAAAACGTGCCTTGGATGTGAAACGTAACTCGGACGGTCTTGTCGACGCGATTGTTGCAGAAGATTTGGGTAAATTTCCTGACCTAAACGTGGCTGAGTCTCTTCAGCGAATTCCTGGTGTCGCCATCGACAGAAGCGGCGGCGAAGGTCAAGCGGTTACGATTCGCGGTCTTGGGCCGCAATTTAACACTGTTTTGTTAAATGGTCGCCAAATTGCAACAGATAGTGGGGGCCGTGAGTTTAATTTTGACGTGTTAGCGGCTGAGCAGATTACGGGTGCAACCGTTTTTAAAAGTGGTCAATCGCATCTCCAAGACGGTGGCATTGGCGGTACTGTTAATGTCACAACGGCAAAACCCTTTGATAATTTGGGCTTCCAAATGGCGGGACAAGTTAAAGGCGTTTATGAAAGCCTGTCTGAAAAGATTTCCCCTGCGGGTTCATTCCTAATCAGCAATACATTTAATAATGACACTTTGGGTGTTCTTGCGGCTTTGAGCTATTCAGAGCGTGACGTGCAGATTAACCAAGTGGGTACGGCCGGTTGGCGTCCAAACCAAACGATTTCAAATAATCGTGACGGCGTATTATTTGAAAATGCGTATATTCCACGAAATTGGGATCAAATTGTCGATCAACAAAAGCGGACACGCTTTAATGCTAGCTTGGCCCTACAATACGCGCCGAGTGATGACCTAACCGTAACGCTAGATGGTTTTGTGTCGAAGTTTAAAGTTGATTCTCTTGTAACGGATTTGGCGTCATGGTTTGAGCCTGACCGTGTCGGTTCAGGGTCTGTCGATGAAAATGGTACGTTGATCAAATTTACTCAAGATATTGGTTTAAGTGGTGGGAGTGGTGATCCCGCTTCGGACTTTGTATCAACAACACGCAATTCTCGTGATGTTACAAATAAAGGCTTTGGTATCAATGCGGACTGGGATTTAACATCCAATTTAAATGTTAGCTTGGACGCCAATCATTCAACTGCAGAAAATGATCGTGCGGGCAAAGATCGATTCAATGTTTTGGGTATTATCAATAATTACTCATTTGACGGAACGGGCAGTATTCCAACAGTACAACATGATGGCTTTGGCGGAACATCTCTTCCCGATGTAAGCCGTATGCGGATGCATTATAATGAAAAAGGCAATGTACCGACCGATAAAGATCAAATTACAGAATTCAAAGCGGATTTCGTTTATACGCCCAATTCTGACGCAATTGAAAATGTCAGATTTGGCGCTTACAGCCAGTCACGAACAAAAGAGCAGTTCCAAATTTTTGCCAATCAATGTGTATATTGTGGCTATGGCACGCCTGCACCGAATGACACTTTAGGGGTGCGCTCCTTTACGGCGAATAACTTCTTCTCTGGTTTAATTGATACATTCTATACATATGACGGTGATGCATATGTTCAATTTCTTGCGGATCAAGGGTTTCCAATTACGCCAACACTTCAAAATAATCGTTATAAAATTAATGAAGATATTTTGAGTGCTTATGCAGATACGACCTTCGGTTTTGATGCAGGTGACATACCGGTTTTAATCAATATGGGTATGCGTTATGCACATACTAAGGTTGATGTGGTGGCTGTACAAAGCTTGATTACCGACATTATACCGACAACAGATCTGACATTATTTGAAAATGTATCGGGCCCAGCCACCGAATTCAGCCAAGGCGGTTCATATTCAAACTTCCTCGGCAATATGAATGTTACATTTGATGTGCGTGATGACATGAAAGTGCGCTTAGCTGCTTATGAATCTCTGACGCGTCCAACAATGTCTCAGCTGTCACCCGCAACCACATTCGGACAGCCTCGTCGTCAAAATTTGACGGCGACCGGGGGTAACCCAGAACTAAATCCTTTCACGTCGACAAATTTTGATGCGGCTTATGAATGGTATTATGACGATTCAAACGTATTTTCTATTGCGGTATATCATAAGAAAATTAACGACATTATTGTCAGCCTTGTCGGCGACGAAACCTACACAATGTCTAATCGTTCTGGCCCAGACTTCCGTTGTGCTGCGGCGAATTGTGCGGCTGGAACCGATCTGGATCCAACACGTCCAGGATTTGATATTGTTGCCAATACCGAAGAGTTAAACGGGCAAAGTGAGCTTTACCGTGTTAGCCGTCCGCAAAACGGTGAATCTGCAAAAGTCACGGGCGTTGAAGTGGCTCTAACCCATGTTTTTGAAAATGGGTTTGGTTTCTCTGGTAACGCAACATTTGTTGACAGTAACGTCGTGCTTGACGCTACGTCTGACACGAACTTCTCTCTTGAAGGTTTAGGCGATTCACAGAATGCTGTTCTTTTTTATGAAAATGAGCGTATGCAAGCGCGTGTCGCTTATAACCGCCGTGAAGGCTTCTTGCGTAATGTCAGTAATGGTTTCAACAATGAACCGATCAATACAAAAACTTATGGTCAGTTCGACATTAGTGGTTCCTATGATGTCACAGACCAATATTCGGTCTTTTTTGAGGGGATTAACATTACGGGTGAAGAGCTTGTTCAAACAGGCCGCTTTGCGAATCAAATCTACAGCATTGAAGATAATGGGTCTCGCTATGCCATTGGCGTGCGTGGTAAATGGTAATCATTTCGGATTGACCTAACCCTGTTTTAGGGCTGATAAGCATGATGTCTTATCAGCCCTATTTTATTGAATTCTATTATGTCAGAACCTATTCGATCGATACTTATTGTTGGCGGCGGAACCGCTGGATGGTTAAGCGCTGCAATCATTGCAGCGCATCACCGTAACCGCACTGATGAAACGCTAAAAATAACATTAGTCGAAGCCTCTGATATACCCACGGTCGGTGTTGGTGAAGGTACATGGCCGACAATACGCAATACGGTTCGCGCGATAGGTATTGATGAGAAAAAGATTTTTAAAGCCTGTTTTGCTGGCTTTAAACAAGGTGCGAAATTTGTAAATTGGGTAAGCCAAGACGATTACTATTATCACCCTTTCACGGTGCCTTTAGGGTATGGTCAAATTGACATGGCGCCCTATGTTTCCGAAATTGAAGACTTTGCTCTTGAGGCGAATTATCAGCAAGAAGTGTGCGAAGCGGGATTGGCTCCACGTTCGCTTGCAGAAGATGAATTTCAAAGCGT
>CALCKU010000040.1 GCA_937965735.1 uncultured Caulobacterales bacterium
CCTTCGAGACGATTGCGTTGCAATCCCTCAGGATGAGGTCTGGAATGTGTCTGACACTTATATAGGCTAAAGTTCTGATTTAATTCGTGCGGCGAGTGTTTCTAAATGTTTCATATCCGCCATTTTTCCGCTGTCATGTCCACGCATAGATTGATTTTTATAGCGGGGAATAATGTGAAAATGAAGGTGGAATACAGTTTGACCTGCGGGCGCACCGTTAAATTGAGAAATGATAATTCCGTCTGGTGAAAGGCTTTTTTTGACGGCTTTGGCTAGGGTTTGGGTTATTAAAATAACCGCTTTCAAAGCCTCTGCCGAAGTGTCTAAAATATTACGTGAAGGCGTTTTGGGAATCACAAGGACATGACCATTGGTTTGTGGGAAGACATCCATGAACGCCAAAACATTATCGTCTTCATAGACTTGAATAGATGGCATCTCCCCGCGTAAAATTTTGGCAAAGATATTATCTGGGTCGTAATGTCCATCTAGGCTCATGGTTCACTCCTTCTTAACATCGCTATCCCTTTTTAAACGGTGTGTGTTGCGACAATATGTTGATTTCCTGTTCAACCGCTTGGCGTTCATGTTTGATGTAAGTCCTTACCGCGTCTCGTAGACCGGGATGGGCAAGGTAGTGCGCCGAGAATGTGGCTACGGGCTCATAGCCTCTAGCGAGCTTATGCTCACCTTGTGCGCCGGCCTCAACGCGCGGCAAGCCAAGGTCAATTCCAGCTTCAATCGCTTGATAATAACACAGTTCAAAGTGTAAAAACGGCTTATGTATGAGTGCCCCCCAATTGCGACCATAGAGCGCGTCTTGACCGATAAAGTTCAACGCCGCTGCAATGGGGGTGTTATCTTCAAGAGCTAACATCAGGATAATGTCGTCACGCATATTATCGTGAAGGCGCGCGAAAAATTCACGGTTTAGATAAGGACGCCCCCATTTACGCTCGCTGGTATCTAGGTAGCATTGAAAGAAAATATCCCAATGTTCAGTTTTTAAATCATCACCTGTGAGCCGTTTAATTGTGACTCCCTCTTGCGCTTTCATCCGTTCTTTACGGATATTTTTTCTTTTACGAGAGCTTAAACTGTTCAAGAATTCATCAAAATCTTTGTACCCACGATTGATAAAGTGAAACTGTCGATCTTCGCGTATGGTAAGCCCAGTCGTTTCCAATAGCGTGCGGTCTTGGGCGTTTAGGAATGTCAAATGCGCGCCTGAATAATCCCATTCGTGGCAGGCTTGGACAATCGCTTGTATCAATCCGTTTCGAGCCGGTTCACTTTCGGCCAAGAGGCGCGGCCCAGTTGCAGGCGTGAACGGAATAGAGCTTTGTAGTTTTGGATAATAGGCACCGCCTGCACGGTAAAGCGCGTCTGCCCATGCATGGTCAAAGACATATTCCCCTTGGCTATGCGTTTTAGCATATAAGGGCGCGCCGCCTATTGGGGTGTCATTGGCGTCCAAGAGCCAGACATGGCGCGGAGCCCATCCTGTTTCTTCTACGGCACAGGCGCTTTCTTCAAGCGCATTTAAAAACCGCCAACTTAGAAAAGGATGGCCAGCTACATGTGGCAGCGCATCCCAATCTGTTTCCGAGACTTCGGATATACGGTGTAAAATACGCGCCGAGAAGACGGGAGCCGATTCTGTTTTTCCAGAACTTGTTTTTCCAGAACCTGTTTTTCCAGACCCTTTTTTTTCAGGCTCTGCTTTTGCTATGGCATCTGGGTTGGAATCGGGTGGGGGTGTGTCCATAATGAGAAGATTGGTTAATCGACCTCTATAATTGCGTCAATTTCTACAGCGACATCAAGGGGAAGGCTGGGTGCGCTTACGGCAAAGCGGGCATGTTTTCCAGCTTCGCCAAAGACTTCGACCATAATATCAGAACAGCCATTGATGACTTTTGGAATATCCGCCTGTGTCGCGCTGGGTGTAGCTTGGACAAAGCCGCCCAATTTAACAATCCGTTTGACACGGGTTAAATCACCACCGCAGGCCGCTTTCATTTGCGCAAGTAAGTTGAGTGCCGAGAGCTTCGCCGCGAGCTGACCTTCTTCCACACTTAAATCCTCACCGAGACGCCCACCCACGGTCATTTCATCTATCTTGGAAATTTGTCCTGAAATAAAGACTAAATTGCCCGATTGGACATATGGCACGTAATTTGCGACGGGTGCGGCGGCCTCGGGAAGGTCTAGGCCGAGTTCTTTTAATCTAATTTCTATGCTGTTCATAAGGTCCTCAAATCAGTACAATAAGGATCAGACTTTAGCCGTATAAATTTTAAAGTAAAATGAGGATTTCATGCGCCCCGTTGTAACACCCCCCGAAAAGAGCCTAGCGCTCCCTATGCGTTCAGATAGTGTTTTGAAACGCCTACGGTCGCGTCGATCCAACCTTGTGAAGGGTATGGTTCCCGATAAGGAGGGGCGTTTTGGCCCCAATGCAGAGACCCTTTCAGATATTTTAACAATTGCAGCGCGTGTGCCCGATCACCGCAAGCTGACACCGTGGCGCTTTATTGTTTTTGAGGGCGCGGCAAGGGCTGAATTTGATCAACATATCGGGCGTGTGTTTAAAACAGAAAATCCAGATATGCCAGAAGACCGCGTGACATTCGAGGCTTGTCGCTTGCAACGGGCGTCTTTGGTGATTGCCGTCATTTCATCCCCAAAAGACTGTGTGCGCGGAACTCCGAAATGGGAACAAGAGCTTTCTTGCGGTGCGGTATGTCAAAACCTTTTACTGGCGGCTCAAGCCCATGGTTTTGCCGCGCAATGGTTGACGGAATGGTATGCTTATCACGCCGAGATTAATGCCGTGCTGGGATTAGGCACCTTTGAACGTGTCGCCGGATATATTTACATTGGACACACAGATGCTGTGCCATTGCCACGCACTCGTCCTGATATAAATACTTTGGTACAAAACTTTGGCACAAAACTGGCAGGGTCTAAAAGACCCGATGGTTCTCGCAAGTCTGAGACATAAATATTTGCAGTTCTGATTTTTAAGCCGTTTTAAGGCCTAAAAATACACCGCCTCAATTTTGAAAACACTGTTTAGGTTAGGTTCATATTGGACTTGCTAGCAAGCTCGTGTCGAAACGTTTGTTGAGACAAGGATCCTGCCGCTGACAAGCGCCCCGTTTAGCGCAGGATCCAATTTTCCTTAAATTCTTTATTTTTGTTTGCGTGATAGCATTTCTTTTCTGTGATGAAATGGCATAGTGCGACTATGGCTATTTATGGTAAAGATAAAGTATGACGGCTAAGACTTCAAAATCCTCAATATTGCACCCTGGTGATAAGGCCGAGGGCAAAGCGGCCCCGGATGAAAGCTTGGTTGCAGGCGGTGACACGTCCTCTCGCTTACTGCATTTTATTACCGATGATGTCCCAAAATCTGGCAGTGTCGAAGAAATTGCAGATGGGGTTTTTTGGCTACGCTTTGCTCTGCCTATGAAAGGGTTGAACCATATCAATCTATGGGCTTTGAAAGATGGCGATGGTTGGGTTGTGGTTGATACGGGTATTGCGAACCGAGAGAGCAAAGAGATTTGGACGAAACATTTTGAAACGCTTTTAGAGGGACGCCCAATTAACCGTGTGATTTGCACGCATTTACATCCTGACCATACGGGTCTTGCGGGATGGATGTGTCGAAAATTCGGTGCGCCACTTTTGATGACTCGCGGGGAGTATTTTCTCTGTCGCCTCATGGCCGCCGATACAGGCCGTGTCGCCCCGCGTGAAGGTATTAATTTTTATAAAAAGGCTGGGTTTACGCCCGACCAAATTGAACTTTATAAACTTCGCTTTGGCGGGTTTGGCAAAGCCATAAGCGAGCTTCCCCATAGTTACGACCGCCTTGTCGACGGGGAGCTTGGGATGATTGGTGGACGCGAATGGCGAGTGGTGATTGGCAGTGGTCATTCGCCCGAACACGCATGTCTTTGGTGTCCAGAGCTTAATCTCTGCCTGACGGGCGATCAGCTCTTACCCAATATCAGTTCGAATGTTTCGGTATGGCCGACAGAACCAGAAAGCAACCCGCTTGAAGACTGGATTTCGTCTTGTCATAAGTTAAAGTCTGTCTTGCCTGAAGACACACTTATAGCGCCTGCGCACGGGATTCCATTTCGCGGGGCGCATAGCCGTTTGGATAAGTTGATCGAACACCATGAAAAAGCGCTAGATCGCCTATATGAATTTTGTCACACGCCTCGCCTTGCTACAGAGGTTTATTCAGTCCTTTTCCGTCGCCCGATAACAGATGGCAATCGTATCATGGCGGTCGGCGAATCGGTGGCGCATTTAAACTGTTTAAAAGCACGCGGACTTGTGTCTCGTCGTTTAAATGATGCGGGGCAATTCACTTATAAATCGCGTCCCCTTGGCACTGAATAGGCAAATATGTCCGAAAGAAACCTTTGGCACATATGTTTTTGGACAGGTTTCGCGACTCTAATTTTAGGGGCGAGTGTGCTTTTAATCCTTCCCAAAGGGGATTTCATTTACCCTAAAGGATATGGCGACCCCGTGATCGCTTTTGAATTTGCCCAAACAGTCGCAGAGGTGAAAGCCGCTATTGGTCACGATTTGCCAGGATGGGAGGACAGGCTGTCGGCGATGAAGAGGGGGACGCGTGCCGATTTCGTCTTTATCTTTGCCTTTGGCTTGTTCACGACCAGTTTCTTTTTGGCCGCCTTCAAACAGAACGGTCAGCATATATTCAAAGTATTTGCGACTATAGCGGTCTTGGCGGCCTTATCCGACATGACCGAAGATGTTTTAGCCCTTCATATTTTGCAAAAAGTTGATGTGTCGGCAGGCGTGGCGTGGATGCATTATTTTGTAAAAATTAAATTTTTTGGTTTGGGCGTGGTTGGACTGGGCGCAGCCTATTTTCTTATAAGACAGCCGCGGCGCTTACGAAAGTTAGAAGGTTTGTTTGCATTAGTCGGCGGTATAATGACGCTCTTTGCGCTGTTGCGCCCTTCACAAATGGGGGCGCTGTTTGCGCTGGGTATTATACTCAGTTGGATGGCCATGCTCGCCTATTCGGCGACACAAAGTTTTAAGAAACAAAACTTATCATCACGCTCTAAATCGTGCGCTTAAAGAGAATGCGAGTATGATTCAAGGTGCGGCATTTTAGGCGAACCGTATTCTGAAACTTGAGAAAGATAATTTCATACCCATATCTTTAATCTAAAGAGAAAGAGAGTCTTGTTATGACAGTCAGCCCTCAAATACCGCCGCGCACGGTTGATCTGGATCGCCCTTTAGAGGTTCATGTGGCCCCAAAGACTTTGAGTGATAAAGTTGCATTCTGGTTCGTGAAAATGTTGCGATTTTTCGCGGATTTATTTTTCTCAAAACGTTATGGTCACAGAGCGGTTGTGTTAGAGACCGTTGCGGCGGTACCCGGTATGGTCGGTGGATTATGGCAACATTTAACCGCTTTGCGAAAAATGCGCGATGATGAAGGTTGGATCCGCACGCTTCTTGATGAAGCCGAGAATGAACGCATGCATTTGATGACATTTATTGAAATCGCTCAACCCAATTGGTTTGAACGCGCTTTGATTATAGTCGTACAATTGATTTTCTATAATGCCTATTTCTTCCTATATTTATTTGCGCCGCGCACAGCCCACCGTGTTGTGGGGTATTTTGAAGAAGAAGCCGTGATAAGTTACACGCAATATCTCAAAGAAGTTGAAGAGGGCCGCCATGAAAATGTCCCCGCCCCGCAAATTGCAATTGATTATTGGCAATTGCCTCAAGAGGCTCGCCTGACAGATGTCATTATTGCAGTCCGTGCTGATGAAGCCGAACACCGCGATGTGAATCATAGTTTTGTCGATACGATTGACGAACGGCGACACGCGAAAGCGGCTTAAGATTTTTTACTCTACAGGGTGTGCAGGGTCTTAGTCCCCTATGACATGCTTCGAGTCCACGCGCTTTGCGCGTCCTCAGGATGAGGACAGAGAGCCACCCACAACACTCTCATCCCGAGTCCGAGCGTCGCGAGGGGACATGAAGGAGGCTTCAGAATAGGCCAGGGATCCCCTTAAGCTCTTAAAAAATAATCATACGCCACGTTCTGCGTTTCAGGAGTCATCGGGTAGCCTGTATTCCGCAGGCTCTCTTCTAGGGCTTCAATATCGCCTTCTGGGACTTGAAATCCGCACAGAACGTCTCCAGTTGAACTGCCGTGATTGCGATAATGAAACAGCGAGATATTCCACCGTGCATCAAGATTTATTAAGAAGTCCGTCAATGCGCCGGGGCGTTCAGGAAATTCAAATCGGTAGAGCACTTCGTCAATATCGGGGCTAGCGCGGCCCCCGACCATATGCCTTAAATGACGCTTGGACAGGCGGTCTTCAGACAGATCTTTAATTTCAATATTTTGCGCATTCATATCGCTGATTACGGTCGCGCGTTCCGAGGCGTTTTTAATTTTTATACCAACAAGCACATGTGCATTCGCAGACTCGGCAAAGCGGTAATTAAACTCGCTGACGGGACGATTGCCAAGCGCGCGGCAAAAGTTCAAAAACGCGCCCGCTTGTTCAGGGATGGTTGCGGCAAATAACATTTCCCCGCCTGCGCCCAGCTCGGCCCGTTCGACAATATGACCGATACGGTCAAAGTTCACATTCGCACCCGAAAGTGTGACAACACAATCGCCTTCGGGTGCTTTCCCTTCGCGGACATGTTTCATCAAACCTGCAAGCGCTAACGCCCCCGCCGGTTCAACCACTGTACGGGTCGCTTCAAATACGTCTTTGACCGCCGCGCAGATCTCGTCATTAGTCACAAGGATACAATCATCCACCACGGATTTTGCGATTTCTAAAGTATTCGACCCGACCAGACGCACGGCCACCCCGTCGGCAAACCCGTCGACCGTGTTCAGAGGCGTGGGCTTTCCTTCCTTTAAGGCCGTGGTCATTGTTGCAGCGCCGACCGGTTCCACAACAATAATTTTTGTTTCAGGGGAGACCGCTTTGACCCATGTGCCAATCCCCGACACGAGGCCGCCGCCGCCTGTGCAGACATAGATCGCCTCTGGTGTGCGGGGCATTTGTTCTAGGATTTCTTTGCCGACAGTGCCTTGCCCGGCAATGACATCAATCTCGTCAAAGGGGTGAATGAATACAGCGCCTGACTCGGCGGAGTATTCTAAGGCTGCTGCGCAAGCCGCGTCATAGCCTTCTCCGACCAATCGCGTTTCCGCGCCGCGGGCCTGAACGGCTTCGACTTTAATCATGGGTGTTGTCACGGGCATGAAGATAACGGCTTTGGTATTATAATGCGCGGCGGCGGCGGCCATGCCTTGTGCGTGGTTCCCCGCACTCGCGGCGCAGACCCCGCGTGCTTTTTCAATATCTGTCAGGCTCGCAATACGATTGGCCGCGCCGCGAATTTTAAAACTAAAGACGTCTTGCAAGTCTTCCCGCTTAAGCCAGACATTGCGGCCAAGTGCGAGGGACAGCTTGCTGGCAAGCTCTGTCGGTGTGCGCTTCGCCAGCGCGTAAACATCCGCCGCTTCTATGCGGGCCTTAAGGTCATTCAGGTTTATG
Organism: uncultured Caulobacterales bacterium; assembly: GCA_937965735.1. Lineage (GTDB taxonomy): Bacteria > Pseudomonadota > Alphaproteobacteria > Caulobacterales > Maricaulaceae > CALCKU01. The sequence continues at coordinate 7,617 of CALCKU010000040.1, forward strand.
ACAGGAGGATTAGCCATGATGTTGGGCCACATGATTTGCGATCCATTCGCCGACTTGTGCCGTCGATAATGTACCGCCTAAATCGCCCGTTGTTTGATGATCCGACAAGGCCGCATTGACAGCAACCTCAATGGCGGTCGCTTCTTGTGTAAGTCCAAAGGACAGGTTTAGCATCCAGCTGGCCGATAAAATCATGGCAAGCGGGTTGGCCTTGCCTTGACCCGCTATATCTGGGGCCGAGCCGTGAATAGGCTCGAACATACCCGTGCGACCATCAGAGAGCGAGGCGGACGGGATAACCCCCATAGACCCGCAGAGAACAGAGGCTTCGTCTGTTAATATGTCGCCAAACATGTTCTCGGTCAGGATCACGTCAAAGCTTTGCGCATGGGTCAGCATATGCATGGTCATGGCATCCACTAGGAGGTGTTGAAGCTCGACTTCGGGATAGCGGGTGGCGACCTTTTCAACCGTTTCCCGCCAAAGACGCGAGGTTTCTAATACGTTAGATTTATCGACACTTGTGACTTTTTTGCGACGGGTCATGGCAAGGTCAAAGGCTTTGATGGCAATACGCTCGACCTCAGCCTCGCTATAGCGACACACATCAAATGCGCCCTGTTCGTCGCGGCCTTTATCCCCGAAATATATCCCGCCTGTCAGCTCACGCATAACCACGAAATCAACGCCTTCTAGGCGGTCGCGCTTAAGCGGCGCTTGATCAATTAAGGCTGGGTAAGGTTTGCAGGGCCGAATATTGGCATAAAGGTTTAGGTTTTTACGCAAGGGGAGGAGCGAGCCGAGTTCAGGGCGGTCTTCGCCTTTTAAATGATCCCATTTCGGGCCTCCAACCGCGCCGAGTAATATGGCCCCCGTTTTTTCACAAGAGGCAAATGTGTCATCAGGCAGGGGTTTTAGCCCCGCATCAATCGCGGCCCCGCCGATCAAATGTTCCTCTATGTCGAGCGTATGGCCAAAGGCTTTTGCTATCGCGTCCATAACAACCAATGTTGCCGCGCCGACTTCGGGGCCAATCCCGTCACCCGGGACATATGTGAAATTGATGTTCATGTCTTCGTCCTCCACCGCCATCCTTTAAGACGATTGCTTCGCAATCCCTCAGGATGAGGTTTTGTTAAATTTCTCCTCATCTGAGGGCGCGAAGCGCGTCTCGAAGGACGCTTTCACTTGTGTTCCTAGTCTATCGCGATCAATACAGGATGATAATGTTTTTCGTTCTAAAACCGTTCCTTGTTATATTAAATTGCACTTGCGGGGGCATGGGCACGCTTGGCTTCATAGTCTGTAATCGCATCCGTTTGTTTTTGTAAATATCCCATTTCGTCTACGCCTTCCATCAGGCAATGTTTAGAGAAGGCATCAACTTCAAATTTATATGTGCCGCCGTTTTTCGGCAGGCGGACCTCTTGGGATTTTAAATCAACCGTCACCGCTTCGCCGGGATGATCCAGCAGCCATTGATGGGCGGCCTTATCAATCACAATCGGAAGGATTCCGTTCTTTAGCGAATTATTTCTAAAAATATCCGCGATTTCAGAACTGATGACCACACGAAAGCCGTAATCAGACAGCGCCCACGGCGCGTGTTCGCGCGAAGACCCACAGCCAAAATTATGACCGCCGACCAAGATTTCACAGGCCTTCGCCGCGTCGCTATTCAAATAGTGATCTGTTGGGCTACCGTCCTTATGATAACGCCAATCATTAAACAGCTTTTCACCGAGGCCTGCCTTCGTGGTCATTGTGAGGAAGCGCGCAGGCATGATCTGGTCTGTGTCGATATTGGAGGCGGGCAGGACAACGGTTTTCGACGTGACGATGGTAAGCGGTTTAAACATTACGCGGCCTCGCAGGTTAGGGTGCGCGGGTCAGTAATTACCCCTGTGATGGCGCTTGCCGCCGCTGTTTCCGGCGAAGCCAGAACGGTGCGTACGCCTGGCCCTTGACGGCCTGCAAAATTACGATTGCTTGTCGAGACAATAAGCTCCCCGGGCGCGCCAATATCGCCGTTCATACCCAGACACATAGAACAGCCCGGTTCACGCCACTGTGCGCCTGCTGCGATAAAGACTTCGTGTAGACCCTCCGTTTCGGCTTCGCGTTTAATGTTTTCGGACCCCGGAACGACAATCGCGATAAGACCCGGTTTGACGGTTTGGCCTTTTAAAATATGGGCCGCCGCACGGAGGTCATCCATACGAGAATTGGTACAAGACCCGATGAAGACGCGGTCAATTGGTGTGCCCGCAATCGCGTCCCCGCCTTTGACCTGCATGTAATTAAGCGCCTTTTCATCCGCTTCGTTTTGAGATGTGGGGATTAACCCATCAATCGGCATGGCCATGCCGGGATGGGTGCCATATGTGACCATGGGGCGAATGTCCTCGGCCTTCATATGCACTTCACGGTCGTACTGTGCGCCTGAATCCGTGGTCAGCGAGGCCCAGTCTTCGCAGATTTCGTAAAAGTTTTCAGGCGAGAATTTTCGACCCTTTAGATAATTAAACGTTGTTTGGTCGGGGGCCACCATGCCGCAGCGTGCGCCCGCTTCAATCGACATATTACAAACGGTCATACGCTCATCCATTGTCATCTCTCGGAAGACATTGCCGCAATATTCAAGCGCGTAACCTGTCCCGCCGCCGACGCCAATTTTGGCAATGATCGCAAGGATAACATCTTTGGCGGTGACGCCTTCGCCGAGCTGGCCGTTGACATGAATGGCCATTGTTTTGGGCTTTGGCATTAGGATGCATTGATTGGCTAAAACATGCCCCACTTGCGTCGTGCCAATGCCAAAGGATATTGCGCCAAACGCGCCGTGTGTTGACGTGTGGCTATCGCCGCAGACAATGGTCATGCCGGGCTGGGTCGCGCCGAGCTCTGGCCCCATAACGTGAACAATCCCGCGGTGGTCACTATCCCAGCCATGGGTTTCAATGCCGTGTGCCTCTGTATTCGCAAGCAAGAGCGCGACTTGCGCTTCCGCTTGCGGGGTCACATAGGGCCGCGTGCCGTCTGCATTTTTCAGGGTCGGCGTAGAATGGTCAATCGTCGCGAGCGTACGGTCAGGGCGACGGACTTTCAGGCCCCGTTCGCGCAGAACGGTGAAGGCTTGCGGCGAGGTCACTTCGTGAATCAAGTGCAAGTCGATATAAAGGGTTGCTGGATTGGTCGGCGTTTCTGCGACGACGACATGGCGATCCCAGACTTTATCGAAAAGTGTTTGGGGGGATGTTTTCGGTGATGTATTGGTCATAGGGTTTTCATCTTATTACATTTCAATTCCGTTCATCCCAAACTTGATTTGGGAACCAGCCCGCAAGTGGGGTCTGGGCCACAGGCGGTGTCTGGATCCCAGCCTTCGCAGAGATGAGCGGTTAATATAGCAATCCTAATGTTGTGCCGCGATGGATTTTTGTCGCACAGTGCGGCGTTCAATGCGGTTAATGACGTCTAGATAGGCTTTGGCCCCCGCCAGCACGGTATCCGTACTTGCGCCGCGCCCGTGATAGGTTTCGAATTCTGTCGAGACTTGAACGGAGGCTTCGGCCATGGCGTCTTTGCCTTCTGAGACAGATTGCACGGAAAAACTTTCGAGATGGAGCGGGTGGCCTGTGATT
>CALCKU010000041.1 GCA_937965735.1 uncultured Caulobacterales bacterium
CAGATGTGATTGTTTATGATCGTTTGATTAGTCAAGGTGTCTTAGATTTTGGACGCCGTGAAGCAGAATATATCTATGTTGGGAAAGAGGCGGGCGGCGTGTCGAAACCCCAAGCTGAGATCAATGCTCTTTTAGTTGAAAAGGCCCGCAAAGGCCATTTTGTGGTTCGTTTGAAAAGTGGTGACCCGCTTATCTTTGGCCGAGCAGACGAAGAAATCGACGCACTCAGTATTGCCGACATTCCCTATGAGATAATTCCGGGCATCACCTCGGCGGCAGCCGCAGCGGCTGAAATCGGGGTTTCTCTAACACGGCGCGGCACGAATAAATCCGTGACTTTAATGACTGGACATGACGCCAAAGGCTTTGCAGAACAGGATTGGAAAACTCTATCCCAAATTGGCGGGCGTGCCGCGATTTATATGGGGGTGGGTGCGTCACGTTTTATCCAAGGACGCCTTCTCTTGCATGGTGCATTAGCGTCAAAACCCATAACGATTGTTGAAAATGCATCCCGTGACACTCAACTTATTATTTCGACCACGCTAGGGGAAATGGCGCAAGATATAGAGCGCCGAGGCATTAAAGGGCCTGCTATATTATTGATCGGTTATACATCAAGGCGCGCCATGTCCGTCTTACCAGAATTATTGGAGGCCTAGTCGTGAGCACGCTCAAGCATAAAGGTAAAGGCCCGCAATCTTTGACGGCGAATCTCTTGCGGGAGGGGTTGAATGTTTGGCTAACCCCTGAATTTGAGTGGTCGCATGATTTTAATGAAGCGCTATTGAGTGAAGACAGCGACATTATTGAAAAGATGCAAGCCATTGGCGGGCGTGATTCTGATGCTAATCTCGTTGTTGGTGTGTATTTCATTGATGTCGATATAGAAACGGGATTGCCAGCACGGTACCGCGAACGCTTCCGCGTCAATGGGCCGAGCTATGACACAGCTTTTGAGCTTAAGAATACAGAACGGAAAGAATAGTCTTATGTATCGTTACGATGAATTTGATCACGATATTGTCCAAAGCCGTGTAAAGCAATTTCGTGGGCAAGTCGAACGCCGTCTTTCGGGAGCCATATCTGAAAACGAGTTCAAGCCTTTGCGTTTAATGAACGGTCTATATTTGCAATTACACGCCTATATGTTGCGCGTTGCTGTGCCTTATGGAACGCTTAATGCCAAGCAAATGCGTCAACTCGCTATGATCGCTGATAAATATGACCGTGGGTATGGTCATATCACGACCCGCCAAAATATACAGTTTAATTGGCCCGAATTGATGGATGTCCCAGATATTCTACAAGATCTTGCCGATGTTGAAATGCATGCGTTTCAAACCTCTGGGAACTGTATTCGTAATGTAACGTCTGATCCCTATGCAGGGGCAACAGATGAAGAGATTGAAGACCCTCGCCCCACTGCGGAGCTGTTACGGCAATGGTCAACCATGCATCCTGAATTCACCTATTTACCGCGTAAGTTTAAAATCGCTGTAACGGCGTCAAAAACAGATCGCGCCGTCATTCGTGCGCACGATATTGGCCTAGAAATTGTACGCAATGAAAAAGGCGAAATTGGCTATCATGTCATTGTCGGCGGAGGCTTAGGGCGTACCCCAATTATCGGCGTGACCTTGCGAGCGTTTTTACCCCGTGCAGAGCTTTTGCCTTTCCTTGAGGCGACCATGCGTGTTTATAATCGCTCTGGTCGCCGCGATAATAAATATAAAGCCCGTATAAAGATACTCGTCCAAGAGACTGGCATTGAAACTTTTTCAAAACAGGTCGAAGCGGAATATGCGCGATTAGTGCCGTCTGAAATTGCTGTGACTGAGGCTGAGGTTAAGCGGATTACAGACTATTTTAAAGGCCCCGATTTTGAAATTATAAATGACGGTGATGTGGCCTATCAAGCGGCGCTTGAAACCGATAAAGATTTTGCATTCTGGGTCGACAATAATGTTGCGGCCCACAAAGTATCTGGATATGCGATTGCTAATATTTCACTGAAAGTTTCGGGTCGTGCGCCCGGTGATATAGCTTCTGGTCAAATGCGGGCTATTGCAGATTTAGCCGATGCTTACTCATTCGGTGAAATTCGTACAACTCACCAGCAGAATTTGATATTGCCACATGTAAAAAAATCCGATTTGCCAGCCCTCTTTCAGGGTTTGAAGTCGGAAAATTTGGCGGGTGGCAATATTGGTTTGATTACTGATATTATTTGTTGCCCTGGTATGGATTTTTGCGCGCTTGCAACGGCGCGGTCTATCCCGCTTAGTCAAGCGATTACGGAGCGGTTTGATGACCCTGTGCGACAACGCGCCATTGGCGATATGCAAATAAAAATATCGGGCTGTATCAATGCGTGCGGTCATCACCATGTCGGACATATTGGTATATTAGGCTTAGAAAAAGCTGGGGTTGAGTTCTATCAAATTAAAATTGGCGGCGATGCGTCTGAAGATGCAGCAATTGGGGATGTCACAGGGCCGGGGTTTTCTTACGACGAAACTGTGGATGCAATTGAACGTCTGGTTGATTATTATATCGGTATTAAGTGCGAAGGTGAGCGCTTCATTGATAGCTATCGTCGCTTGGGTATGACTCCATTCAAAGAGGTGCTTTATGGCGGATAATATTCCAATAAAGAGCGTTCTGATCCGAGATGGGCATGTAGAAACAGACGACCCATTTAACGCGATTCCAGCCCTTGAGGCTTTTGACAATCATAATGCTAAAGACAGTGTGCGCTTGCCTAATGATGTGGATTTAGACCGTATCAAACCTCATTTGGGTGGACTTGAAACCGTTCTGATTGATTTCCCTGTCCTTTCCGATGGGCGAGGATTTTCTATCGCGCGTGAATTACGCAAAAATTACGGCTTTAAAGGTCAACTCATAGCCGATGGCCCGCTTATACCCGATCAATATGTTTACGCTTTACAGTGCGGATTCGATGCGGTGCGTGTTGACGAAAAGACTTACATGCGACAATCCGAGAGCGATTGGTTTTCTGCTATGGATGCATTTCACGCGACCTACCAAAGAGGGTATGCGTTCAAAAACGGGCCAGCGGTCAGTATTTTTGACGCTCGGAAAACCTCTCAACATGGCCAAACTTCAAACGATTTATATTTTGGTCTCTCTGCAGAGCAATCTTTGAAACGGGCCATAAGCGAGTACACAGGGGGAATTGTTTTAGCGTCCTCTTTGGGTGTCGATTCGGCTGTGCTTTTGCACATGGTGGCGCAAATAGATAAATCCGTTCCTGTAATCTTTTTAGATACAGGGAAGCATTTTCGTGAAACATTAGGCTACAGAGATTTATTAGTCGCAGACCTTGGTCTTACAGATTTCAGAAATGTGATTCCAGACCGGGCTGATTTAAAAAAGCTAGATCCTAAAGGCACGCTCAATGAAACGGACCCCGATGCCTGTTGTGGTCTTCGTAAGGTGGCTCCGCTTGACGGGGCGATTAGCGGTTTTGCGGCGCGGATTACAGGGCGTAAACGCTACCAAACGCCAGAGCGCAGAGATATGCCAATTTTGGAAACGGGTGGGCGGCAGGTGAAAATCAATCCACTTGCGTATTGGACGGCGAAAGATGTAACGGCTTATATGCGAAAACATGATTTGCCGCCCCATCCAATGCTAGCCTTGGGCTATTTGTCTATCGGCTGCCAGCCTTGTACAACGCGCGTTGCGGAAGGGGAAGACCCAAGGGCAGGACGGTGGCGCAACCATGATAAGACAGAATGTGGTATTCATTATATAAATGGAAAATGGGTGCCGATCCCAGACAAGAAAACCTATGAGGTTTTCTAAGGGTTTAATGTACTCTGGACGGCTCGTTTAACTTTAATGGGCGGAGCGCTAATTTTTGTGACGGGATTTTAGCGCTTCTATGACCGCGTTGAGTTTTATGTCTTTCGCTGCGAGAAGCACGAGTGTGTGATAGATGAGGTCTGCTGCTTCGCTGACGAGTTTTTCATCCGTCTCTGCGACAGCGGCGAGGGCGGTTTCAACGCCTTCTTCCCCAACCTTTTGCGCGGCTCTTCGGAGCGGGCCTTGTAAAAGCTTGGCCGTGTAAGAGCTGTCTGGTTCCGCAGTCTTTCGCGTTTCGATTAAGGCTTCAAGATATGCTAAAAACCCTATACCTTGTGGGCCTTTATCGCCAAAACAGGAAAGAGTACCGAGGTGGCAAGTGGGGCCATTTGGAACCGCGCGAACCAACAAAGTATCCGTGTCACAATCTTGCGTGATTGACACGAGATCAAGTGTGTTTTGGCTTGTTTCACCTTTCGTCCAAAGGGTCTTTCTGGAGCGTGAATAAAACGTCACGCGTTTCGTTTGAACCGTTTTTTCAAATGCGGCTTCATTCATATAACCTAGCATTAAGACTTGTTCTGTCTGTGCGTTTTGTACGATTGCGGGGACAAGGCCTTCGCCTTTGTCAAAGTCAATATCACGTGTTGAAATCGTCATAGTCTAATCTCTACCCCAGCACGTTTTAGGTCTGCTTTTAAATCAGGAATGGCAATAATCGATTTATGAAACACGCTGGCAGCGAGGGCGCCGTCAACATTGGCGCGCTCAAAAACATCTTGAAAATGTTGGGTTTCACCCGCGCCGCCAGAGGCTATTAAAGGCACAGAACAGACCATACGGACAGCGTTTAACTGTTCCAAATCATAGCCCTTGCGAACGCCGTCTTGGTTCATACAATTGAGCACGATTTCACCCGCGCCGCGCTGTATGACCTCTTGAACCCAGTCGAGTGTCGCGCGGCCTGTCTCTCGAGTTTTTTCAGGATCACCCGTGTGGGATTTAACACGGTAAGTACCGTTCTCTGTAAAACTATCAATACCAATAACAATACATTGTTGACCAAAAGCAGCGCTTAATTGGTTGATAAGATCAGGGTTTTGAAGAGCAGGAGAATTGATACTAATTTTATCTGCACCTGCCGATAAACGCGCCCGAGCCGCTTCAACTGAATTGATACCGCCCGCGACACAAAATGGTATGTCAATTGCCCGTGAAACCGCTTGTATCCAATTCGGGCTCACGGTTCGGTTGTCGACAGAGGCCGTAATGTCATAAAAGACAAGTTCGTCTGCACCTTGCTGGCTGTACCGTAAAGCCAATTCAATAATATCGCCAACATCTTCGTGGTTTTTAAATTGAACGCCTTTAACAACTCTACCCGCGCGGACATCAAGACAGGGTATGATTCGGCGTGCTAGCATTGAATTGCGTCACTTAAGGTAAATTTGTTTTCATACAGCGCTTTGCCAATAATAATGCCGTGCGGCTTTAAAGTCTTTAGGGCTTTGACATGTTTGAGTGTACCAACGCCGCCAGAAGTAATGAGGTTAAGGTCTGGATAGGCTTTTTGGATTTTCTTGTAGAGTTTGACATTAGAGCCGCCGAGTACGCCGTCTTTTGAAATATCAGTGACCAAAACTGTTTTTAGGCCCGATCCAACATAGCCGTCGAGTGTAGCCCAAATTGAATTTGACCCTGTTTCTGTCCAACCCTTAGTTGTCGGATAATAATCCCCATCTTCACCGATATGAACATCAAGGGCGACCACAATTTGTGGCCCGCCAAGCTCTTTAATCCAGAATTTGACCATATGCGGTTTTGTGACGGCAAGAGAGCCAATAACAACCCGTGTCACGCCGCCGTCAAGCAAGCGTCGCAGGTGGTAGAATTCGCGTAATCCGCCGCCCGTTTGTACTTTTAGGCCGCTTTGTTTGGCGATGTCTATAATGAGCTCTGCTTGTGCTGAGTTTCCGTTTTTAGCGCCGTCCAAATCGACAATGTGCATCCACTCTGCTCCAGCTTCCGCATATTGCTGGGCCACTTCAAGGGGCGGCGTGTAGTAATTCGTACGTTTCTGGAAGTCGCCTTTTAAGAGCCGAACACAGCCGCCATCCATCAGATCTATTGCAGGGAATATCATATTGAAACCTTTAGAAAGTTTTCCAAAATCTTTGCCCCAGTCTTTGCGCTCCGTTCGGGGTGAAATTGACAGCCATAAATATTATTGTGACGGACGATTGCTGAAAACTCTGAACCATATGTTGTTTTTGAAAGAGTGTATGAGCCAATTTTAACTGAAAATCCATGTACAAAATAGGCGTAATCATTTGCGTTTATTTCTGAGAGTATTGGATCTTTGCGTGTAATCGCAAGTGTATTCCATCCCATATGGGGTGTTGGTAATGACTGCGTATCAAGCCGTTCGACTGTGCCAGGTATGAGACCCAGCCCTTTCGTTGTGGTTTCGCCTTCTTCGAGTGTTTCAAACAGTAATTGCATGCCCAGACAAATTCCCATTACGGGCTGAGTTAGGCTTTGTAAAACGGGCGTCAATCCTTTGCTGTTTATCGTCTCCATGGCGAGCGGCGCAGCCCCCACACCGGGGAGGATAATGCGGGCGGCAGAGCGTATGATTTCAGGCGTATCCGTTACAATCGGCGTGATCCCTAATCGCTCAAACGCAAATTTAACCGAAGATATATTGGCAACGCCTGTATTTACGATCACAAGTGACATTAGAGGACGCCCTTAGTCGACGGAATGTCACCTCCAACTCTCGCAAAAGCGGGACGCAAGGCACGTCCGACACCTTTGAAGCAAGCTTCGATAATATGGTGGCTATTTTTGCCTTCGACTTCAATATGTATCGCCGCGCCTAAAGTTTGAGCGAGGCTTTCGAAAAAGTGCGGACACATTTCAACAGGAAATTCCCCAACATGGTCGGTTGGAAATGTGCCTTTGAAAACACAAGCGGGGCGGCCCGATAAGTCAATGGCGATACGTGCCTGTGTTTCGTCCATTGGCATGACAAAGCCGTATCGACCAATACCGGCTTTATCGCCTAAAGCTTTTTTCAAAGCAGATCCAAACGCAAGCGCCGTATCCTCAACCGTATGATGGGCGTCAATTTCCAAATCTCCAACGCATGACAAGGTCAGACCCATGCCGCCATGTTTGGCGATTTGTTCAAGCATATGGTCAAAGAAACCAAGTCCAGTATCAATTTTTACCGTTTTAGGGTCATCAAGATTCACGCTGATTGCAATGTCAGTTTCATTGGTTTTTCGAAACTCTTCACCAATACGGTTCTGAGGTTCAGAGAGATGTAAGGCACCTAAAGCGGCGAGCGCAATATTATTTTCTCCGGGTGTTCCAATTGAAAGGCGGAAGTGATTTTCAATTTTAGAACGGAAATCACGTATTTTGACATGGTTTTGTCCAAGTGCGGTCAGTAGACCTTGTGCATCATGGGTTTGAAAAAGGATGAAATTCGCATCAGACGGATAGATTTTTTCAACAAATGGCGAGTGTTTTAATAGGGTGTATACGCGCGTGCGTTCTGATTTCCAGAGTGTTAAACGCTCTTTATGAATAGGCATAACAGAGGGGGATAAAGCCCGTAAAACCGCATTTTCTACAGGGCGCGGGACAGGGTAGGGCGGTAGGACTTTAAGCATTAAATCTATGATTTTTGGATCCGCAATACAGACACCCAGACGCACGCCTGCAAGCCCGTACACTTTGGAAAGCGTGCGCGTAATAATCAAGTTTTGATACGTCTCGCACAAAGGAACAACGCTTGGGGAGGAAGAAAACTCGATGTAAGCTTCGTCTACGACGATCAAAGTATCTTGGAAATCATGGCAAAGTGTGGAAATTACGTCTTGAGACAGGCTGTTACCCGTTGGATTGTTGGGTGAGCATAGAAAAACAAGCTTAGGATTTTCTGCTTTAATCAGATTTCGAACGGAATTTATGTTCCATTCGAAATCGGAATTCAGCGGGGCTTTGAATATGTTTGCGCCTTGAATACGGGCGGCGGTTTCAAAATATCCAAATGTAGGAGGACAGATTAAGATGCTATCTTCCTTGGCTTCGCAAAAAGTACGCAAAAGCACTTCAATCGCCTCGTCTGCGCCACGCCCCATTAGGATACGATCTGTTGCAACGCCGTAAAGCGCTGAGAGTCGGTCGCGCAATGCGGGCGGCTGTTGTTCGGGGTAGCGGTTATAATCTTTGACGGAGTTGTCAGAAGGCGGCGGCATCCACGGGCTTTCATTCGCATCTAAGTGCAAAGCGCTCGTTGAACCGCCGCGTGCGGAGTAGGCTTTAAACTCACGAATTGTTTTGCGAGCAAGATTTAACGGCCAATCGGTCATGGTGCTTCTGTTTCAAGTCTAAGGCTAATAGCGCGCCTATGGGCCTCAAGACCTTCAAGCGTTGCTAGGGTTTCAACGGTGGGGCCAAGTGCTTCTAGGCCTTTGCGGGTAAGTTCTTGGATTGAGATATATTTCATAAAGCTTTCAAGTGTAACGCCAGAATATGCACGAGCGGCCCCAAATGTTGGCAAAGTGTGGTTCGTGCCACTGGCATAATCACCGACACTTTCAGGCGTCCAAGGGCCAAGAAATATTGACCCTGCATTGTGTATATCAGCCACTAAATTTCGGGGATTTTCAATTTGTAAAATCAGATGTTCGGGGGCGTAACGATTGATGATTTCTACCGTGGCCGTGCGACTCGGTGTAATTAAAAACCGTGAAAACTTCAGGGCTTGATTAGCGATATTTCGGCGTGGCAATGTTTTGACTTGTTCTTGTACTGCGTCTTGCACTTTCCGTGCAATGTCAGCTGTGGAGCATACACACATGACTTGTGCGAGCGTATCGTGCTCGGCTTGGCTTAATAAGTCAGAGGCGACAAAGACAGGGTTTGCGCTCTCATCTGCAACAACCATCGCTTCGCTGGGGCCTGCGGGCATATCAATCGCGGGGCCCCCCGCTTCTTGGGCCGCAAGGGATTTCGCCGTTGTTACATAGGCATTTCCGGGGCCAAAAATCTTATTGCATTTTGGGATGCTTTTCGTTCCGTAAGCAAGCGCGGCAATGGCTTGTGCGCCGCCGCATGCATAAACATCCGTGACAGCGCACCGATGCGCTGCGGCTAAAATGGCTTGGTTGATCTTTCCGTCCTTTGCAGGCGGCGTAACGACAATGCGCTGATTGACACCCGCAACTTTTGCAGGCACCGCCAACATTAAAAGTGTTGAAACAAGCGGCGCAGTTCCTCCTGGGATATAAAGGCCAGCGATTTCAATCGCCCGCGCTTCACGTTGGCAAAGTACGCCGGGCATTGTTTCAACGGAAATATTTTTTGGTATTTGTGCGGTATGAAATTTTTTTATATTCTCAATAGCGATATTTATGGCGTCTTGCGCGTTTGGCACTAAGTTTTCCCATGCCGATTTTAAGGCTTCTTTAGGGACATGAAGATTGTTGAGACGAACGTCGTCAAAATCATATGTGAAGTCTAGAACAGCCTTGTCACCCCCCGTTTTCACCGCGTCCATTATGTCTCGAACCTGTTTCAAGAGCGGTTCATTACTCAACCCTTCTGGGCGGGCTAGGGCCGCGTTTTGAGCATCAAGGGTGAGCGTATTCCAGAGATATGTTTTCACTAGCTCATCATCTTTTCAATTGGCAGAACAAGGATTGCGCGTGCGCCCAAGCCTTTCAATTCTTCGAGCGTTTCCCAAAAAACATTTTCGGTACAAACGGCTTGCATCGCCACAAGTTCATCATTCCCCGCAAGTGGGATAATCGTCGGAGCATCAGAACCAGGGAGAATCGCCGTAATGGCATCAATCTTATTTTTTGGCGCATTCATCATAATATATTTGGTTTCTGAAGATTTAAGAACGCCGTCTATCCGATTGATAAGTTTGTCTAAAATGTCTTTCTTTATGGGGTCAAGTGTTCGTGTGGAATTGATTAGCACGGCTTCACTTTCCAAGATGGTTTTGAATGCTTTTAGTCCATTCGCCTCAAGCGTTGCCCCAGATGATACAAGGTCGCAAATACTATCAGCAATGCCAATACTCGGCGCGAGTTCGACGGCCCCTTTCATTTCAACTGATTTAGCTTTGATATTATTGTCTTTCAAATAACGCCCAAGCACACCCGGATAGGTGGTGGCGATACGTGTACCATCAAGGCTTTGCGTATCTTTGACGTTGCTTTTTTCACTTGAGGCGAGGCAGAGCTTACACCGTGAAAAGCCAAGGCGCATAATAATTTCAGCGTCAAGTTTATTGGTATGCGTAAGCTGTTCTTCAACCAAAACATTCTCGCCGACAATTCCAATATCGCTGGCCCCATTTGCAACAAAAGATGGAATGTCATCATCGCGTACAAGTAAGAGATCTATTGGCATGTTTTTTACGCGCGCGAGTAAGCCGCTCCCTCTGATTGCAAAGCGAAGGCCGCATTTTTTTAAGAGGGCAAAACTATCATCCGCTAAACGTCCCTTTTTTTGTAGGGCAATTCTAAGGCGTGTCGTCATCTTTATTTCCAGTGTTTTTGTTGGTCTTTTTGCGGTCAAGAATTGTGCGGTACCCTTGATAGGGTTCATCCTTTAAAAAGCGTGCGACACGGCCAATAGTCGTGGTTGAAACGCCGGTCAAGGCATTGATTTCCCTGTAGGAGTTTTCGCCTGCGTCAAGAATTTGGGCTACGTGCCAACGCTCAGATAAGGCCCTTAATTCTGACGGGGTGCAGAGATCAATTAGAAAGTTTTTCATTTCCATTTCTGACTGTGTGCTTTGTAGAGCCGCCACAAGATCTGTTAAGGGTATTGTCATTTCAGAGTGTCATTTTTGCCTTGCTGTGTTAGCGCGTTAGTACACTAACGTTTGCGTAAATCAACAGGAAAAATCATATTTATTTGCGTTTTAATAGCCTAACTGTTTCGCAAACCGCCATATTAGCACTCACAAAACGCTTCATCCAAATAAAGGCGTGATTGCTCTGAACATTCTTTTGAGAACATAAATTCATTCGTTCCGCATTCGATCAATGCGCCAGAACAAAAGAACATGATATCATCGGCAATACGTTTAGTTTGACGAATATCATGTGTGACCATGATGATGGTATAGTCGTGTTTCAGTTTTAAAATAAGGGATTCAATCGAACGTCCAGAAACGGGATCAACAGAGGCCGTGGGTTCGTCAAGTAACAGGATTTTCGGCTTTACGGCCAAGGCACGTGCTATACAGAGGCGTTGTTGTTGACCAAGCGATAAGGTCGTTGCGGATTGATCGAGGCGTAAATGAACCTCATTCCAAAGGGCGGCGCTTTTAAGGCTTTGTTCAACAATTTGGTCTTTTTCAGTGCGCGATATTTTATGGCCACGCAAACCAAACAGGACGTTCTCTTTGATTGATCTTGGAAAGACACAGGGTTTTTGAAAGACCATGCCGACTTGAGCGCGTAATTGCGTGAGACTGGATGTTTTTTTATCCAAATCAAGGCCTTCAACCGAGAGGCTACCGTGCATTTTATAACGCGGGACAGAGTCATTGATGCGGTTAATACTGCGCAGAAAAGTAGATTTTCCGCTTCCCGATGGGCCTACAATACAGGTGATGCGGCCTTTTGCTATTTGTGTTGTAACGCCAGAGAGAACACAGTTTTCACCAAACCAAGCACTGAAGTTTTCGGCTTTAATGGCTGTTTCAGCAGGTTTTTCTCCAACGAGTTTTAAATAGGATTTTGAGGTTTGCGGCATTGCGTAATTAAACTCTTTGGCTAAGGTTTTTAAGTTTACTGCGGGCATAAAACGCTGACAGGCTGATGATAAAGACGAGTATAATTAAAACAAGGCTCGCGCCCCAAGCATTTTTGAGGGCGTCTGGATTGGTCGCTTGTTGGGTAAGGGAGAGTATGTGAGTTGGTAGAGTTGAGACGGGTTCGACAACACTTATGGGAACCGTCACACCAGAAAAGGCGGTTGCAATAAACATGATTGGCGCTGTTTCGCCAATGGCCCGAGCCAGTCCAATTAAAAGCCCCGTCACAAGACCTTGTAAGCCTTGGGGGATAACGATATAGCGAATGACCTGCGAGCGGTTAAAGCCTAGGGCGTAGCCATTTTCACGGTAAGTCATTGGCAGACTCTGCATGGATTGCAAGGTTGAAAGCGTTGTTGTTGGCACCATCATAATTGCGAGAATGATTGAACCGACCATCCAAGAGATTCCTGTACCTAAAATATTTACGAATAAGATTAACCCAAAGAGACCAAATGTGATTGAGGGGACACCATTAAGTGCCAGAAGGGATAATTCTAATATCCGTTTTTTACGATGAGAGCGAAGATATTCCGAGCTGTAAATTGCCGAACCTAATGCGATTGGAACTACAAAAATAGCGGCGACAATGACCATTAAGAGTGTGCCTAGGATTTGGTATAAAATACCTCCAGACGCACCAAAGTCTTGGGCTGGTGAAAATAAAAAGCTAAGCGATAAAGCGGGTAATCCTTTAAAAATAATCGTAATAATGAGTCCGCAAAGCAGACCTGTACAGATAAAAAACGCAGCGCATGTGAGACCCGTAAAGATCGTGTTTTGGGTTGACCGACTAATCATTCGAACCTGCCGACTTAAACAAAATGTGCGCAAGGCCTGTAAGGGAAAGTGTAATAACGACAAGAATCAAACTCATTAAAACAAGCACATTAAAATGGGTCGATCCAAAAGCGGATTCGGCGATTTCGCGTCCGAGCTTTGACGTTATAGTTTGGGCGGATGATAAAATATTATAGGCGGGTGTTGGGATACGGTCTAGAGAGCCGATAACGAGCATGACCGCCATAGTCTCGCCTAAGGCACGTCCAAGAGCTAAGAAAGCTGCGCCAATAACGTCACCTTTGGCTTGAGGTAAGATAACTTCTTTAATGACTTCAAACCTGTATAAACCAAGTGCGTAAGCATTTTCACGGTAAGGTGTTGCGACATTAGAAAAGGCGTCTTCTGTGAGGGTAATAATCGTTGGTAAAATCATAATTGCAAGCAAGAGGCTCGCTGTGAGTATAACCCGCCCTGTTTGCAAGTAAAATATATCGGCGACCCAAAGGCTTAGAAAGGCAACGCCAATTAATCCGTAAACAATAGACGGAATACCCGCGAGAATTTCAAGCATTGTTTTCGATAGGCGCCGAACAGTTTCAGAGCGCGTTTCAGAAATGTATAAGGCCGTGAGGATTCCAATTGGCAATGCCAATCCCATGGCGAGTACCATGACAATGAGTGAGCCATAAAGCATTGGCAAGATGCCGTATTGGTTCTTTGCGGGACTCCATACGCTTCCAAGGAGACTATCATTCGCCTCAAAAATTGCAGACCCACTTTGATAAGCGAGTAAGCCTAAAATTAGAACAACCAGTAATGTCGCTGTTAACGCTGATAGAGTCGCGTAACTGTAAATAAAGCTTCGGCTTGGCAGGGTTCGAAGTTTGTGAAACTCTAAATGAGAAGCATGCGCAGTCGGTGTTTTCGGGTGCGAAAGGTGCATAAATCGGTTACGGGCGCTTTTCCACATAACCAGAATTAGCCACGTGTTTTTGCCCTTCTGCACTCAGCATATAATCAATAAAGGCTTGAGCTTCGGGTCTTATATCCGAGCGAATAATAAGGTTGAGATCGCGTGTAATTGGAAAAACGCCAGAGCGAATATTTTCAAGTGTGGGGTCAATTAACACACCGTTTTGTTTGATGGACAATCCAATAACATCAGCATTCATCCATGCATGGGATAACATGCCAATGGCCGAATCGCTTTGCGCTAAGGCCGTTTGCTCTTCATTATTCGCCCCTAAAACCAAGTCTGCGCCAGGGGCCAAGGCGTTTTTATCGCCCATTACAATTTCCATAAATGTGTGGCGTGTGCCGCTACTGGCTTCCTTATCAATAACCAGTATGGCTTTGTCAGGGCCGCCAAATGCACTCCAATTATCAACCGTGCCACTATAAATTGCGTCCAAGTCTTTGAATGAAAGGGTGCGTATGCCCGCCGCGTAAATTTCAGACGATACTACTGGGACAACTGCGTCTGTGCCGATTGGGATAATCTTGAAATTCAAGTTTGGAAACCGGTCAAGCTCGTCTTGTGTGATGTCGCGTGACATCATACCAATATCGGTTTGACCTTCGCCAAGTTGATTAAAGCCAGCGCCAGACCCCCCTGCATTGACAATAATCGTCTGACCTGTTTCCATTTTAAAACTCTCTGCGGCTTTGGAGACCGTTGGCAGTACGGTTGTTGAGCCAGAGACAGAGACGTGATTAGGCGCACTACAGCTTATACAGATCAATGCGATTAAACTGCATGAAAGTGAAATGATTGCGTTTTGTTTCGTCATTTTTTCTGTTTATGCCCCGTTAGCCTTATGCGTATGCAGGGAGAATACAATTTTTGAAAATCACAAAATTGTGTGTTTATTGGGATGTGTTTAAATGTGTCCAAGTCACGTCTGCGCCGTGCAATGGTACGGTAGCGACACTCATTTTTGCCGAACCGTCAACAATTTTTTTTGAGTAGACGAGGTAGATCAAAGTGTCATTTTCAGAATCGTAAATACGCCTAACGGCAAGGGTTTTGAAAATCAGGCTTTGTTTTTGTTTAAATACGCCTTCGCCGTTTTTATCCATATCGATTTTACCAATTGTAACGGGCCCAGTGATCGCACAAGAGATTGAACCATTTGACGGGTTTTCAAACCAATCGCCTTTAGATAAACGGTCTAACACGCCGCGGTCAAAATGCGCCATGTGGCAAACTACGCCTTTGACTTTACTGTCTTGAAAGGCTTCGATTTTTATCTCATTGCCCGTCCAATCATTATTGATTTCGGCAACTTCTTTTCTTCCCGACCCGCCGCAAGCGGACATAAAAATAGAAATTAAGATAAGGTTGACGACAAGACTGACTCGGTATGGCTTTTTCATGTTGGTTTCTCGAAAATTATAGGTGTGATATAAAACGCACAATACGGCATTATAGGGATAATTGTGTCGGTTAAATAGAAAATTAGAGTCAAACTTGACGCCTGTTCGTTTAGGGCAGAAAGAAGACATATGGATGTTCTGACTCTCACTCAATTTAATGATTTAAAAAAGGCTGCAAAAACGCTGAATGCTGCGGCGCGCCCATTGCAAATATTATCATCGGTAGAATGGGGGGCGACACAACGTGCCCGATTTTTAGAACGCGGACGTCTGCCAAATCCAGTTTATAAACCCATCAATACGGATGAAAGTTTGGCCTTGATAAAGTCTGCTAGACGGTTGCTAACAGGGGATTGTGTCCAAATTGATTGGTTGCGACGTGTAGCGGAGCGTTTGGAAACCACTGTTTGGTTGATACGTTCACGTGGGACATCTGAGTTTTTTGAGCACTCAAAAACGCTGTATAAAGAACCGACCCATGTGATGATTGACCGATCCACGCGTGTCATTGATCTTGCGCGCCATATGGAAGAGACGCTGGACAGTTTAAGTCCTAAGCAATTGATGATCGGCGTCGAAGACGAGCGTTTAGACGCAGCAGAATTTGCAGAGGCTTTACGGCCAAGTCTGGATACGTTTTTTGGCGAACAGGCGCCCCGAGTCGAGCTATCATCACGGATTTCCGCTAAAGCGATTGCAGGATCAAAACGAATCAGAATTCGCAAAAGCGCTCGTTTCTCGCGCAAAGACATAGACCAACTTTTGCAACATGAAGCGCTTATCCATGTTGCAACAGGCCTAAACGGGAAAGCGCAAAGGCATTTCAAGATATTAGGGCGCGCTCATGCGGGGAC